>JBIIGZ010000202.1:0-5769 GCA_044236185.1 Roseomonas sp. | reverse complement strand
CGGGTGGTTTGGCTGCGGCGCTTTCCACCGCCGATGGTCTGCTACTGGCACTTGCTAACGCGCTGTCGCATGACGTGTATTACAAGATGATTGACCGCAACGCGCCGACCGCGCGCCGGCTGACTGTCTCGCGCGTCTTGCTGCTGGCTGTGGCAGTGGCTGCGGCTTGGGTCGCGGGGAATGCCGGGGCGGATATTCTGTTCCTGGTTGCCTGGGCCTTCTCCATCGCTGCCGCCGGTCTATTTGCGGCGCTGGTGATGGGGGTGTGGTACAAGAAAACCACCAATACCGCCGCCGTTTTGGGCATGGCCGTGGGTTATGTGGTCACCTTCGGCTACATGATTTATTCTGAATGGTTCGGGATGGACTTCGTCCAGCTATTCGGATCGAAGGATGCGATCATTGCCGCGGCGCGGCAGGTGGGCAGCATCAACCAGAACTTCACCTCGCCTGAATTGCGGGCGGAAGCGGCGGCGATCCTCGCCAATACCGCAGCGGTGAAGGATGGGGCGCTTGCCTGGATCGGTAACATCTGGGGCAGCCCGATGACGACCGATACCATCGTACTGCGCAATCGGGTGACCGGGCGCATGTGGGGGATTGGCAGCATTTCCGCCGGTATCTTCGGCGTGCCGATTTCCTTCCTGGTCATCTATGTTGTGTCGCAATTCACCGCGGCGCCAAGCCAGGCGATGCAGGATTTCATTGACGATATCCGCATCCCGAAGGGTGGTGTGCGTCTTGCTGACAAGCGCGACGCGGTGGAATAACCAAAGCGCCGCTCTGGCGTGATGTTGTGGGGCGGTTGCGGAAACGCAGCCGCCCCATCAATTAGGGCCTTATGGAAAGCAATTTCATCCTTGGCTATCTGCCCTTTTGGGTGGTGACCTATTTCCTGGCGCTGACGGCCTGGGGCTGCATTGGCCGTTTCATGATGCAATTCTTCATGACGCCGACGAACAGCAATTACATCTGGCGCGGCTTTCAGATGCTGACCGGTTGGGCGGTCTGGACCGCCGAGCGGCTTGTACCTTCCTATGTCGCTCCGCACTTCCTGCCCTTGGTTGCGGCCTTTTGGCTTTTCGCTCTGCGGATGATTTTTGGCTTGCTGATGGTTGGGCTTGGCTATGCGCCGCGCATCAGCCCACCAGGGGCAGGGTAGCCGCCATGATGACCCCGCAAAACCTTTTCGTGGCGACTGTCGCGACCTGTCTGCTGAATGGCATGATCAGCCCAACCCTGCCGGTGGTCTGGCACCTTTACCCCGTCTGGCTGCCAGAACTTTTGCCGCCGACGAAGGAGGTTGTGTATTACGGCGCCTCGCTCATTGTCTCCACCGCGACGCTCCTGCTCTCCGCCGTACCGGCCGCGATCTCTGAGCGGCTTGGCCTTGGCTTGGAAAGGGCGATGATGGTCTGGTTTGGCACGGCGCTTTTGCTGGTTTTGCTCGGCCTGGGCTGAGCGCCCCTTCACGCAAGCGCGTGTTTCCAGCCGCGCTTGAATGGGTTTAGGCTCGCGCCGACCGGCCCCGGCTATCCCGGGTGCTGCGGAAATGAGGACGATACCCTGGAACGGCTTGAGGCATTGGCTGACCTGGTCATCCGGCGCGCGCTTGGCTTCGCGAGCCTCGCCATCGTGCTCATCTTCCTGTCGCTTTCCTTCCAGTGGGCGCTGGCGCTGCGTTCAGCGGCCATCTTGGTCACGCTGCTTTGGCTGATTGTGCTGCTGAAACTCGCCTATGTGCCAAGCCAGGATATGCGCCATAGCGAGATTTGGCTGATGGTGGCTGAACGCCATGCCCCGGATGCCCTGCCGATGCAGGCTGCGATGCGCATGGCTTTCGGAAACCGGCTGCGCTGGCATGCCGATAGGATCGGCGCCGTGGCGGTGACGCTTTGGGGGCTTTACTTGCTGGTGAGTGTCGTGACGTGAAAACGGCTTCGCTCAGCCACAGCGCGCACTCACCTTGCCAATCCCGCTAAAGCGCGCTGTCAGCCGCGCGCCCGCTTGCAACCCTACCACCGGTGCGCCAAGCCCGGCCACCACCAGCACCGCACCTGCCGGCAAGCCGCCCAAGCGCCGCGCCTCCGCCGCTGCCAGGGCAAAGGCCGCGTGGATATCAAAGGCTTTGCCGCGCGGCGCGCCTTCGCCTTCAATCAGCGCAACCCGGCTTGGCGCTTCGGGCATGGGGCGGCGCTTGCCCAACACCAGCAGCCCAAGCCCGGCCAGATCAGCAATTTCCGCAAAGCGATCCGCCGGGCCTTGGGTGAAGCGGCTGGCGCTGATATCCAGCGCCGGGTGGATGGCGGTGATCTCGGGCGGCGATGTCGCCTCAGGCTCCAGCGCTGCGCCCAGCACACCAAGCAAGGCGGCCGAGGCGCGGCCATGGCGCATGATCTCAAGCGACAGCCCCGCCCCATCATCCAGAAAGCGCGCTTCCAGCATGGGGCCGGTGATCAGGCTGCCATCGGCGGCCGGCGCAACCCTGACACCGCAAGGCGCAAAGCCAAGCCGCGCCAATACGCCGCCGGCCACTTCCTCGGCGTCATCTTGGGTGATGATGGCGATTTCCTCTGGCAAGGGCGCCAGCGGATTGCCGGTTTCAAACGCCTCAGACAGATAGCCAATGGCGCGTGTGATGGGGTCCTGGTCCATGGTCCTAATCGGCAATCTTCAAGGCTTCATCTTCCTGAAAGCCGCCTTCGGGCGGGGCATCCAATTGGATTGGTGTGCCGCTGACAGGCGTAGAACCGTAAAGCTGTTCAGGCAACCAGGTTACCAGGCCGGGGAAGACATACATCGCCAACATGCACATGATGACGATGTAGATGAAGGGCATGCAGCCCCGGAAGATATCCTCAAGCCGCACATGCTTCGGCGCCACGCCCTTCAGATAGAATGCCGCCATGGCAACCGGCGGCGACAGGAAGGAGGTTTGCAGGTTCAGCGCCACCATCACGCCGAAGAACAGCGGATCAACGCCGAAATCATCCAATAGCGGCAGGAAGATCGGCACGAAAATCACGATGATTTCTGTCCATTCCAAGGGCCAGCCCAGGATGAAGATCAGCAACTGCGCCAGGATCATGAAGGTGAAGGTATTAAGCGGCAGGGATTTGAAGAATTGCTCCACCAAATCCTGCCCACCAAGATAGCCAAAGACCGAGGAGAAAATCGCACTCCCCACAAACAACCAGCACACCATGGCGGAGGTGCGCGCCGTCAGAAATACGCTTTCCTTGAGCTTGGCAAAGGAAAAAGACCGATAGACGATGGCGAGGATGATGGACCCAAGACTGCCCATGGCCGCGGCTTCGGATGGTGTCGCAAGCCCCATCAGAATGGCGCCAAGCACCATGGCAATCAGTGCCGCGAGCGGGATGAAAGACGTGAGCAGCGACAAGGCGATCTTGTGGAAGGGGATATTCACTTCCTCAGGCGGCAGGCGCGGCGCCATTTGCGGCTTCACGATGGCGATGCCCATGGCATAGAGGATGTATAAGCCTGCCAGCATGACGCCGGGAATGAAGGCAGCGGCATAAAGCTGGACCACCGAAACCCCCGCGGTCGCGCCAAAAAGGATCAGCATGATGGAAGGCGGGATCAGGATGCCAAGGCAGCCGCCCGCGCAAATGACCCCCGATGCCAGCCTGACATCATAACCCGCGCGGAGCATGGCCGGAAACGCGAGCAGGCCCATAAGGGTCACAACGGCCCCAACAATCCCGGTTGCGGTTGCGAACAGCGCGCAAGTCGCCAATGTCGCCACCGCGAGCGAGCCCGGAATATTCCCACTCGCCATCTGCAAGGATCGGAATAATCGGTCCAAAATATTCGCGCGTTCGATGATATAGCCCATGAGCACGAAAAGCGGCACGCTGATCAACACATCATTCGACATGACCGCATAGGTGCGCTGCACCAGCAGGTCAAAAATGCGTTCCTGCATGCCAAGATAGCCAAAGAACAAGCCCATCGCCATCAGTGTGAAGGCAATCGGGAAACCCAGCATGATGAAGAACAGGAACAGAAAGAGCTGCGTGAGCCCGAGCATACCGTCAGACATGGCGCTTCAGCCCTTCTTTGGCGTGTCTAAGGGGATCTGGCCGGAAGCCGCCATTCGGCGAGCCAATTCCTCGGGGTCCTGTTCGGCGGCGGCGGCAAGGATTTGCTGGTCCAATTCTTCCACATCCGAAAGCCGCTTTGGCCAGGCACCAGTGCGGATGCATTGGATGCAGCGCACAACTTCCACAATGCCTTGCAGCAGCAACAGCACGCCCACCACCGGTATCAGGAACTTGAAGGGCCAGATCACCGGGCCGGTTGGGCTGAACATGGATCTTTCATTCTGCGCGAAGCTTTGCGTGAAGAATGTCCAGCCGGAAATCATAAAGGCAAAAATCGCCGGGAAGAAAAACAGGATGTAAAGAACCAGATCAAGCTTCGCCTGATTTTCAGGCTTGAAATTCCGATAAAGAAAATCGCCGCGCACATGCCCATTGCGCGACAGCGCATAGGCACCTGCCATCATGAACAAAGTGCCGTACAACATATAGGAAGTGTCATAAGCCCAGGTGGTCGGCGCACGGAAGGCGTAGCGCATGACAACTTCATAGGTCACGACAAAGGTCAGCACCAGGATGCTCCAGGAGAAGGTCTGGCCGACCAGGGTGCTGAAGCGATCAATGCCGAGAAGCAGACGCTGCATGATGTGGGCTTTCGATCATGGCCCCTTAAGTTTGGGGCATCAAAAAGGGTGCGGGCCGCAACCCGCACCCCATTACTTTCCCTTAGCGTGAGCCGAAGAAGTGATTATAGGAAATCACCGGGCTTGCTTCATAGCGCAGGAAGAAATTGCCCACGCGGCGGCACCAGTCACGCTGGCTGTCGCAAACCTTCTTGAAGAAGGGGCCGGCAGCGGCTGAGGAGGCATCGCCCTCATACTTCTGCACCACGCGATTCCAGGCGGCCAGCTGCGCGTCCAGAACGGGGCGCGGTGTCGGGCGCACCTGCACGCCCTGCTGCTGGCCCAAGGCAAGCAGGTCGCGCGAATAGCGATCCTGCAGCTTCCAGGACATATCCGCGGAGGCGCTTTCAGAAGCGAATTTGATGATCGCCTGATGCTCGGCCGGAAGTGCCGCGAACTTCGCCTTGTTGAACAGCACTTCGAAGCTTTCCGTGCGCTGATGGAAGGACTGGATCATGTAGACCTTCGCCACATCCGGGAAGCCAAGCACGCGGTCCGAAGACGGGTTGTTGAATTCCGCCCCGTCAATCACGCCGCGTTCCAAAGCGGGCACGATTTCACCACCAGGCAAGGACACCACGGCGGCACCGAGTTCCGCAAACAAATCCGCCGCCAGGCCCACGGTGCGATACTTCAGGCCGCGCAGTTGTTCCGGACGTTCGATCACATTCTTGAACCAACCCAGCGGCTGGGTCGGCATCGGCCCGGTCATGAAGGAGACGACATTCACCTTCACATGGTCATTGAGCAATTCATTATAGAGCGCTTCGCCGCCACCATAATGATACCAGCCGAGCAATTGGTTCGCATCACCGAACCAGGGCGGGGAGGTGCCGAATAGCGAAAACGCCTTGTTCTTGCCGAACCAATAGGCCGGCACGCCATGGCCGCCATCCAGCGTCCCGGCGCTGACCGCATCCAGAAGCTGGAAGGCGCCAACCACGGCGCCGGCGGCGAGCAATTCAAGGCGCAGGCGCCCGCCCGCCATGTCATTCACGCGGCGGACGAAATCGCCGGCAAAT
>JBIIGZ010000201.1:0-5787 GCA_044236185.1 Roseomonas sp. | reverse complement strand
TTGCGCGCACGCGCTGCGCCACTTCCGCACCTTCAGCGCGGGCTTCGCGCGCCACGCGTTCACGTTCGGATTGCATGCGCGACAGGATGGCTTGCGTGTTTTCGCCCGGCAGATCAGCGCGGCGAATGCGCACATCTTCCACGGCAATGCCGAATTGGCGCGCTTCTTCATTCACCTGACCGCGGATCTCACCCATGATGCGAGCTCGTTCAGCTGACAGAACCGACAACAGGGGTTCGTTACCCATAACCCGGCGGAGCGACGAGGTGACGATAGAATTAAGCCGAGCGCGAATGCCAGCTTCCGTCGCGCCCACCGTCTGGAAGAAGCGTAGCGGATCGGTGATGCGATAGCGCGTGAAGCTATCCACAATCAGCCGGCGTTGATCGCCCAGGATCACTTCCTCCCCCGGCGCATCAAAATCAAGCAAGCGCCGGTCAAAGGTAATGACTGACTGGATGAAAGGCAGCTTCCAGTGCAAGCCGGGTTCCTTGATCACGCGGCGTGGTTCGCCGAATTGCGTGATCAGCACCTGCTGCGTCTGATGCACCGTGAACAGCGTGGAAGACGCGGTGAAGATTGCCGCGGCAAGAATGCCGAGCAGAATAACAGAGCGGTTCATCGTGGCGCCCCCGTGCGGTTTTGCAACATGGGCGCGGCGGCAGCGCCTGGCGGCAGCGGCGCGGGCCGCTGCTGAGGTGTTGCGGCAGGCGGCTGTCGCGCGCCCCCGTTTTCACCCAATTGCAGGAAGGGCACCACGCCCTGCAAGCGGTCATCCACAATGACCTTGGGGTTGCGGCGCAGGATTTCTTCCATGGTTTCCAGATACATCCGGCGGGTGGTCACATCGCGCGCCAATTCATAAGCGGACAGCACGGATAGGAAGCGGGCACTTTCACCGCCGGCGCGCGCCACTTGGCTTTCACGGAAGCCCTGGGCTTCCTGCACCATACGTTCGGCCTCACCACGGGCGCGGGGGATGATGTCGTTGCGGAAGCTCTCAGCTTCATTGCGCAAACGCTCACGGTCCGCATTGGCGCGCTGCACATCACGGAAGGCATCAACCACCTGCGCTGGCGGGTCCACCTTCTGCAATTGCACCTGCGTCACTTCAATGCCGGCCTTGTATTGGTCCATAATCGCCTGGGCGCCGCGGCGCACTTCCTGTTCGATCTGCGCGCGCGCTTCGGTCAGCGCCGGCTGGATCGCGGTGCGCCCGATCACTTCGCGCATCACGCTTTCAGCCGCGGTCTTCACCGTGCTTTCAGGGTTGCGCGTATTGAACAGGAATTCGCCCGCATCGCGGATGCGCCAAAACACGGCGACATCAATGTCAATGATATTCTCATCGCCCGTCAGCATCAGGCTTTCTTCGAGAACATCGCGCGCGGCCATAACGCGCCCACCGGTGATGCTGCCATCCTGCGCACCGACAAAGCCGATATCCACGCGGTTGATGCGCGTGACACGCGGCGTGGTGTGGCTTTCAACTGGCCAAGGCAGACGATAATTCAAACCGGGCTGGGTGGTATGGCTGAAGGCGCCAAAGCGCATGACCACGCCCTGTTCATCCGGCTGCACCCGATAAAAGCCGGAAAGCGCCCAGCCGAGCACCACCACAATGCCAACCAGGGCGACCAGCTTGCCACCGCCGGCGCCACCACTTGGCAGCACACGGCGAATGGCGTCCTGCGCTTGACGGATCGCATCATCTATATCCGGACCACGGCCACCCTGGCCGCCGCCACCTCCGCCACCCGAAGGGGGCTGGCCCCAAGGGCCCTGAGGGCGCGGATTGCCCCAGGGGCTTTGACCGCCACTATTGTTATTCCAGGGCATGAAAGGCGTGGCCTCCAGCAGGTGAACGTCAAAAACAAAAAGCCCAAAATCGGGCGGGATGCTTCAAGCGGGAAGCCAACCCCCATATAGAGGCGCGCGACCCTCCCGGAAAGCAGCTAACAGCGCTGTAATGCCGGGTCGGGCGGATATTGACCATGGGCAGGGGCTTTTCAAGCGATGGCGGATGATTTGGCGGCAGCGGTGACCAAGGCCCTGACGGCAGTGAAGGACCCGGCTTCCGGCCGGGATGTGGTGGCCGCCGGCATGGTACAGGGCCTGGTGGTGCGCGATGGCATGGTCCATTTCGCGCTGCAGGTGGCCCGCGAAGCCGCCGCCAGCATGGAACCGGTGCGCGCTGCGGCCGAAGCCGCCGCCCGCGCCGTGCCGGGGGTGATTTCCGCAACTGTGGTGCTGACCGCGCACCGCGCCGAAGCCGCAACCGCCGCCCGCCCGGCCGCCCCGCGCGGCCCGGCTGGCCCTGGCCCGATGCTGCTTTCCGATGTGCGGGCGATCATCGCCGTTGCCTCTGGCAAAGGTGGCGTCGGCAAATCCACCACTGCGGTCAATCTGGCGGTCGCCTTGGCGGCGGATGGCCTCAAGGTTGGGCTACTGGACGCGGATATTTACGGGCCATCACTGCCGCAAATGCTGGGCACGCGCGAAAGGCCGCGGTCTGAGGGGCAACGCATTACCCCACTCAGCCGCTGGGGTCTGAAGGCCATGTCCATCGGGTTCCTGGTGGAAGAAGAAACACCCATGATCTGGCGCGGCCCCATGGTGATGGGCGCGTTGGAGCAAATGATGGGGCAAGTCGCCTGGGGCCCCTTGGATGTGATGATTGTGGATATGCCCCCCGGCACGGGTGATGCGCAGTTGACCATGTCTCAGCGTGTGCCCTTGGCGGGGGCGGTGATTGTCTCCACACCGCAGGATGTGGCGCTGCTGGATGCCAGGCGCGGCGTGCGCATGTTCGAGAAGGTCAATGTCCCGGTACTGGGGCTGATTGAGAATATGTCCTTCTTCTGCTGCCCCAATTGCGGCCATCAATCGGATATCTTCAGCCATGGCGGCGCGCGGCGGGAAGCGGAGAGGCTGGGTGTGGAGTTTCTCGGCGAATTGCCGCTGAAGCTCGAAATCCGGGAATTGGCCGATGCCGGCACGCCGATTGTGATGGCGCGGCCTGATTCGGATGAGGCGCAAACCTATCGCCGCATCGCGCGCCGGGTTTGGGAAAAGGCAGCGGCGAAAGCGGATGCGGCACCGAAGATTGTGATGGAGTGAGTGGGGTTAGCGACGCTTCAGCGTCATCCGCCCCAGCGCAAACCCACCAATAAACGCGGCCAGCACCATGGCCGCGACCTGACCCATCAAGGCATTCGCGAGTGGCAGGCCGATCAATGTCGCCAGCACAAAAGCGATGATGAAGCCAAAGCGCTGACGCCACCCGGCGGTAGGGGCTTTGGCTTTCCGCCATGCCGTCCGCGCCTGCCCGCCCGCCTGCCCGCCGGAATGCACTTGACGCGCCACGCCCCTTCCGCGCGCATCGGACATGGGGTCAGACCTTCTGCCCCAGCATATCCATCATTTCCCGCCATTCGCGCTTGGAAAGCCCGCTCGTTTCCTGTGTGACTGCCTCACCCGCCAGCATGCGGCGCAGGATCGCGATCATTTGCGCGGAGAGCGTCACCGCGCCCATGCGGTAATCGCGGAAGGCTTCAAAGGCCATCGGCACCCAGGCCTCAACGGTTTTGAGCATGGCCTCCGCATATACGCGGATTTCATATTGCGCATGGGCATCGGCGCGGAGCGACAGGAAATGCAGCAGATTGTGTAAATCCGTCTTCCAATACCATTGCGTATAGGCATTGAGCGTCAGGTTCATCCGCGCCAATTCGCGCGCCAGGCCCTGGCGGCTTTCATCACGCGCAGCACCTTCATCATCCTCATTCAGCATTTCAAGGTAGTGATCGTAATTGCGCGTGGCGTCTTCACGCAGCAGATCAAGCACGCGCGCGGCTTCCGCGCCTTCAAGCACATCGCCGCGCCCCTGGCGGTTACTGGCAGATTGCGCGGCCAGATTTTCCGGCGCGGGGATGTAGAATTCGCGGTCCAGGATGGAATAGCGCGCGGAATATTCATTCACATTGGCGGTGCGGTGCCTGATCCATTGCCGCGCGATAAAGATCGGCAGCTTAACGTGATACTTGATTTCGCACATCTCAAAGGGTGTGCTGTGGCGGTGGCGCATCAGGTAACGGATCAGGCCGCGATCCTCATTCGCCGCGCGGGTGCCACGGCCATAGGATACGCGCGCTGCCTGCACAATGGCGGCGTCATCGCCCATGTAGTCAATCACCCGGACAAAGCCGTGATCCAGCACGGGCAGCGCCTCAAACAGCAGGGCCTCCAGCGCCGGCACACTTGGGCGGCGCGTTGGCGCCTCATTCGCGCGCGCGGCTGCGATTTCCTGCTGCTGGGCATCGGTAAGCGCCATGGTGAGACTCGCTTGTTGGAACCCTTTGGCGGTAGCGGCGGGGGGCGGTCGGGTCAAGCACGGGTGCTTCCGCCCCGCGCCAGTTCCAGGCAGGATGGAGGGGAAATCAGCCCACCGGAGCCCGCATGTCCCCCATCGAAGCCATTCGCCGCAACCAAGCCGAACTCACTGCCTTCCGGCGCGACCTGCATGCCCATCCCGAACTCGGCATGGCGGAATTCCGCACGGCGGAGAAGGTGGCCACCGCGCTGGAAGCGCTTGGAATTGAGGTACATCGCGGCGTGGGTGGCACTGGCGTGGTGGGCGTGCTGCGCAACGGTTCCGGCAATCGCGCCATTGGGCTGCGCGCCGATATGGATGCGCTGCCGATGGAAGAATTGAATGATGTCCCCTATCGCAGCACGGTGAAGGGGGCGATGCATGCCTGCGGGCATGATGGCCATACCACCATGCTGCTGGGGGCCGCCAAATACCTGGCGGAGACCCGCAATTTCGACGGCATTGTCCATTTCATCTTCCAGCCGGGCGAAGAGGGCTGCGGCGGCGCGCTGGCCATGCTGGCGGATGGGTTGTTTGAGCGTTTCCCCTGCGATGCCATTTACGGCATGCATAACCGCCCCGGCATGCCGCTTGGCGAATATGCGATCAATAGCGGCCCAACAGCGGCCGGCGGCGCGTTTTTCGATATCACCATCACCGGCAAGGGTTCCCATGGCGCGCGGCCAGAAGTCTCCATTGATCCAGTATTGGCCGCCTGCCATGTCACCACAGCGCTGCAATCCATCGTATCGCGCAATCTCTCACCACGCGATGCGGCGGTGGTGAGCGTGACCAAGGTGGTGGGCGGCGATGCCTACAACGTCATCCCCGAAACCGCCGTGATTTCCGGTACGGCGCGGTTTTTTGCGCGAGAAGTCAGTGCACAGATTGAAGAAGGACTGAAGCGCGTGGCGGAAGGCGTTGCGGCTGGCTTTGGTGCCTCGGCCAGCCTGGATTACCGGCTGATCTTTGCACCCACCATCAATGATGCCGAACAGACCGAAGCCTATGCCGCCGCTGCGGCGGATTTGGTGGGGGATGCCAAGGTGGCGCGAGACAAGCCACCGGGCATGGGGTCTGAGGATTTTTCCTTCATGATGGAACGCGTGCCTGGCGCCTATATCCACCTTGGCAATGGCGATGGCGCCATGCCGCATAACCCGCGCTATCAGTTCAATGATGAGGCCATTCCCTATGGCGCGGCGCTTTATGCCCGCGTGGTGGAAAAGGGCTTGCCCGGGGCGTAAGCCCCCCTCGAAATTCCCCACCACAGGGCCTATATCTGCTGCGTCACTTCGGTGACTATGGCGATAAACACGGCTCGGAATAAGCGTTGCGGACCCGGGGGCGGTACCCGGCGCCTCCACCAATCACCCGCCTTATCAGCGGCAGATGGGGGCGAAACAGGCTCGACG
>JBIIGZ010000053.1:0-18931 GCA_044236185.1 Roseomonas sp. | reverse complement strand
TAATCGCCATAGGAAAACCCGCCCGGCAGCACCACCAGATCAAGCCCCTGGGGCAGCGCCGCTTCGCGGTGAAATAGCATGGCCGGTTCGCGGCCCGAAGCGCGCTTCAGCGCAAGCCGCATATCCCGCTCGCGGTTCGTGCCTGGAAATACAATGATGGCAGCCTTCATGGCCTTCAGGTCCTGATCAGGCGAAGCCAATGCAGGCCGCCCATGAATACCATTGTCACCAACGCGGCCAAGGCCGCCGCCGTCACCCAGCGATTGATGGTGCGCTTACCACGCGCCACCATATTGCCCCGCGCCACCACCGGCGCGCGCTGTTCGCGCCAGCGCAGCCCCATGGCAATCAGCACGGTCAGCACCAGCATCGCGATCAGGCTGGCCTTGACCATCTTAGACGATCTCCACCCGGAAGCTTTCGATGACCGTATTGGCGAGCAGCTTGCGCGCCATGTCCTCGGCGATCTGTTTCGCCTGCGCCGGATCGGCCTCAGACAAATCGAGTTCAATCACCTTGCCGGCGCGCACATCACGCACGCCGCCAAAGCCCAAGCCTTCCAGAGCGTTACCAATGGCTTTGCCCTGAGGGTCCAAAACGCCCGCCTTGGGCATCACGTAAACGCGGGCTTTCATATCAACTCTATCCACCGGTTTTGCACATCGCTTCTCCTGGCGCGGGATTTTGTCTGGCGCATCCGATTCACGTCTCCGGTGCTCGGCTTCGCCTGCGCCCTGCGACGATCGGAGTGCGTTTGGCGCATCCGATTCACGTCTCCGGTGCTCGGCTTCGCCTGCGCCCTGCGACGATCGGAGTGCGTTTGGCGCATCCGATTCACGTCTCCGGTGCTCGGCTTCGCCTGCGCCCTGCGACGATCGGATGCGCTCATTGGATTGCTTCGGGCCCCTTCATGTCGCGCACACCGGCTTCGGGCAGGATGCCAAGCCTGCGGGCCACTTCCTGATAACCTTCCTCGACCTTGCCGAGGTCGCGGCGGAAGCGGTCCTTGTCCATTTTCTCGCCGGTTTTGGCATCCCAAAGCCGGCAATTATCCGGGCTGATCTCATCGGCCAGGACAATGCGCATTTCCTCATTTTCCCAAAGCCGGCCGAATTCAAGCTTGAAATCCACAAGCGTGATGCCGACGCCAAGCAAAAGCCCGGTCAGGAAATCATTGATGCGCAGCGTGAGCGCGATCATGTCATCCAGATCATGCGTTGAAGCCCAGCCGAAGCAGGTGATGTGTTCTTCCGCCACCATCGGGTCATTCAGCGCATCATTCTTGAAGTAATATTCAATGATGGAACGCGGCAGGCGCTGGCCTTCAGGAATGCCCAGGCGCTCCGCAAGCGAACCTGCCGCCACATTGCGCACCACCACCTCAAGCGGGATGATCTCAACCTCTCGGATCAATTGCTCACGCATATTGAGCCGGCGGATGAAATGCGTCGGGATGCCGATCTCGGTCAGCCGCATCATCAAATATTCGCTGATGCGATTATTCAGCACGCCCTTGCCGGTAATGGTGCCCTTCTTCTTGGCGTTGAAGGCGGTGGCGTCATCCTTGAAATACTGCACCAGGGTGCCGGGTTCCGGCCCTTCGAACAGGATTTTGGCTTTACCTTCATAGAGTTGGCGACGACGAGCCATGATGCAGCAATCCTTTGGCCCGCTTCCTGGGATGGAGGGCGGGACTCCCCCCACTCTATAGCAGCCCTGGCCCAGGGTCGCCACTTTGGCCCGAATCGCCCCTCATTTCGCCGTCCCGCGATCCGATCTAGAAGTCCCACCATGAAGATCAACGGCATCCCCTATCGCAGCATCCGCCTTGATGAGGCCGATGGCTGGTCCATCCGCATCCTCGATCAAACCCGGCTGCCCTGGCAGGTGGAATGGCTGCGCCTGACCGATGAAGATCAGGTCGCGCATGCCATCCGTTCCATGCAGGTACGCGGCGCGCCGCTGATTGGTGCCGTCGCAGCCTATGGCCTGGCGCTGGCGATGCGGCGTGATCCCGCTGCGCTGGAGCCCGTGGCGGCGATGCTGGGCGAAACCCGCCCGACGGCCATCAACCTGCGCTGGGCGTTGGAGAAGATGCTCGCCGTGCTGCGCCCGCTGCCCTTGGCCGCGCGCCAAGCCGCCGCCTACGGCGAAGCCGCGGCGATTTGCGATGATGATGCCGCGACGTGCGAGGCGATTGGCCGCCACGGCCTGCCCCTGCTGCAGGACATCGCCGCCCGCAAGCCGGGGCAGCGCGTGAATATCCTCACGCACTGCAATGCCGGCTGGATCGCGACGGTGGATTGGGGCACGGCACTCGCGCCGATTTATATGGCGCATGATGCCGGCATCCCGGTGCATGTCTGGGTGGATGAAACCCGCCCGCGCAATCAAGGGGCGGCGCTGACGGCCTGGGAATTGGGCGCGCATGGCGTGCCGCATACCGTGATTGCCGATAATGCCGGCGGGCATCTGATGCAGCATGGCGAAGTGGATATCGTGATTGTGGGGACAGATCGCGTCACGCGCCGCGGCGATGTCGCAAATAAGATCGGCACCTATCTGAAGGCACTCGCGGCGCAGGATAATGGCGTGCCGTTTTGGGTGGCGCTGCCGCATTCCACACTGGATATGCGTGTGGCCGATGGTGTGCGAGAGATCCCAATCGAAGAACGCACGGCAGAGGAAGTGACAGACATCACTGGCCAGGACGCGGAAGGCCGCATCACGCGCATCAGGGTGGCCGCTGCCGGTAGCCCTGCCGCCAATCCTGCCTTTGATGTCACGCCAGCGCGGCTGGTCACCGGACTGATCACCGAACGCGGACGTGTGGCCGCGACAGAAGCGGCCCTTGCCGCTCTCTACCCGGAAAAGCTTGCAAGCTAGCCGCCATGTGCGGGCGCTATTTCCAGCATCGTTCCAGCAGCGAGATCGCGCGCTATGCCCGCGCAGTAAATGCGCCGCCCAATCTGGTGCCGTCCTTCAACCGCGCGCCAACCCAGGATGGGTTGGTGCTACGCCGCCATCCGGAAACTGGCGCGCGGCATCTGGATGCGCTGCGCTGGGGCCTGATTCCACGCTGGGCAGATGATCCTGCAATCGGCAGCCGCATGATGAATGCGCGGTCCGAATCCATCGCAGAAAAACCATCCTTCCGTGATGCCTTTGCCAAGCGCCGCGCCATTGCCTTTGCCGATGGGTTTTATGAATGGCAGCGCCTGGGCGAAGGTCCCAAGGCACCCAAGCAAGCCTTTGCGGTGGCCATGGCTGATGGCGCGCCCATGCCATTGGCCGCACTGTGGGAAGGCTGGCGGGGCAAGGATGGCGAAATCATCCGCAGCTACACCATCATCACGACCAATGCGGCGCCGGAATTGTCGCCGCTGCATGACCGCATGCCGGTGATCCTGCCGCCCGAGGATTGGGACGAATGGCTCGGTGAAGCACCCGCAGAACCTGCGCGCCTGAAGGCGCTGCTGCAGCCCTTTCCGCGCCAGGGGCTTGCGGTGTGGCCGGTGTCCTCACGCGTCAATCGCGTCGCGGAAGATGATGCGGCGCTGTTGGAACGCGATCCGCTGGCACAGCCACCGCCTGGTCTGGATGATCCGCCGCCTTGGAGCATGTCCTAGCCAAGTGGGATCACTTGGCGACGCGGGACATGCGACCAACTAAAGGTTTAGTGCTTGTCCGGTGAACAAATGTGAACCGGGCAGGCACCAAGAGGCTCTAGCGTGCCCTTTCTTCCCGTGATTAGCTTCCCCCACGAAAAATGGAGGAAGGACATGCGCCAGAAATTGCTTGCTGCCGTGCTGGCTTTTGGCTGCCTATGCGGTTTCAGTTTCACCGCTAACGCGCAAAGCGCCGAGACCAATTGGCCAACGCGGCCCATCACCATGGTGGTCGCCTATCCGCCTGGCGCCATTACGGACACGGTTGGGCGCCGCGTGGCGGAACGGCTTTCCCAAGCGCTTAATGTGCAAGTGGTGGTGGAAAACCGCGCCGGTGCCGGCGGCAATGTCGCGGCGGCTTTTGTGTCTCGCGCACAACCGGATGGCTATACGCTGCTATTCACCTCCTACGGCAATCTGATCATCGCTGCTGCGGCTGATCTGAATGTCGGCTTTCATCCTTGGCGGGATTTGGCGCCCGTTGGCATGATCGGCCCCATGACGGTGGTGCTGATGGTCCGCCCCGGGCTGCAGGTGAATACGTTGCAGGATTTCGTCCGCCACATCGCCGCCAATCCGGGCCGCGTGAATTTCGCGAGTGTCGGTGTCGGCAGTTCCTATCACCTGCTGATCGAACAGATGATCGTCTATGGCAAGCTCAATATGACCCATGTGCCCTATCGCGGCGGCGCCGCGGCAATGACGGATTTCCTCGCGGGCCGGGTGGATGCAACGCTCGCCACGCTGCTCTTTGCGCGGCCCTATCTGCAAGATAATCGCGGCATCGGCGTGGCCGTCGGCAATGCCGAACGCTCCTCTGTACTGCCGAATGTGCCCGCGGTGCAGGAGGTGATTCCAGGCGCCAAGCTGACCGATGGGCTGGCCGTGCTGGCACCCGCCGCAACCCCGCCGGCCATTATCGCGCGGGCCAATCGTGCGTTGCAGGACCTGATCAACCAGCCCGCCATGCGCGAATGGTTGACCAATGAAGGTGTGCCCCCGCGCCCAGGCCCGCCAGAAGCCTTCATGGCAGAAATGACGCCCGCGACTGAGGAATTGCGCAAATTGCTGCGCGATGCCGCGATCAAGGTGGAATGACCGCACTGCACGTCGCGTTAAGCCAGGCGGGATTACCTGGCTTGAAGCCAGGTGACACCGCCTAATTGATCTTATGTCCGGTCGCCTAGAGCAAATCACGTTCAGATGGAAAATCTGAACGTGTGAAGATGCCTGAAAAACAACGAGCTAGAGCGGGTTGCGTGAACCCATGTGAACGCAACACGCGCTAGGACAGGAAGCGTGTCAAGCTTAGTTGTTGTGCCAAAGCTATCGCGCGATAGGACGCTTCAAGTTGCGTCTGAGTCGCCTGGAAGGTGGTGATGGTCTTTGCCATGTCCACTTCCTCAAGATCACGCACTTGCAGGGTCAGGCTTACAGTGACACTTTCATGGAGTGTCCGGATGCTTTGCAGGCGTGTTTCCGTCACGCCAAGGGAGCCGCGCTCCAAGGCCAGGGCCTCAACGCTTGATTTCAGTCCCTTCTGAACATTCGTCACAAACTCAGTATAGCTCGCGCCTAATTGGCTTTTTTCAGGCGTAAGCCCGGCAATGCTGGACAGCCCGCGGAGCAAATCCCGCATCCAGGAACCAGTGGTTTCGCCCGTACTGACAACGGCCGCATTTCTGTTGGCAATGATGCCGTATTCCACACGCTCATTGTCATTGGCCAAAAGGGTACGGCGACCCTCTGCAGCACCAGCGCCGGTCGAAAGAAAATCGGAAAAAGGCGTAATTCCTGCAACATCCGATTGCGCCAAACCCCTCGTCGCCGAGTTTACGCTGGCAGCATTGGAACTATCGAGTAGTGCCACTTGCGCCATAATGCCCCCGACCATCCCAGACTGAAGAATCGAATCAGCAGCTGGGATTGGCGGATTATGTGTATCCGACCCACCGAAAAGATGTTCGCCGCCATATTCCTCGTTCAGAAGATTCGCCACCTCCACAAGGGCTGCCTTGGCTTGGCCAGCCTGGATTTGTATTTCCTCAGGCTTCGCAGCACCCATCAGTTTTGCCGCATTGGCCGCGAATCTCTCCGCAATCTCTCCCAGCCGATCCAGCACATTCTGCGTGACCTGAACCTTCGATAGCGTTTGGCCTATCATATTCTGATAGGTTTCCCGCCGCCCAATCTCAGCGCGCAAATCCATCGCCTTCGGCGCATCCGTCCCGAGAGCCGCATAGGAATTTCCCTTGCGTCCTGTCGAGATCTGATCACCAAGCTGCGTCAGTCTTTCCCGCAACAGGATCGTGTTCAAGTCAATTCTGGATGTCAGGCTGATACCGGTCATGGCTTATCGTACCGATCCAAAAAGCGTTTCCCACATGGTCTGCGCCGTGCTCATGACCCGCGCATTCGCCGCATAAGCATTCTGCAACTGGATGAGGGAGGCCATTTCACTATCCACATCCACACGGGATTCGCGCGTGAAACGTGCTTCAAGTCCTTCAACCAATTGCTTTGAGGTCTCCAGCTTTCTTGCGGCAGTGCTGCTATCGCTGGTCTGCAGTGCGGTAACCAGCACGGCATAATCCTCAATATTTTTGGGGCTGGCGAAGGGGCTGGAAAGCTTGCCATCCGGCCCAAGGCCGGTGGTCGCGAATCCCCCCCAGCTCTCGCCCTTGGAATTCATGTCACCGAAACTGTTTTCCAGGATACGGTCAATCAACACGGTGAAGCCAGCCGGACCGCCAGCGGGATTGGGTGTGAACCATGGTGTTGTCGCGGGTGGCTTGGGTGAAACGCTATGCGTACCATCACGCAGCAGGGTAGCATCCGCGCGCACAAGGGCATTGATTTGAATTCTATTGGCAAAGCCGATCTGTGTACTGCCTGGGGCGGCATAGCCTAGATCAGGGTTGGGGACAGTGCCGTTCGAATCGCTAAAAAGCCGCAAGCCTTCGCCTTCGAAGCGGGCAGCCATTTCAACAGCCGCAATATCCAACTCTGCCTGATAGC
Organism: Roseomonas sp.; assembly: GCA_044236185.1. Taxonomy (GTDB): domain Bacteria; phylum Pseudomonadota; class Alphaproteobacteria; order Acetobacterales; family Acetobacteraceae; genus Neoroseomonas. The sequence continues at coordinate 12,245 of JBIIGZ010000053.1, read as the reverse complement.
GGGTTAGTGTCTGATCGCGCAGTTGAATGAATTCCCCCAGACGCCCGCCCTTGATCTGTTCGGTGACGTCAAGATCATTCAAGATAATGGGGGGAATGGAGCCACCTGCGCCATAAAAGGTGTTTGGCGCAAGGTCCATGCCGACGGTACTGAAGGCTTCGCCCGTATCGGGCAATGGAATGGCGATACCGCCAGCACCAAGCAAGATCAAATCCCCGCTTGGTTGCCGGAACGCCTTGAAACCAATGGAATCGCTCAGGCGGTTCAGCGCCAAGTCGCGCCTATCCTCAAGATCCGCTGTTGATTTGCCGGAGCTGATGCCCGTCATGACCTCGCGGGTCAATTCAGCTATTTCGCGCAAGTTCGCATTGATTTGCCTGATCTCTGCCACAATATCGCTTTGCGCTATCTGCCGCGCATCACTTATAACGCGCGACAGGTCATTGAAGCGCTCAGCCATTTGTTGTGACGCATTCAGCACAACCGCCTGTTGCTTGACCACCTGGGATGGATCATAGCGCAATTCAATGAAGGCAGTGCGCAACTTGGCCACCATGTCGCCAAGTGCTTCCCCCTTGCCCGGATCACCATGGGCTTCATTGATGCGCGCCAGTACGGCATCGCGCACCTTGGCCGCTGCGACATCGGATTTGCGCTGCTGGATTTCAGCGACCAACGCCCTATCAACATCCCTCAATGGGCCAAGGCTGACCACGCCCATACCCTGCCCATCCACATTAACTGATGCGGTTGGCAGGCGTTTGCGCGTATAGCCTTCGGTTTCAGCATTCGCCACATTGTCGGCCGCATTCGAAAGCGCACGCTGCGTATGCAGCAAGCCCGAACGTGCGATCAATAGGGCGGCATCAATGCTCATGTCGTTTCGCCAATCAAAGGCGCCTTATGCGGCCTTAGCGCCGCATATTCAGCGTTTCCTGCAACAGGTCATCAACGGTGGATACGATCTTCGTATTCGCCGAATAAGCACGCTGCGCCAGGATAAGCTTGGAAAATTCGGTGGCGATATCCACATTCGAACGCTCAATGGCGCTTGTGGTCAGCAGCCCTGCGCCATCTTCGCCGGCTTCCACCACCCGCGCTTCACCACTATCAATGGTGCGCAGGAAGGCCTGGCCGTCCAGATGCTGCAACCGGTCCGGATCCTTGAATACGGTCACGGGCACACGGGCCACGACGCGGGACTTCCCGTTATCATAATTGATCCGCACATCACCATTCTTCTGCGTTGTGACAGAAGAAAACGCGCCCAGCGGAATGCCATCCTGGTCAAAACTATTCACGCTAAGGCCGCTGGCCCCGCTGGAGGCGAATTGCGTCAATCCGCCCGCAACCCCGAAATTGCCGAGATTGAGCGTCATGGCCTGAAGGCCTTGCCCAAAATTGGCACTAAAGTTCACCGTGGCCGGCGCGCCGGTGGCGGCGGCGCTTCCAGAGATAGCCGTGGAAGATGGGTTATTGAACAGAGCCAGCGTACCGTCGGGCTGATCTTTGGTATTGTCCGTTGGATCCTTGCCGAACTGAATGTCAATGCTACCAAGTGCCGGCACAGTCGCGTCTGGCGCGTTAATTGATAGCCTCCAGGTGTTATCAGTAGTGGAAGGCGTTGGCGCAAAGGTCAATGTCAAGGAACGTGACCGCCCAAGCGTATCAATCACCTGGATGGAGGTGCTCTGGGCAGTCGTACCACTCGCCGAAAGATTGCCGGCAAAGGTCAGACCCTGGGTCTGTGTTGGCGTAAAGACGTCTTCCTCAATGCGAACAGGCGCAAGCTGCGTCTTGTCCACCACACCATCCGTCACCGGCCAACCCTGCAACACATAGCCGGATCCATTGACCATGTAGCCTTCACTATTGCGGTTGAAATCACCGGCCCTTGTGTAGAATTGCCGCGCATCAAAGCGGAGCGAATCGTCGTTATTCTTGCCAATCGGCAAGGCGGCGGTGAAGAAACCCTGGCCGGTAATCGCCAACGCAAGTGGGTTTTCCACCTGCTCGATCGTGCCTTGCACCTGGTTGGCGAAATCCGGCCGCGCCAAAACCGTGCCGGGGCGATGAACGTCGCTGTTGCTTTCCGAAATGAAGGAAACGAAATTCGTATCGGTCCGCTTGAAGCCAATGGTTTGTGAATTGGCGACATTGTCTGAAATATGCCCAAGCGCGCGGGACTGCGCGTTCATGCCACTCAGGGCTGTGTTCATCGAACTATAAAGCGACATGTCGTGTTCTCCTGGCCACAAGGTCCAAGCGGGAGAGGCAAGCGCCATGCCAGCGAAAACTGCGCTTCGCGGGTTGATTCCAGGCCGAATTCACCGCCACAGGGCAAGTATTGTGCTGCCTACGGCAATTCCTGCCGCCTTATGCGATGGAATGTCTGGCCCGCCATTTGCTGACCCGCTGTGGTCGTGGGCGCCGCCATGCTGACCGAGGGTGAACTCTCAAGGGCATTCGGCGATGCGCCAAAGTAGATGAGTGACTGGAACCTTGCATGCTTGATGTTGTTGCCGCCCCGCCGCCCAAGCCCGCCGCCAATGCGGCGCCGGCTTCTTCGGCGCGCGGTGTGGAAAAGGATGATTCGGGATTTCAGGGCAGGCTTCGGGAAGCGCTTGATCTGCCGCCCGAAGGTGATCCGGCACAGAATATCCAGGCAGCACCCAAGACTTTGGCTTCGGCCAACGAAAACATACCCGCAGCCAATATCGCCAAGGCCCCGGAAGGCATTGCGGGAACCGATGCGGCTGGGCTGCCTCCGCCCGCTGAGGCATTGCCACCGGTAGAACTCATCCCCACGGCATTGCCCGCCGCATTCGAAGCCATCGCGCCGCTCACGCTGCCAGTGATTGATAGCGCCGTTGCCGCGGCCCAAGCTGATCAGGCCCTTGCGCAGATTGCCCCCTCACCTGCGAATGTGCCGACAGAACTCGTTGGCATGCGATTGGCGTCAGGCGCCATCTTAGGGCAGCCCTCGGCCGATCAGCCGGGCATGCCGCTTCAGGATACTGTCCTTGGTGACGGAGCACAGCCTGTCTCCACAGCGCCGCCAATGACCGGCAGCGCCGTCGCTGCCCCGACCCAATCGGACAAAGGCGCCGATAAGGGCGCAGTGGCGCTGCCCCCCAGCCAGACTGCCGGTATGGGCGCTGCCGCGACCAACACCGCGGCTCAGCTGCTTGAAGGCGCCCCGCCGGCTGCGGGTGACGCTGCGGCGCCATTACCGCCGGCTTTGGTCGCCAAGGATCTGCTCACCAAGGATCAAGTGCCGCCCGACCAGGCACTCCAGGATACGCTCGCCAATGTCCTGGCAACAGCTCCGGCCCAGGCGGCTGCGGGCGCGGCGGCGCTCAAGCCGCAAGCCGCGGGCAATACTTCAAAGCGGGAGCCCATCGCACCCGCTGAGGCCGCATTGGCGGCCACCAGGCCAGCCGAAGCGGCTTCCCTATTGGCGCGGGCTTTCAATACTACCGAAGCGGCAGCCGAGATGAAGCTAGTCATGGCGTCTGAGACCGCCGAGGCAGGCCTACATCTGGCTAGCCTGGAAGCCCCGAAGAATGTCGGCGCCAAGCCCTCAGGCGAAGCCCGCGCAGAGGCTGTTCCGATGGCAGCCTTCGGCTTTGCGCCGACCGATGGCATGGCACCACGCGCCGAGGCAGCTTTACCCAGCGCCAATCTGCGCGAAGCGCCCGCGCCCATGCCGGCCCGGCAGCTTGCCCCGGTGCTGGTCTCGCTCGCGCTTGGCAGCAGGGATGAGGCGCTGACCATTGCGCTTGATCCGGTGGAGCTTGGCCGCGTTGAGGTCAGCATCGGCCAGGGCAAGGAAGCGGGTCAGGTCCGTATCGTGGCGGAACGGCCCGAAACCCTGGCCCTTCTGCAGCGCGACCAGCGCGAATTGGACCGGGCGCTGAACCAGTCGGGGCTTGGGGATATGGCGCGGTCGCTGTCCTTTTCGCTCGCCTCGGATCAGGGGCGCCATCAGCAGCAAGGCTCGGCCCATGGCAGGGGCCAGCGCGCTTCCATGACCATCAGCGGTGTCGAAGCGGATCGGGCCATGTCGGCCCTGCCCGCGCTGTACCGCAACCCGAACGCCCTTATTGACATCGCTGTCTGATCGGAACCCGAACCATGTCCGCTTCCATTTCCGCCCTATCCGCCAATGCGGCCGTCAACACGGCGCAAAGCCCAAAGTTTGCAGGTGATTTCAATACCTTCCTGACGCTGCTGACCACGCAGATCAAGAACCAAAGCCCGACCGATCCCTTGGATACCAACCAGATGACCAGTCAGCTGGTACAATTCGCCTCGGTCGAGCAGCAAATCTCCATGAACCAGAATTTGCAGCGCATGCTGAGCCTGGAACAGGCTTCCCAGCTGACCTCCAGCGCGCCGCTGATCGGACGTACTGTTGAGGTTGAGGCGGAACAGATCAGCCTTCAGGATGGTGTCGGCACGCTGAGATTGCCGGCGGCGGGAGCCTCTCAGATGGCGCAGGTCACCATCCGCGGCAACGGCGATCGGATCATTCGCCAGGAAACGGTGCAGCTTGGCGCCGCACCCAAGACCTGGTCCTGGAACGGCCGCAGCACCGACGGGCTGGCCCTGCCGGATGGCGCCTATAAGGTCAACATCACCGGCATTGGCGCCGATGGCAAGACTGAAGCGCTGCCCTTTGCAACCATTGGTAAGGTGACCGGTGCGGAAAGGGCCGGCGGCGATGTGAAGCTGCTGCTTGGCCAATTGCAGGCAAGCTTCGACAAGCTGCGCAGCGTGAGCGCTGGAAGCTGAAACCCGCGTCCCATAGAACGGGACCCAACACGGCTTTTGCGCCAGAGGTGATCGGATGGAATCATGCGATCACCATTGACAAATAAAGAAATAACGCGTTTATAATCACTTGTCGTTCAGGTAATGTGCCTCAAGAACGTAGGGCAAGGCCACCCGTCGGTTTGGACCTGGGCTTCATGCCCGGAAGCAAAAAGGCTAATGGACTCTCATCGGCCGGGAAGGATTTTGTTCCGCATTTGTTCCCGCTTCACATAGTGCCTTCGCCTGAGGAGGCAACCCGATAATGATCCGTGAATCATTTAGAAATTTAAGCTTGTTCATTCATAAAGTAGTCATTTTTCGGTGGCATTTTTCCGTTGAGGAAATTTTTGCCGGTTGTGTTATTAGGGAGTGGGCGCGAATCGGCTTGCAATCTAGGTTTTCGGGGTAGAAAAGGTTTGCGGATGGGGAATTTCGTCGCTCAGTTGCGCGCATTGGGGATGTGGCGGCTTGGTGCCCTTGCCGGAACGGCGCTTTTTGTTTTGGCCCTGATGACGTGGCTCATTATCCGCGCAAGCCAACCTGTCATGGGTCTGCTTTACGCCGATCTTGAACAACGCGATGCTGGCCAAGTGATTGCGGCACTCGATCGCGCACGCGTACCCTATCGTATTGAAGGCAACGGCTCACGGATCATGGTGCCGGATGACCAGGTGGGGCGGGTCCGGCTATCGCTCGCACGCGAAGGGCTGCCGGCAGGCGGCAATGTGGGCTACGAAATCTTTGATCGCAACGAAAGCCTGACCACTACTCCCTTTCAGCAGGATATGAACCGTGTGCGCGCCATGGAAGGCGAATTGGCGCGCAGTGTCGCGACACTTGCAGGCGTCCGGTCCGCGCGCGTGCATCTGGTGCTGCCGCGCCGTGAAGCCTTTTCGCGTGAACGTGGTGATGCACAAGCCTCGGTCATGCTGACCATGCAGGGCGCGCAACGGCTTGATCGGGAAGCGATCCAGGCTGTGCTGCATCTGGTATCCACCGCGGTCCCTGGTTTGCGGCCGCAGAATGTTTCCATTGTCGATTCACGCGGCGCGCTTTTGGCGCGCGGCGGGCAGGCATTGTCGGGTCCAGCAGCGGCGGCTTCTCAGGAAGAAATGCGTCGCGGTCAGGAATTGCGCCTGGCACGGTCCGTCGAAGAAATGCTGGAACGAAGCCTAGGGCCAGGGCGTGTCCGTGCGGAAGCCACGGTGGATATGGATTTCGACCGAGTTCAAGTCACCGAAGAACGCTTCGATCCTGACAATCAGGTGGCGCGCAGCCAGCAAAGCGTGCAGGAAAGCTCTCGTGGCACGGAACCCGCGCCAACCACGGTGCAGAACAACCTGCCTGGCAATGAAAATACCCCGGGCGGCACGCAGGAAAGCCGCCAGGAAGAAACCACTAATTTTGAGATCGGGCGCACCACACGCAGCACCACGCGCGATCAGCCCATCATCCGGCGCATCAGTATTGGCGTATTGGTGGATGGCGTTTGGGAACCACAGGCCAATGGTCCGCCGCAATATCGTGAGCGTTCGGCCGAAGAATTGGCGCGCATCGCAACCCTGGTGCGGAGTTCAGTGGGCTTCGATGAGCGCCGCGGCGACAAGGTGGATGTGGTGGCGATGCGCTTTGCCGAACCACCCTTGCCCGCCGATAGCGGCGAACGCAGCTTCTTTGATATCGCCTTCACTTCCTCAACCGTCGCACGCATCATCGAAAGCGCACTTTTCGCTTTGGTCGCTCTGGTGGCGATCCTTCTTCTGGGAAGGCCCGCCATGCGTCGCCTGGTGACCCTGGCGAAACCGAGCGCAGGTGGGGCCCTTGCTGGCGCTGCGGGTGCCGCGGGTGCAGCGGCGCTAACAGGGGGCGGCGGTGGAGGGCTTCCTGCCGTCGCCGGCGGCGCCGGGCCGGAACAGGATGGCATGGTCACGCTGGCCATGGTGCAAGGCCAGATGCGGGCTTCTTCCATCAATCGCCTGCAGGAATTGGTGGATAGCAACCCTGAGCAATCGTTGAATGTAATCAGGCGCTGGATCGCCCCGCCGGAGGAAGCGGCATGAGCGGCAAGATGACCGGACCGCAAAAGGCGGCCACCTTCATGCTGGCGGTGGGTGAGGAGCATGCCTCCAAGCTGTTCGCCATGATGCATGAGGATGAAATCCGCGACATATCGCAAGCCATGGCGAGCCTTGGCACGGTACCGGCGATGGCGGTTGAGGATCTGGCGCGCGAATTTACTGATTCCCTAGGTCAGACCGGCAATTTGGTTGGTACCTGGGAAACCACGGAACGCATGCTGCTGCGCACCTTGCCGCGTGACCGCGTTTCGCAAATCATGGAGGAAATCCGCGGCCCCGCCGGGCGCACCATGTGGGACAAGCTCGGCAATGTGAATGAGGCTGTGCTGGCGAATTACCTCAAGAACGAATACCCGCAGACCGTCGCCGTGGTGCTGACCAAGGTGAAATCCGAACATGCGGCGCGTGTGCTGTCCATGCTACCGGAAAGCTTCGCCATGGAAGTGGTCATGCGCATGCTGCGGATGGAAAGTGTGCAGAAGGAAGCCCTGGAAGGCGTTGAAAAAACGCTCAAGGCCGAATTCATGTCCAACCTCGCGCGTGCACAGCGCCGCGATGCGCATGAAATGATGGCGGAAATCTTCAATAATCTTGACCGCCAATCCGAAAACCGCATCCTGGCCGCGCTTGAAGAACGCAACCGCGACGCCGCTGAGCGTATCCGTGCACTGATGTTCACCTTCGATGATCTTGTGCGGCTGGATGGCATGGGCGTGCAGGTGCTGATTCGCAATGTGCCAAAGGAACAGCTGCTGCTCGCGCTCAAGGGTTCATCGGAGAATCTGCGCGATCTTTTCTTCAAGAACATGAGCGAACGCGCCGGCAAGATGTTCAAGGAAGACCTTGCCAATCTTGGCCCCGTCAGGCTGCGTGAGGTGGATGAAGCGCAGGCCGCTGTGGTGGTCATGGCAAAGGACCTTGCCGCACAGGGTCAGATCACGCTCCAGGAAGGGCGTGAGGATGAGATGGTGTATTGATGTCCAGCGGTTTTGTTCCGGCCTCCCGCATGGCCCTGGTGCGGGATTTCGCGCCCACATCGCTGATTGAAGCCCTGGATGCGGCGCGGGCGGAAGCGGCGCGCATGCCACCGCCACCGCCTGAACCCGACCCCATGGAGGAAACACTCCGCGCTGTCGCGGCCGCCGCGCGCGAAGACGGATTTACCGCGGGCCGCGCTTCCATGACCCAGGAAGTGGCAAGTCGTGCAGCAGAGAGCTTGGCGCTGATTGCCAGGCATTTGGCCGCCAACCAGGCCGCCTCCGCCGAGATCGCCGCCGAGGCAAGCCGGGGTGTCGCGCGGGTAGCGCTGGCCATGCTGGATGCGGCGCTGCCGGGGCTTGCCGCGCAGCAAAGTGCTACCCTGGTCGCCGATTTCGCCGAAAGGCTGCGCCCGGCCTTGGCCTTTCTGCCCGAAGCGCATTTGCATGTTGCGCCCAGCCTGGTGGAACATGTGCGCAGTCTTTTGGGTGATCTTGCCGTCACCCTGGTGCCGGATGCGGCCCTTGCCCAAGGCGATGCGCGCGCATCCTGGCAGGGCGGTGGCGCTGAATTTGACCTTGCCAAGCGCCGCGCCGCGATTGCTGAAGCGCTCAGCGCCGCCGGCCTTGACCTGCAACCCGATAATCAAAAATGGTGATCCCGTACTGGCCCTTCTTCTGAACTCGGCCAGCCTGCGGAAAGCCCCAAGCTTTAGGATAAAGACACATGAGCGGATCGGATAATTTCGAAGCGATAGCTCCGCCGGCGCAGGATCAGCGCCCGCAGGGCCAAACCGGCACCATGCGTGACCTTGATGCGGTTTATGACATTCCGGTGCAGATCAGCGCCGTGCTGGGCCGTGCGACCATGCAAGTCAGCCAATTGCTGAAGCTTGGTCGTGGCGCGGTGGTGGAACTGGACCGCCGACTTGGTGAAGCAGTGGATATATACGTCAATAATCGCCTGGTCGCGCGCGGCGAAGTGGTGATGGTGGATGATAATCGCCTTGGCATCACCATGACGGAAATTGTGAAGTCCGATCGCGGATCCTGATATGGCCCGCGTTCTTATCATTGGCTCACTGGAGGCAGAGCTCGGCCAGGCGGCGCGCATTGCGGTTGCGCGTGGTGCACGGTTGACCGTTGCTGAAGGCGCTGCTGCCGGGCTTGCCAAGCTGCGCGCCGATGGCGCTGATCTGGTGCTTTGCGATGTGACGCATGATGTTGGCTGGTTGATTTCCTGCCTCGCGGAAGAACGCATCGCCTGCCCCGTTATCGCCTGTGGCCGGCCCAATGATGCGGATGCCGCTGTGCGCGCCATTCGCGCCGGCGCCAAGGAATTCCTGCCACTGCCGCCTGATGCGGAATTGATTGCCGCCATGCTGCAAACCGTCGCCGGTGAAGCAGACAAGCCCGTGGTCAAGGACCCGGCCATGGTGGCGCTATTGGACCGCGCAACCCAGATCGCGCGCGCAGATGCATCCGTTCTGATCACCGGGGAAAGCGGCACCGGCAAGGAAGTGCTGGCGCGGCATATGCACGCCACATCCCGCCGCGCCAATGGCCCTTTTGTTGCACTGAATTGCGCCGCGCTGCCGGAAGCCCTGCTGGAAAGTGAGTTGTTCGGCCATGAAAAGGGCGCCTTCTCCGGCGCCGTCGCCGCGCGCAAGGGCAAGTTCGAACAGGCCAATGGCGGCACGCTGCTGCTTGATGAAATCGGCGAAATGGACCCGCGCTTGCAGGCCAAGATCCTGCGCGCCATCCAGGAACGCGAAATAGATCGCCTGGGCGGTGGCGCGCCCATTCGCATTGATGTCCGCATCCTGGCCGCAACGCATCGCGATTTGCAGGCCGAAGTCGCGAGGGGCCGCTTCCGCGAAGACCTTTACTTTCGCTTGGCTGTGGTGCGGCTCCGTATCCCATCCCTCAGGGAACGGCCCGCCGATATCCTGCCCCTCGCGCGCTATTTTGCTGAGCGTTACGCCAAGGCCAATGGCCTGCCACTGCGCCCAGTTTCACCGGAAGCTGAGGGGATGCTGCTGCGTCACCCCTGGCCCGGCAATGTGCGCGAATTGGAAAATGCCATCCACCGCGCTGTGCTTTTGGCCGAAGGCAGCGCGATTGGTGCCGATGCTATTGAATTGATGACGCCGAGCAGCGTGGCGGCCATGGCGGCCCCGATCACGGCCGCCATGCCGGAAGCCTCATCATCACTAATGGCGCCAGCGCCCGCAGCAGCCACACCGCCCGCCCCCCGCAACGCTGCCGCGCTGGTTGGGCGCCGGATGGAGGAGGTGGAGCGGGAATTGATCCTTGAAACCCTCTCCCATTGCTTGGGCAATCGCACACGGGCAGCGGAAATGCTTGGCATTTCCATCCGTACCTTGCGCAATAAACTGCATGAATATCGCGCCGCTGGCGTCTCGGTGCCGCCCATTCCTGGGCAGATGCCAGCTTCCGCCACGGTTGACTGAAGCGCGTGTCGGAAACACTCGTCCCGTCCTGGTTAAAGCGCGCCCAGCCCGGCAATGATGTGACGCTGGCGCTGGGGGTGGCGCTGCTGCTTGTTGTCCTTATTGTCCCCTTGCCCGTTGTACTGCTCGATCTTGGGCTCGCGGTTTCCATCACGCTTTCCGTGCTTGTGCTGATGACGTCGCTGTTCCTGCAACGCCCGCTTGATTTCACGTCTTTCCCAACCCTGCTGCTGCTGACCACACTGCTCAGGCTTTCGCTGAATGTGGCCACAACACGCATCATCCTGACCCATGGACATGAAGGCCCGGAATCCGCTGGCCATGTGATTTCCGCCTTTGGTGGCTTCCTGATGGGGGGTGATGTCGCGGTTGGGCTGATTGTCTTTTTCATCCTGCTGATCGTGAATTTCGTGGTCATCACCAAGGGCAGCGGGCGCATCGCCGAAGTTGCCGCGCGCTTCAGCCTGGATGCCATGCCCGGCAAGCAGATGGCGATTGATGCCGATTTGTCGGCAGGGCTGATTGATGAAAACCAGGCCCGTTCGCGCCGCAAGGAATTGGAATCGGAAACCGGCTTTTACGGCGCCATGGATGGCGCCGCGAAATTCGTCCGCGGTGATGCCATTGCCGGGCTGATCATCACTGCCATCAACCTGATCGGTGGTATCGCCATTGGCATCCTGCGCCATGGCATGAGCTTCGGTGATTCCGTTACCAATTTTTCCATGCTGACAGTGGGTGATGGGCTGGTGACGCAAATACCCGCCCTGCTGGTATCGGTCGCCGCCGGCATCGTCGTCACCAAGGGTAGCACGGAAGGTACGGCCGATCAGGCGTTGATCGAGCAATTGGCCTCAAGCCCCAAGCCGCTGGCCATTGCTGCTGGCGCTTCGGGCGTCATGGCATTGATGCCGGGCATGCCCTTCATTCCTTTTGTGGCCCTGGCGGGTGCCGCAGGCTATGGCGCCTGGCGGCTCACCCAAAAGGAACAGCAGCGCACCATCGCCGCGAGCAGACCGCCATTGCCAACGCCAGAAGCTGATCTGCCTATCGCAGAATCTCTCAAGATGGATTTGCTCAGGCTGGAATTGGGCTATGGGCTGCTCTCACTCGCGGCTGGGGATGCGCCGCGGCTGACAGAACAGATCAAGGGCCTCAGGCGATCCATCGCGCAGGAAATGGGCTTCGTCCTGCCTTCTGTGCGTATCCAGGATAATCTTGCGCAACCATCCGATACCTACACCATCAAGGTGAAGGAAATTGAAGCGGGGCGCGGCCAATTGCGCCACCCCTTGTTGCTGGCGATTGATCCGTCAGGTGGCATACCGGATATGCCGGGCGAACGCTGCACGGAACCGACCTTCGGCCTGCCCGCACTGTGGATAGATGAAGCGCGGCGCGAAGAAGCGCTCGCGCGTGGTTGCACCGTGGTGGATTGCGCCGGCGTGGTCGCGACCCACATCACCGAAATTGTCCGCGAATACATGGCGGAACTGCTTTCCTTCGCCGAGACACAGAAATTGCTCGATGAATTGCCGGCGGAACAGAAGAAGCTGGTTTCTGATCTCGTGCCGCAGCCGATCGGGGTTGGGGGCATTCAACGCATTCTGCAAAGCCTGCTTGCGGAACGGGTTTCCATTCGGGACCTGCCCACGATCCTGGAAGGCATTCAGGAAGCCAATGCTGCCGGCGCGCGATCCGTTCCGGGCATTCTGGCAATTGTGCGCCAGCGCCTCGCGCGCCAGCTTTCGGATGCGGCGCGCGGGCCTGAAGGCTATGTGCCCATGATCACGCTTTCAGCCGACTGGGAAGTGGCCTTCACCGAAGCGCTGATCGGCCCGGTGGATGATCGCCAGCTTGCCATGGCCCCTTCCAAGCTGTCGGACTTCATGCAAAAG
>JBIIGZ010000200.1:0-5815 GCA_044236185.1 Roseomonas sp. | reverse complement strand
TGATGCGGTGAAGACCGGCGATATCATCGCCGATGGTCCTTCGACCGAGCTTGGCGAATTGGCGCTGGGGCGCAATGTGCTTTGCGCCTTCATGCCCTGGAATGGCTACAACTTCGAAGATTCGATTCTGATCAGCGAACGCATCGCGCGCGATGATGTGTTCACCTCGATCCATATCGAGGAATTCGAGGTGATGGCGCGCGACACCAAGCTCGGCCAGGAAGAAATCACCCGCGATATTCCGAATGTGGGTGAAGAAGCGCTGCGCAATCTGGATGAAGCCGGCATTGTCTATATCGGTGCCGAGGTAAATCCGGGCGATATTCTGGTGGGCAAGGTGACGCCGAAGGGCGAAAGCCCGATGACACCGGAAGAGAAGCTGCTGCGCGCCATTTTCGGTGAAAAGGCTTCCGATGTGCGCGACACATCGCTCAAGCTGCCGCCGGGTGTTGCCGGTACCGTTGTTGATGTGCGCGTCTTCTCCCGCCGCGGCATTGACAAGGATGAGCGCGCGATGGCGATTGAGCGCGCCGAGATTGAACGCCTTGCCAAGGACCGCGATGATGAAAAGGCGATCCAGGAGCGTTCCTTCTATTCGCGCCTGCGTGAGCGGTTGCTGAACCGCAAGGCCACTGGCGGCTTCAAGCCGATCAAGGCCGGCACGTTGATCACCGATGAAGTGCTGGATGAATTCGCCAAGGCAACCTGGCGGCAAATCTCTGTCGCGGATGATGCCGCGATGGCCGAAATTGAAGCCATGAAGCGCGAATTCGATGCCGCGATCGAAAGGCTGCAAAAGCGCTTCGAGAGCAAAGTCGAAAAGGTCCAGCGCGGTGATGAATTGCCGCCGGGTGTGATGAAGATGGTGAAGGTCTTCATCGCGGTGAAGCGCAAGCTTCAGCCGGGTGACAAGATGGCCGGCCGCCATGGCAATAAGGGTGTGGTCAGCCGCGTTGTGCCAGTGGAAGACATGCCCTTCCTTGAAGACGGTACCTCGGTTGATCTGGTGCTGAACCCGCTTGGCGTGCCGTCGCGCATGAATGTGGGGCAGATCCTTGAGACCCATTTGGGTTGGGCCTGCGCCAATCTCGGCCGTCAGGTCGGCGAATTGGTCGATGAATATCGCCATCGCAGCGCCCGCCGCAGTGAATTGGAAGCGAAGCTCAAGGATATCTATGGCGAGGATGTTTTCGCCCGCGATATCGCGCCGCTCGCTGATGATCAGCTGGTCGAGCTTTGCGAAAACCTGAAGAAGGGCATCCCGATTGCCACACCGGTGTTTGATGGTGCGCGCATGGCCGATATTGAAGGCATGCTGGACAAGGCCGGGCTTGATACCTCGGGCCAGGTTTGGCTGCATGATGGCCGTTCGGGTGAGCGTTTCGAACGCAAGGTGACGGTTGGCTACATCTATATGCTGAAGCTGCATCACCTGGTGGATGACAAGATCCACGCGCGTTCCATCGGGCCTTACAGCCTGGTGACGCAGCAGCCCTTGGGCGGCAAGGCGCAGTTCGGTGGTCAGCGCTTCGGCGAAATGGAAGTCTGGGCTTTGGAAGCCTATGGCGCTGCCTATACGCTGCAGGAAATGCTGACCGTGAAATCGGACGACGTGTCGGGCCGCACCAAGGTCTATGAAGCCATTGTGCGTGATCAGGACAGTTTTGAGGCTGGTATTCCGGAATCCTTCAACGTTCTCGTGAAGGAACTGAAATCGCTCGGTCTCAATGTTGACCTGGAAAACCGCCCGGTCTGATGGATCAGCTTAGTCTTCTTCTCTCACCGCTCAGCCGCCACGAGGCTTTCGTGGCGGCGGCCCCGCTCAAGAGGTTGGCCGCATGAACGAGCTTATGAAAATCCTGGGTCAGACGGGTCAGGCCGTCACTTTTGACCAGATCAAGATCACCATGGCGAGCCCGGAGCAGATCCGCTCCTGGTCCTATGGCGAGATCAAGAAGCCGGAAACCATCAATTACCGCACCTTCAAGCCGGAGCGGGATGGGCTTTTCTGCGCGCGGATCTTTGGCCCGATCAAGGATTATGAGTGCCTTTGCGGCAAGTATAAGCGGATGAAGTTCCGCGGCATCATTTGCGAAAAATGCGGCGTGGAAGTGACCTTGGCCAAGGTGCGCCGCGAACGCATGGGCCATATCGAATTGGCGAGCCCGGTCGCGCATATCTGGTTCCTGAAGTCCCTGCCGTCGCGCGTGGGGCTGATGGTGGATATGTCGCTGAAGGAGCTTGAGAAGGTTCTTTACTTCGAAAGCTATGTGGTGCTGGAACCGGGCCTCACGGACCTCAAGCTGCATCAGCTTTTGAACGAAGATCAGTATCAGGCGAAGCTGGATGAATTCGGTGAGGATTCCTTCAGTGTCGGCATCGGCGCAGAAGCCGTGAAGCAGATGCTGGGCGGGATTGAGCTTCAGAAGGAAGCGGTCACGCTGCGCGCCGAATTGAAGGACGCGACATCGGAAGCCAAGCGCAAGAAGCTCGTGAAGCGGCTGAAGCTCATGGAAGCCTTCGCCGAATCGGGCGCGCATCCGCAATGGATGATCCTGGATGTGGTGCCGGTCATTCCGCCGGAACTCCGCCCGCTGGTGCCGCTGGATGGTGGGCGCTTTGCGACGTCTGATCTGAACGACCTTTATCGCCGCGTCATCAACCGCAATAACCGCCTGAAGCGCCTGATTGAATTGCGCGCGCCCGATATCATCGTGCGCAATGAAAAGCGCATGCTGCAGGAATCGGTGGATGCGCTGTTCGACAATGGCCGGCGTGGTCGCGCGATTACGGGGGCGAATAAGCGCCCGTTGAAGTCGCTTTCCGATATGCTGAAGGGCAAGCAGGGGCGTTTCCGCCAGAACCTGCTCGGTAAGCGCGTCGATTATTCTGGTCGTTCGGTGATTGTGGTGGGGCCGGAATTGAAGCTCCATCAATGCGGCCTGCCGAAGAAGATGGCGCTGGAACTGTTCAAGCCGTTCATCTATTCGAAGCTTGAGAAATATGGGCACGCCACGACCATCAAGGCCGCGAAGCGGATGGTGGAAAAGGAACGCCCCGAAGTTTGGGACATTCTGGAAGAAGTTATCCGCGAACACCCGGTGCTGCTGAACCGCGCGCCGACGCTGCACCGTTTGGGCATTCAGGCGTTTGAGCCGGTGTTGATTGAAGGCAAGGCGATCCAGCTTCACCCGCTGGTCTGCACCGCCTTCAACGCGGATTTCGATGGCGACCAGATGGCGGTGCATGTGCCGCTGAGCCTGGAAGCGCAGTTGGAAGCGCGCGTCTTGATGATGTCCACCAACAACATCCTGAGCCCGGCGAATGGCAAGCCCATCATCGTGCCGAGCCAGGATATCGTGTTGGGGCTGTATTACCTCAGCCTTGAAACTCCGGAATTCCGCGCCGTGCAAAAGCGTGTGGAAGAAGTGCGTGCGCTGATCGACAGCGCCGGCGCCAAGGGTGGCAAGAACCTGACAGCGGAAGAAACCGAGGCGCTGAAATTCCGCCCGCAAATCTTCCGCGGCCTGCGGGAAATTGAACAGGCCTTGGCGAATGGCCTGATTGCGCCGCATTCCGCCGTGCATGCGCGGGTTGATATCGGTGTTGAAAATGGCGGCCCGGCGACGGTGCTGACCACGCCTGGGCGCATGATGATTGCGGATCTGCTGCCTTCGCACCCGCAGCTGCCTTATGCGCTGGTGAACCGTCAGCTGACCAAGAAGAACATCTCGGATGTGATTGACGCGGTCTATCGCCATTGCGGCCAGAAGGAGAGCGTGATTTTCGCCGACCGTTTGATGGGCCTTGGCTTCCGTCATGCCGCGCGCGCGGGGATTTCCTTCGGCAAGAACGACATGGTGGTGCCTGACGACAAGAAGGGCATGATCGAACGCACCAAGACCGAAATCAAGGAATTCGAACAGCAATACCTTGATGGTCTGATCACCGCCGGTGAGCGTTACAACAAGGTGGTTGATGCCTGGTCGCGCTGCACTGATGAAGTGGCCGGCGCGATGATGAAGGAAATTCAGCGCCAGGAAATCGGCAAGCCGACCAATAGCGTCTGGATGATGAGCCATTCCGGTGCGCGCGGTTCGCCCGCGCAGATGCGCCAGCTTGCTGGGATGCGCGGCCTGATGGCGAAGCCTTCGGGCGAAATCATCGAACAGCCGATCATCGCCAACTTCAAGGAAGGGCTCTCGGTGTTGGAGTATTTTAACTCCACCCACGGCGCCCGCAAAGGCTTGGCCGATACCGCGCTCAAGACCGCCAATTCAGGCTATCTGACGCGGCGTCTGGTGGATGTGGCGCAGGATTGCATCATTGTGGAGCCTGATTGCGGCACCGAACGCGGGCTTTCCGTGCGTGCGGCGATGGATGGCGCGGAAGTTGTCTCCTCGCTCTCTGAACGTATCCTGGGCCGTACCGCGCAGGAAGACGTGGCAGATCCGGAAACGGGTGAAATCATCGTCACGCGCAAAAGCCTGATTGATGAGGTGCAGGCGGAGCGCATTGAAAAATCAGGCGTGGAGCAGGTGAAGATCCGCTCCGTGTTGACCTGCGATGCGCGCCAGGGCGTGTGCGGCCTGTGCTATGGCCGTGACCTCGCCCGCGGTACGCCGGTGAATATCGGTGAAGCGGTTGGCGTTATCGCCGCGCAATCCATCGGTGAACCCGGCACGCAGTTGACGATGCGTACCTTCCATATCGGCGGTGCGGCGCAGCGTGGTGCGGAACAGAGCGCGGTGGAAGCCGCTTCTGAAGGCACCATCAAGATCCTCAACCGCGTGGTGGTGGCGAATAGCCAAAACCAGCCGATTGTGATGAGCCGCAATTGCGAAATCGCGTTGTATGACGCGCAGGGGCGTGAACGTTCACGCCAGCGCGTGCCTTATGGCGCGCGTCTGATTGCGGAAGATGGTGTGCAGGTCACACGCGGTCAGAAGCTGGCCGAATGGGACCCCTTCACTCTGCCGATCATCACCGAACGCAATGGCCGCGTTGAATGCGCTGACCTGATCGAGAATGTGACCCAGGTTGACCGTGTTGACGAAGTGACGGGCCTGTCATTCCGCGAAGTTGTGGAATACAAGGCGCCCGGCAAGGCCGCTGATCTCCGCCCGCGTCTGATTTTGCGGGATGAGGCCGGCAATGTGGTGAAGCGTGAAAACGGTACGGAAGCGATCTACTTCCTGACGCCGGGCACGATTCTGTCGGTAGAAAACAACGCGATTGTGGCTGCTGGTGACGTGCTGGCGCGCCTGCCGCGTGAAAGCTCCAAGACGCGCGATATTACGGGCGGTCTGCCGCGGGTCGCCGAATTGTTCGAAGCGCGCCGGCCAAAGGATCATGCGATCATCAGCGAAGTCGATGGCCGCGTGGAATTTGGCAAGGACTATAAGGCAAAGCGCCGCATCCTGGTGGTGCCGGAACAGGTGGGTGATGAACCGCCCGTGCCGCGCGAATACCTGGTGCCCAAGGGCAAGCACGTCTCGGTCCAAGAAGGCGACTATGTGAAGCGTGGTGATCCGCTGGTGGATGGCCCCCGCGTGCCGCATGATATCCTGCGGGTGCTGGGCGTCGAAAAGCTTGCTGATTACCTGGTGGACCAGATTCAGGAGGTCTATCGGCTTCAGGGCGTGAAGATCAACGACAAGCATATTGAAGTGATCGTGCGCCAGATGCTGCAGAAGGTTGAGGTCACCGATCCGGGCGACACTACCTACCTGATCGGCGAACAGGTTGACCGCATCGAATTCGAAATTGAGAATGAGAAGCGGATTGCTGCCAAGGAACGCCCAGCGGTGGCTGA
>JBIIGZ010000052.1:0-19025 GCA_044236185.1 Roseomonas sp. | reverse complement strand
GTGTCAGCATCATTCAGGAAACCTGGTGCCGGCGCGTGCGCTATTTCCACCTGGAACTGGAAGCGCATGGGTTGTTGCTGTCGGAAGGCACCTGGTCTGAAAGCTATCTTGATGACGGCAATCGCCACGCCTTCAACAATGCGGCGATGACTGGGCTGTTCCTGGATTTCGAAGCTGGGCGCTCCAAAGGTCAATACGACCACCGGGCTTGCCTGCCGGTGCTGCGCCAAGGCCTCAAGCTTGATGAAATCCATGGGCGGATTGCGCTACGTGCCGAGGAATTGGCGCGGGCGGCCAAGGCAAGGCGTTTGGGGTGAGTTTCCCTTCGCCAAAGCGCAGGGCATAATCGGGGGATCACTTCAGGAGAGCCCCCATGCCCGAAGGCCGCCTTGTTATCGGCACCAAGCGTTATTCATCCTGGTCCATGCGCGGCTGGCTTGCCGTGCATCTGGCCGGGCTGGATGTGGAGGAGGTGTTGATCCCCCTCGCGGGCGGCGGCGGCACCTCGGCACTCAAAACCGCAACGCCGGCCGGCATGGTGCCTTATCTGGAACATCGCGGCGCGCGGATTTGGGAAAGCCTGGCGATTTGCGAATACTGCGCCGAAATTGCGCCGCAGCTTTGGCCGGCGGAACGCAACGCGCGCGCCCATGCGCGTTCCATCGCGGCCGAGATGCATGCCGGTTTTCGCAACCTGCGCATGGCCATGCCGATGAATTTGGGCCGCAGCTTCCCCGGCCGTGGCCGCACGCCAGAATGCCTGGCCGATATCGCACGGGTGGAGGCGATTTGGGCGGAAGCCATCGCTGCCCATCGCGGGCCTTTCCTGATGGGCGCTGAATTCGGCGCGGTGGATGCCATGTATGCGCCGGTGGTGGCGCGCTTCATCACCTGGCAGCCAGAGCTTTCCGCAACAACACAGCGCTATATGGCCGCGCTGCGCGCGCATCCGCTTGTTTCGCGCTGGTATGATGAAGCCGCTGCCGAACCCGCCGACTGGTTGCTCGATCGTTATGAGAATCCCGCATGAATACCGCCCTCGCCCTTGATCATCTTGGCGTCGCGGCGCGCGATCTGGCGCCCATGTGCGCAGCCTATGAACGGCTTGGCTTCACGCTTTCGCCCATTGCCCAGCAAAGCGGGCGGCGGCGGCCTGATCTACCTGTTGAGAAATACGGTTCCGGCAATCGCTGCGCCTTCCTGAAGCATGGCTATATCGAGCTGATCGCCATTCTGGACCCGGCGCTATTCGACAATAACCTGAACGCTTTTCTGGCGCGCTATCCGGGGATGCATATCCTGGCCTTGGCGATGCTGGATGAAGAAGCCAATCTGGCGCGGCTGCGTGCTGCGGGGCTTGATATTCCAGGCGTTGCCTATCTGGAACGACCTGTGGAAGCGGGCGGGCCAATTGCGCGCTTTGCCCGCCTGCCCTTCCCCGACCCGCCCGAGGGCCGGGTGCAATTGATCCGGCACCTCACGCCCGAATTGGTCTGGCAGGATCGCTGGATGGACCACGCCAATCGCGCCGAAATCCTGGAAGCCGCCATCCTTTACGCCGACAAGCCGGCCGAGACCGCCGCGCGGCTTTCGCGCCTGTCCGGCCTGCCCATGGAACCGGACCCTGCGGGCGGCTTCCTGCTCCGCCTGCCGGGTGCGGCGCGCGCCGCCGGGCCGAAAGCGCCGACGCTTGAAACCCGTGTGCGGGTGCTGGCGCCGGAAGCGCTTGGCAGCGTGCTACCGGGCGTGGTGCCCCCGGCATCCCCCTTCATGGCAGGGATGGTGGTGCGGACTGGCGATGGCGCGGCCGCCGCCCGACGCATCCTGGCTGGCATCCCAACCCGCGAAGCGCCGGAAGGCATCATGGTGCCGCCCGAATACGCCGCCGGCGCGGCACTGATTTTCACGTGAAGCGGGAAGCCATCAGCCGAAGCCTGCGCATCTACCACGCGCCTGGCCGCGCCGCCGCCTTGGATGGCTTTTATCGCCGCTTCCTGGGGCCGGGCGATTTGGCCTTTGATGTCGGCGCGCATGTCGGCGACCGGATGCTGTGCTTCCGCCGCCTTGGCGCGCGGGTGGTGGCGGTGGAACCGCAAGCCGCACTCGCCCGCGTGCTGCGGCTTTTGCTACGCGGAGACCCCAGCGTGACCCTGGTTTCGCAATTGGTGGGTGCTGAGGCGGGCAAGGCGGAGCTTCGGCTCAATACCGCCAATCCAACCGTCGCCACCGCCAGCACCGCCTTCATCGCCGCCGCTGCCGGTGCGCCGGGGTGGGAGGGGCAGGAATGGGACAGGGCGGAAACCATGCCCGTCACGACCCTTGATGCGCTGATCGCTACCCATGGCATGCCGCATTTCATCAAGCTGGATATTGAGGGTTATGAGGCAGAGGCGCTGCGTGGCCTTTCCCGCCCGCCGCGCGCGCTATCTTTTGAATTCACCACCATCCAGCGCGATGTGGCGAGCGAATGCCTGGGGCTGCTGGCCGCGCTTGGCTATCGGTATTTTCAGGCAAGCCTTGGGGAGAGTTTGCGCTTTGCCCTGCCCGCCCCCTGTGACGCTGCGGCGATGCAAGCCTGGATCGCCGCACTGCCCGCCAGCGCCAATAGCGGCGATGTCTATGCCAGCCTGGAGTCTGATCGCCTGACAGCAGGGTGATAGTTGGGCGGTTTTCTGCCCTTTCAATCAGGTTACCGCCGCGCTGGCGGCGCGGGCGTTGCGGGTTGCAACACGGATTTGAGATCAGCCATCGCCTGTTCGCGGCTTGGTGGATTGCCATTGCTGACCGAAACCATATGCCGCGCCGCAATGCGCGCCAATTCCGGCAGGTATTGCACATTCTGCGCCTGCATTTCCTGCTGCACCACATTGCCGGCATCCGCAATGCGCAACCGATCCGCGCTGCGGCCAACGGCTAGCACGCTGCGCAAATAGCTAGCAGTCAATTCCTGGGCACGCGCGGGCTGGCCGTCTGCCTGGCTGCGCAGCGCGGCTTCAATGCGCGCCATGGTATTGGTGATTTGCTGCGTGCGTTCCTGTTGCCGACGCAGCGCCGCCTGCACTTCTGCCTGAGTTGCGGCAGCGATGCGCCCCTGATCTTCTGCAAGTGTGCGCTGTGCCTGCACGGTTTCTGCCTGCACGCGGGCGAAGGCACCTAGCAATTCGCCAAAGCCCTCCGCCAATAGGATTTGCCGGCCGATTTGCGCTGCAGCAGCGATCTGGCTTTGGATCGCCTGCATTTCCTGATCATTGCGTTCTCGTTGCGCAGTAAGCAACGCCGCACTCACACGCTCAATCCCCTGGCGCACAGCCGGGTCCGGCGTATCATTCTTCAGCACTTCCAAAAGCCGCGCGGGGTCTTCGCTGGCGCTGCCGCGCGATTGCGCCTCGGCTTCGAAAGCTGCGCGCAATTGCGCCGGGCGCTGATCGCTGCTGGTGGCCACCAAGGCAAGCACCGGGCGAAAGCCAAGGCTGCGCAGCCGCAACGTTTCGCCATTGCGATCAAGCGGCGGCAATTCAACGCGCAGGCTAGACCTGATCTGTTCTTCCGGCGTCAGGAAATCACCGCCACGCGCCACCATGCCGCCGGCCTGACCATGAGGCCGCCCAACGCGATTGAGTCGATAAGGTTCCAGCACCCATTCCGCGACATTGCCGAGGATATCGAAAATCCCAAGCGGATTGGGTTCCAACATGCCAATGGGCCGCACCCGCCCGCCAGAGGATCGTGTGCCCTGAAACCAGACATGGCGCTGCATGCCCTCCGGCATGGGAAACACACGCGCGCTGAAATCCGCCTCTGATACCGCCGTACCGCCACGCACGGCGAATTCCCATTCATCTTCGGTCGGCAGGCGCACGAAGGCGCGCGCGTCATCACGCATGGGCAGCGCGTCACGCGCATTGCGCGCGAGCCACGCGGAATAGCGCAGCGTAAAGCCAATCGCCTCATGCCAGGTGATATCTGCCTGCGGCAGGCGGCCGGCGGTGGCGGGACTTGGACAGGCTTCGTTGGTCACAGTGCTGTATTGATCGCGCGTTACCTCATACTTGCCGATGTAGTAGCGCGGCGGTGCAGCGGCATCCGCGCCACGAAACGGCCCCGCAATGAAGCTTTGGCGAAGAAACTCGCTATAATTGGTCGCGGCGTCCGCCTGACCCAACATGGCGGGCCGATCCGCGAGAAGCCCTTGGCCAAGCGGTGTTGGCACCGGGCGGAATACCATGGCGCCGCCGCAAGGCATGGGCAGGACCAGGTCATCGGCGAGGGGTTTTGGATTCCAGAATTCCGCCGCCCATCTTTCCTGCGCCTTAGCTGCTTGCGGTAAGTTTGCCGCCATGGCCAACAAGGCGATGATTAGCTTACGCATCGCGAAGCCCCTCCGCAGGTTCGATCCGGGCGGCGCGATACCCGGCAAAAGCAGCCGACAGCGCCGCGCCCAAAAGACTGACCAGAAGGGCCAGCGCAAGATGTTCCACTGCAATGACGCAAATGGCACGCGCGCCAGCAGCATTGGCGCCGGCCAGTGGCAGGCGGTTCACCACCCCGGCCACCGCAAGCGCCAGCAGGCCCGCCAAGGCTGCGCCAGCAGCCGCAATGATCAGCGCCTGCAATAGCGGAAACACCACCAGATCGCGACGCGAAAGCCCGATCAGGCGCAATAGTGAAAGATCACGCTGCTTGCGTTCCACATTGGCATAAAGTCCAACGCCGAGGGAGACGAGATACCCAACCCCACCCAAGCCCGCGAGCAAAGCGAATAGCAGCGTCAGGCTGCGATCAAGGCTGAGCAAGCCTTCCACCTGTTCCGCGAGCGTTTCAACCTCTACCCCATCGCGCCGCAGATCATGGTCAATGCGCGTGACATCTTCCAGCCGTCGCGCATGGGCGCGAAAGCCAGCATAGATGCGTGTGGGATCATCCGAAATATCGGCGGGTGTTGCGGTGGGAGGAAGCACACCATCGGTGAAGCGATCCACCAGCAGTAGCGTTTTGATGTCCACAAAAACACCATCTCGCCCGAAGGCGCTGGGCGGTGCGATGGCAGCGACAGTCACAGCGAAGTTCAACACTTCCCGCGCGCTGGCATCACCCCGAATGGCACGCAAAATCACCTGCATGCCAGGTCGCAAATCAAGCCGAGCTGCGAAGGAAGCGCTTGGAATGATCTGGTACGGCGAAATGCTGGGCAGGCCTTCCAGCAAGGGATCACCCGCGGCGGTAGCGACCAATTCCGCGCGCAGTACCGTGCCCGGGCGCGCCGGGTTTTCGAACCGCGCTTCGGTATTCAGGCTGCGGATTCGTGGAATGACAAAGGCGATATCGGGTCGCTCGGCAAGGCGCGTGAGAAAGGCCTCATCAAAATTACGATTGGCCGCATTCACCACCATGCGGCTACGCGGATTGTCAATCAGTTCCGCCCGCAGCCCATCAATCACGCCCTGCTTCAAGCCGAACAGCACAATCAGTGGTGCCAATACCGCCGCAAGACCAATCAGGGAACACAGTGCCAGCGTGCGTTCATGCAAAAGATCACGCAGCGAAAGCCCCGCCAGCAGCCCGATATGGAACGGGCTTTTCCTCATGCCGGCGCGCTTGTGGTTGCGCGACCAAGCCAGGAACGCCCTGTGCCTTGGTTGGCTTCCGTGCGGATTGGCAGCAGCGCAAAACCATGGCGCGTCGCGCGGTCCGGATCATGTGTCGCCAGAATCAGCGCGGTGTCCTGTTCGCGCGCCTGTTCCAGCAGCAGCGCCATCACCGTATCCGCCAAGGCGGGATGCACACTCGCCGTTGGTTCATCCGCCAGCAGAATCTCCGGGCGATGCGCCAAGGCGCGGGCAATCGCGACACGCTGCCTTTGCCCAACGGAAAGCGAAGCGGGCATGCGTTCCAACAAGGAAGCGATCTCAAGCCGCGCCGCCAAGGCTTCGATATGCGCAGGATCAGGCCGGCCAAGCACAGCCTGGCTCAATGCAATATTGCGCCGGACAGAAAGAAACGGCAGCAGCCCACCCGTTTGCAGGATATAGCCGAAATGCGCGGCACGAATGGCGGTCAGGCGATTTTCGTCGCGGGCGCGCCACATTGCGGCAAGGTCTATTGCCTTGCCATCGCGTGGTGTCAGAAGAAATTGCGCGGCGTTCGCGGGGCGCCGCGCCAATGCCAACAAATCAAGCAAGGTGGATTTGCCGGAACCGGAAGGACCCACCAACGCCAACGCCTCACCGCGCGCAATTGAAAATGCCTCGATCGTCAGCTCAAAGCCTGGCGCGCCGCCCGGAGCCTGATAGCGGATAACCACATCTTGCAGCAACAAGGTCGGCGCGTTTTGGTTCATGCACGCCCTCAGGGCAGCGCATCCAGTGGCACGGGATACATCGCCTCACCAGGATTGCGCCCGCCATCGAAGCTCACCCAAAGCGATGGCTGGCGATTGAATTCTTCATAAAGGCGCAGTTTCGCTTCCAGCGCATTGACGATTTCCGTGCGCCGACCAGCGCCCATGCTGTTCCATTCATCCTGCGTGAATTCCATGATCTGGCTTTGATAGGGCAGATCCTGGAGGAATTCGCCAAAAGCCCCGCCCAGACGCTGAAACTCCGCCATACGGCGCGGGTCGCGTGCCGTTGCGGCGGCGGCAGCACGCACACGCTCAAAAAAGCTTTCCGGTGAAAGCCGAGCCGCCGCTTGCGCCTGGATGATATTGCGCAAGGTCGTCGCCAGATCGGAAAGCTGATTGCGCGTCAGCAGTACGCGCACATCCAAAGGCCGCCTTTCCGGCCTGGGTTCTGCCGGGTTGAGTTCCTGATCCAGCACAAAGCTCCGCACCACATCAGGCGCGGTTTGCTGCCTTTCGCGCCCCAGATAGGAAAGCCGCATGGCGGTGCCAACAATCTCGGCCTGTTCGGAAATGCGCCGTTCAGTCGCGCTCTGCGGCGCGCGAATACCGGCGATGGGCCGCCCGACGGCGGCAGCGACTTGCGCCAGCAGCGCATCGGTCAACGCATCAACGGTCTGACCGAATTGGCCCATATTGCCTTCATTGATCGGGTAATAAAGCTCCCCTGCCGCGCCGAAGCGCGTGAGTTCGCGGTATTGCCGCTCGGCGCGGGCATGGTTGTTGCGACCTTCCGGCGTTTTCAGATGGATGGCGTAGATCGCGACCTGCTTTGCTTCGGATTGCGCCAATTGGCGCATTTCTTCCGGGCCCATTTGCGTCTGCCCGCGCGGGTCCTTCGCATCGCGCGCACCGGCATCGGTCACCAGAATGACGAAGCGCCCGCCATATTGCTGCCAAGGCACCTCATCCAAGGCGAGCTTGATGCCAGCCAGAGAATCTTCATCAAAGCCTTCATTGCTCTCACGCGCTTCGGCCAGTTGCGAAAGGCGCGGCAGGATCGCATCCGAAGCCTCTGCCAGATCAGGCAAGGAGACCATACGCGTGACATATTCAAGCCGGGGATTGCCGCCCAGATGGTCGCGGAAGGCGACCATGCCGAAGCGAAAATTATCGCGCACCGCCGTATCGCGAATGCGATCCACCACGCGCTTCAGTGCCTCACGCGTGCGGTCAATATAGGGCCCCATGCTGATAGTAGTATCCACCACAAAAACCACAGCGCCGCGATAATTGCGAAGCGCATCGGGATCAGCCGGCGGTGGTGGCGCCGCCTGGGCTGGGGCGGAAATCACTTCCAAAAGCCGCGCTTCCTGTGCAGCCTCATTTTCCACGCGATCGGCTGAGATGATCGGCAGCAAATAGAATTGCCGCGTGATATCGATGAAATTCTCAGGCTCGAGCGCAATCACCGGACCTTCGGCATTGGCGCGGGCGGCTTCGCGCAGCCGTGTCGCCTCTGCCGCGCCGCCGCGCGTATTCAGCCAAAGCGCGCGCGGTGTTGCGGCATCGCGGAAGAACATCGCACGGTCACGCCCGGCAGGGTTGTTGAAAGCCAGCACCATGGTCTGCTTCCAATCAATCGTGCGTTCTGCCGGAACCCAACCCTGCGTGCGGCCATCCTGTGCCGCGCCAATTTCAAGCCAGGCATCAGCACCGCTGCCCTGGCGTGCATAGACGTAAAACACACCGAAACCGGGTGTGGGCTGTGCAGGCGCATTTGCATCCGGGCGTTCAGCCAAGCGCGCGCCGGGCCGCAGGATTACACGCTGGAACAAGGCGCTGCGGCCTTCCATCAGCAAAGGTTGGCGCGCGGCTTGTTGCGCGCTGACTTCCGCAACTGGCATGGCGCAAAATAGCCCAAGCGCCAAAACCAAAAGCACGCGACGCAACATCATTGCCAGAATTCCTTCAGCGCGGTTTCCGCTGTGCCATTCCCAGCGCGCGCCTGTTCTTCGAGCCAGGTCTTGAGCGCAGCACGCGGCGCTTCTGCAGCCGCATCACCCTTCTGCACCGCATCGCGATAATAACGCGCCGCCGCACGCGGATCGGGTGCGCGAAAGGGGCGGCCAGCAACAAAACCAATCGGGTCATAAAGCCGTGCCACGGCAGTCAGCGCTGTCGCATGGCCGCGTTCGCCGGCTTCTTCAAACAGCACCAGCGCATCATCATGCCGTCCGGCGGCTTGGCGCCTGAGCGCGGCAGCATGAATGGCCGCGATATCGGGGGCGGATTGCACCAGATCGCGCAGGGCCATGCCATCGCTCCGTTCAAGCCAAGGGCGTTCCGCTGTGGCTGGCGCCGGTGACGGTGCCGGTGGTGCGGGCGGCGCCGGTGTTGCGATTGGCGCTGGCCCTGGCGAGGAACCGCTGAACCACCAGACAGCGCCACCAACTGCCGCCAGCAACAGCAAGCCGATACCAGCAAACAAGGGCGTGCGCGACGCACCTTCCTGTTTCGCAGCTACGGCAACTTCTTCGCGCGGTGGTGGCGGTGCGGGAGCAGGCACTGGCGCGGGCTGCGCAGCGGCAACGGGCGGCGGCGCTGGTGCCACCTCTGGCTCGCGCGGCATTACCGGTTCCGGCGGCAATTCGCCATCAAACACATCAATATCATCAGGCCAGAAAAGGTTTGCTTCCAATCGAGCCGCCGGCAGCAAAAACACCAAGGGGCCTGGTTCAAGATGTCGCGTCAGCCTTGGGCCAATCACCAGAATCGTATCGCGGCCTTCCTGGCGGATTTCAACCGGGGTCAGTTTCTCTTCCTGCACCTGCCAGCCGCGTCGGCCAAGATTGGCCGCCGCATAGCCTTCGCGCAAAATGCGAAATCCGCCATCGCTCGGCACCTGCACGCCTTCAACCGTGATACGCGCATGGCCCAGCGAAAAGCGCCGATCATTTTCAACACGCAGCATCATGGGGTGGTGCCTTTTTGCTTCATGTCTCAGGCGGCTGCTTTGCGCAGGCCACTCAGCAAGCTTCCAAGCCGGGCATTGGATCTTTCGTCAACCATGGCGCCCCCCGCGCCACGCACATTGTCTTCCACCAGTCGCACAAAGGCGACAGCCCAATCAACATAAAACGCAGCATCATAGGCCATTGGGGTTTCAGAGAGCCGCGGCATGTCATCGGTGGGGGCTGGTGGGCGGATAAAAATATTGCGCCCATCGCGCCCGGCTTTGGGGCGAGCTTCAACGGGCATTTTATCAAAGCCCATCCAGGTGACGAAATCATTGATCGCGCGTTCGGCAATCATCACCGGCTTCAACAGCCGATTAGCCATGGATTCATTATAGGCCGCTTCGGTCCGCATGCGCGCGGCGATGTTCTCACGCAGCTTCAGGCGCCGCGCCCCGGCCGCGAGTTGCGCAACCAATGTGGCAATTGCCTCACGGTCCATGCGGAACAATTCAGGGCTGTCATTGCGCGCGGCGAAACGGTGCATATTCTGCAACCATTCCGCCACCGCAGCTTCGGCGAAAAGATCCGCCTGGTCGCGCGGACCTTCTTCCGCTTCTTCAACCGGTGCGGCGGGCGCAGGATCATCTTCAAACAGCGCTTCGAATTCGCTCCGCAATTCGCGCGCCGTGGTCTTGCGCCCGACAGGCGCAGTCACGGCCGATGGTGTCTCAGCCGCGGCCAATTGCTGGCGGCGGAACAGCTCGGCCAGGGTTTCGCCCTGCACCTGCAATTCGCGCAGCAGCAAGCCAAAAGCTTGGGCTTCCGCGCAAGCGAGCAATTGCCGCCCAACCAATCTCGCCTCGGCCCGGCGCTTCGCCAGTTCGGCATCCAGATCACCGGAGACATGATAGCCCTCCAGCCTTCCCGCCATGCGCTTGGCAAGATCACCAAGCTGGCCTTCCACCTGGCGGCGCTTCAGCGCGGGGTTGCAGACGGGGCGGAGCTTTTCGGAAAGATAGCCAATGCCGCCGTCATTCAACGCCATGCCTGCTTCCCAGGCGCGTTCAGGATCGGCGAAATGCTTTTGCACATCGGGATTGGCAAGGAAATTTGCCTTCAGCCGCGCCACACGCTCCGGATCGCGGAAGCTCACTTCCCGACCATTCGCGTCATAATCCAACAGCCCCTTGTTCAGCACTTCGGGATTACGCAGCCAGAAAGTATTATTGAAGGGCTGCCCAGGTACCCATTCCGATGGCCAGTCATGACCAAGGCCGAGGAATTCGAAAATCGTCGTCTTCAACCGTGTGGACCAGCGTTCCACATTATCTTCCGCGCCACCTTTGATCTCAAATTCCATGTCGAACATAGTCAGCACCAGAAACAAGGCGACATCCTGTCCCTTTCGTGCCTCTGGCGTGGCGCCATGCGTGCCATCAATCCAGTTTCGTACCATGGCAGGCACGGTGCGCACTTCCTGATTGCTGTGCTTCAGGCAGAGCAACATGGAAGTCAGTTCCTGTTCCGCCAGATAGCGCTGATAGAGATAGGCAACCTTGCCACGCCTTAGCAGCATGAAAAGATCACTCTGCGCCACTTCCTCAGCCTTCGCGGCGTTGTATTTCTCGCGTCCGCGCGCACCAGGAAAATCGAGCAGATCGGTATAGTCAAAGAAATCGAAGGGCTTGTCTTCCAATTGTAATTGCAATTCAGCGACCACCGCCGTCAGCACCACGCGCGGCAATTCCGCCCGCCGCCCCGCGCGCGTTGCCACCGGCACGGGGTCACCATCACCTTTGCCGAGATGCGACATGGTTTCGACATCAATGATGCTCTGCGCCTTTGGCTCAATCGCCAGCATGGGGCAGCAGGCTTCTTCCGGAAAATCAAGCTGCGCCAGTGCCTGGATCAATTTCAGCGCGGTTGCCGTCATGGTCGGCGTATTGTTCCAAAGCAACCCGTAAAGCTCCACCCGATCGGCAATGGCAAGGCGTGGGGCCAGGCTTTCAATTTCGCGCCAGGCACCAGGCTTCAGCGCCAGATGCGTTGGGTGATTCAGGAAATAGCGTTCGAAATACTCGAACAGATCATAGATATCATCTTCATTCAGTCGCCCTGTCGCCGTCGGCGCGGCCTTGGCGCGCAGCTTCGCGATGCTCGCTTCAATCACGGCGCCTTCAAGCGGCACAACCGTATCACGGTCGAAATCCTCCATGAAGGCATTCGCCATGATTTTCACGATGTCCGTTTCGGACAGCATGCGGCAGACCACAGGCATGCCGGGCAGGCCGGTCACCGGGCGCGTTGTGAAGCGCGTCACAAGGCCGGTTGATTCCTTGCCGCCATCAGGGTTGATGTCGCGGTTGAAGCCGCGCAGCTCCTCACCAAAGCGGATCGTAGTGGGCTTGCCTTCCTTCCGTGCCAGGGAAGCGATCAGATAGCTTTTCCCTTGTTGGCTTGGGCCAAAGACGGAAACGCACATTGGCCGGCGCGCGGCATTGGCAAGCTTGCGTGCCCGCAAGCCTTCACGTCGGAAATCGCGCGCCAATGCAGGGCCTTCTTCGCGCACCACATCGCCTGCGCCAGCAATCCATTCAATCGCCCCATGTGCGGCATCCGCCACCGTATCGCAGCGTTGCGCCAGGGCCTCGTTTTCGGCGTTCGGTGTTGTCATTGCCTGATCCTCATGGCACCGAAAGCGCGCCGGTATCGCGCCAATAGCCTGCCTCGCTGCGTTCGGTTTGCAGGCGCAGGCGGACAATGCCGCGATGCTGCGGATCGCCCTCGGCATCCAGGATTTCGTCTATGGTGAAATCCTCTCGCAATTCCTCCGCATCTGCGCTTTCGGGGTCTATTTCCGCGCGCTGGATGGCAAGCTTCAGCGGCAGTTTCAGCCGCGGCACGTTATCGGGATTGGCGTATTCCAGAATGTAAAGGCGGCTCGCAGTCCAGCGTTCCAAATCCAATTGGCGAAAACCAAGAAATACCGGCGCGCGGAATTCCATGGAGAATTTCACATCCTGAGAAGCACCCGGCGCCTTGGACAGCGCCGCATCCGGGTCCTGCAGCAACACATTCTGCCGAAGGATCTGCCCCGAAATCTCCATCCGGCCGAGGTATTTCGCGGTTGAACGCATGGCAAGACGGCTGGTGCGCATCAGGAAGTTTTCCAACCGCCCTTCCGCGACGGCGCAAAGCATGGCGCCAACCGCCGCCGTGGTTTTTGGGTCATCAACGCGCCCTGCAGAATCGCGGAAGGGATACCAGCTTCCGGCGCGATAGCGATGCATGCCGACAATGCGATGCGGCGGCACCGGCATCTTGGCCAGCACCATGTCAAATATTGCGCGCAGCCTGGATGGCCGGCCAGACAGCAGCAACCAATCGCAATCAAAGGCATAGACCACTTCGCAGAGATCAGCGATCACCTGGCCAAGCGCTGCCTGCACAATGGCATCCACGCTGCCCGCGGCCGCCGCCATTTCCGCTTCCAGCAATTGAAAACCGGCAGCCCCTGCGCGCGTGGCCTGTTGTTCGAAATAGCGCAAGGGTGCGGCCACATCGCGCCCATGCAGAATGGTGGCGAGCTTTTCGCGCAGGAATTCACCGGAAGCGCGTTCATCTATCTTTTCGTAGCCGTGCAGGATCGCAAGCCCGGTCGGTTCCAGCACTTGTGTGACGAATTGCCGACGCAAATGCCGTTCCAATTCGCTTTGCGCGCCGCGATCCCCGCCCAGCACTTCACGCAGCAGCGCCTTGGGATCACGCGCCCCGGCCGCGCGCAGGCTTTCTTCAAGCTGCGGCAGGACGATGCTTTGGATTACCTCCTGCAACACTTCATCGCCCGCAATGCGGAAGCCTTCACGGAAATTTTGATGTGGTTCAATTTCCTGCCCGGCTTCGGCGGAATAGGTGCAGATCATCAAATCCGTTGTACCGCCGCCGATATCAATGCTGGCCACGCGGAGCGATGGCGCCTTGCCATAACCGTCGCGCGCACGCCCCGTCAGCGCAAAGAAGCTCGCCGGATCGCCACGCAAGCGCTGGCTTGCCTCGGTATACAGGAATACCAATTGCGTCGCCGTCGCTTCATCCAAATTGGCGATGATGCGCGGTTCTGGCGGCGGTGCCGCAGCGCCAGGCGCGGCATTGCCCCAGCCCATCATATCCCAGGCGAGCCTGACCGCCGCTTCAGCGCGATGGCGGAAAATCCGCTGTTCCGCCAGCGCCATGGCCGGCGGCATGGTCAGCAAAATGCGCCGCAACCGGCGCGGCACATCGGGAAAGCTCCGCGCATAGCGCGTTTCGACCGAATTGATTTGTGACAGCGCCTGCAACAGAATTTCCGTCAGCAGAAAGCTCATCAGCGATGAACGGCTGAAGCGCGCGCGCACGGCGGGTTGGCGCGGCGCACCGCCACGACCGCGCGGCTTGGCGCGTAGCACTTCGCCTTCTTCCGTCACCCAGGCCATGAAGCTGCCGCTCACGGGCGGTTCGGTGGTTACGCCATCCGCTGCCATGCCATTGAAGCGCCAGACCTGAGTCGTCGGTCTTTCATCCCAAAGATAGCGCTTGGGTGATGAAAGCCCCGTCGCGCCTTCATTCCCGCGCGCGGCGGCGGAAAGCCGCACTGCTTCCGGGCCGATGCGCACCGGGCTCAGCCATTGAAAGGCATTGCCGCGGCCGGAACGGCGGCTCAGCGCATCCTTGCCAAAACTAGCACGCGCAAATTCCACACGGCTTTCGAAGGGAAAGGCATAGCCCAATTCAGGCGCGCTCAAATCACGCAGCTTCAGGGGATAGCTATTGTTCAGGTTAAGCCGGCTGTCGCGTTCATCTTCCACCAGAATGCCGCAGGTGCGCGCATTGCCAATATCCAACACCAGATCAACATTGATTGGTTCATAGGATTTGCTGTTGGACACCACATCCACCAGCTTCACGCGCGGCAGGATGCGCGCTTCGGTCAGCAATTCCAGCAGCGTTATATAACGCGCCCAATGTTCGCAGGCGCGTTGATCATCCTCGGGGCGCGGGCGCCGGCCAGTCGCGGCACGCGTTTCCTGCAAGACTTCTTCAAGCCATTGGATCAGCCAGGGTTCATTCATGAACCAGCTTGTCTGTTCCCGGTCCGACACAAAGGTGAATTCGCCGGCGCGTTCGCTATCGTTTGGTGAAATCGCGGTATAGGGGCGGCCTTCTTCGCGTGCGCGCAACGCCGTATCAAAGGCCAGCACGGCGTGATGCGTATGCCCTTCCTCATCCGGGGCCGAAAGTGCGCTGATGCGCAGCCGCGCCCAATTGGTCGGCCCCTTGTCATAAACCTCCTGGCCCGAGGCACCCACAGCCGCCACGCGGAAATAAGGTAGCGGTATCCAGCGCCCCAGGATGAATTCCAAAGCCTGGCCGCGACCGATCTGATAGATTTCCTCATCCGGCGGGCTGCGGCCACTGATCGGGTCCAGCAGCGCGCCTTCGCCGTTTTCCGCGAGGCGCCGCAAATTGACCAAGCCCGCACTCGCCGGATCAGCGCCTGGCGGCAGCGGCTGTTCCCAGAAGGAACGCGGCGCGCGCGGCAGACGGTCCAGGTTGAACCGGATGTCAATGAACTGCAGACCGGTCTGCGGCACCAGGCTGATGATCTGCGGCAGGCCCTGCATTCCCGAAAATCCTGAGATTAGAGTGTGCTTTCCCGCAATATGCCGCCCGCCCCTGCCGGGCGCAACTTTAGGCGGGCAGCACCACCGGCTGCGGGTCCAGCCATTGCAGGAACCAGGACAGGCTGAAGTGCAAATGCGGCCCGGTCACGCGCCCGGTCATACCAATGGCGCCGATCCTTTGGCTTATGGCGATGCTCTCACCCTCGCGCACCGAGATCTCGGACAGATGGGCATAGAGTGAATTCACCCCATGCCCGTGATCCAGCACGATCAATTTGCCAAAGAAATGGAATTCATCGGCCAAAGTCACCCGCCCGCCAGCGCAGGCCAGCACCGGTGTGCCAGTGGGTGCAGCGAAATCCAGCCCGTAATGGGGCTGGCGCGGTTGGCCGTTCAATATCCTTTGGCTGCCAAAAACGCCTGAAATCCGGCCAGGGGCGGGGCGCACAAAACCCTCGGCAAAGCCGGTCAGGGTGGTTTCAATGGCGCGGATCGCCGCCAGTTTTTCTCTTTCGCGGGCAATGCGCGTCAGGGTTTCGGCATCCGGAGTCACCTGCGCGGGCGGCAGGCCGGAAATGCTCTCGGTCGGCCATGCCCGCTTCCTGATGTTCAACACGCGGGTTTCCGCCGCCCCGCCCGGAACTGTGATCACCAACCGCGCCTGCGCGGCATGATCCCGCCCAAAGCCAAAGGCAAAATGCCCAGCAGGCGAGACCCTGACCGCTTTGCCATCCAGCGCCAGCCTTGTTCCCGCCGCGGCGCGGCCGAGCACAAAGCCGCCCTGCGTCAGCGCGGCGTCATTCAAGGTGACAGCGCGGGCGGGCGCTGCCAGCAGCAAGGCCGGGGTTGCAAACAAGAGGCGGCGGGGGAGAACAGGCATCACAAAAGGCGTCCTTGGCGCGTGCCATCGGCATTTACCCCCACTTCGCCATCGGCGAAGGTCAGCCGCAAGGGCTGGCCGGGGGCAATCGCGCCCGCCGCCACCACCGGCGCGCCTTTGGCATCGCGCACCAGGGCAAAACCGCGTGCGAGGACCGAGGTATAGGAAGCGCTTTCCAGCCGCGCGGCCAACCCTTCCAACTGCGTCCGCCTTTGCCGCAGCGTCGCCAGTACCGGCGCCGCCGAGAGCCGCGTGAGGCCCGGCGCCCCCGCCAGCCCATCGCGCCGCCGCACCCAGGCGCTGCCAAGCCTGAGACTCAGCGCTTCAACCGCCGCCCGGCGCGCGAGAATCCCCTCGCGCGGATGAGGGATGCGGATCGCGGACAGGCGTTGCGCCCGCGCGGCGAGGCTGGCGCTGGCAGCGCGCGGCAGTCTTTCACCCCAATCATCCAAGCGTTGGCGCGATTGCGCGAGCCGCGCTGGCACATCCGGCAGGCCGCGTTCGGCGCGCAGCAAGCGAAGCCGCGCGGCATTCACCAGGCCGGCCGCTGATTGCCCCAACCGCGCACCGGTTTGCATCAAGGCGGCGGAAAGCTCTGCCCGCGCGGGCACGGCAAGTTCAGCGGCGGCGGTCGGCGTGGGTGCGCGGCGGTCAGACGCGTAATCAATCAGCGTGGTGTCGGTTTCATGCCCAACCGCGGAAATCAGCGGA
Organism: Roseomonas sp.; assembly: GCA_044236185.1. Taxonomy (GTDB): domain Bacteria; phylum Pseudomonadota; class Alphaproteobacteria; order Acetobacterales; family Acetobacteraceae; genus Neoroseomonas. Next base: position 2,477 of record JBIIGZ010000052.1, on the reverse strand, counting down.
ATGGTGCTTTCGGCCGCGGCGCGGATGACGATTTCCTCATTGAAGGCCATGAGGTCTTCCAGGCTGCCGCCGCCGCGCGCGACAATCAGCACATCGGGGCGCGGTACGGCGCCGCCCGCCGGCAGGGCGGAAAAACCCCGGATGGCAGCGGCAATCTGTTCCGCCGCGCCCTGGCCCTGCACCGCGACCGGCCATAACAGGATATGGCGCGGAAAGCGGCGTGCGATGGTGGTACGAATATCCTGAATGACCGCGCCTTTTTCGCTGGTGATCACGCCAATAACGCGGGGCAAAAGCGGCAAGGGGCGCTTGCGGGCCTCATCAAACAGCCCTTCTTCCAGCAGGCGTTTGCGCAAGGCTTCTATGCGCGCCAGCAAGGCGCCTTCGCCGGCATATTCCAGCCTTTCAATAACCAGCTGGTATTTGGACCGATCCGCATAGGTGGAAATCCGCCCCGTCGCGATCATCTCCACGCCATTTTCCGGCATGGTGCCGATATTGCGCACCGAGCCTTTCCAGATAACAGCTTCGATCTTCGCTTCCTGATCCTTGAGTGACAAATAGATATGCCCGGAAGGATAGCGCTTCATTTCGGTGATTTCGCCACGCAGGCGAAGCCGCCCGAAAGCGCCTTCCAGCGTGCGGCGAATGGCGCCGGCCAGATCGGCGACGCCATATTCAGGAGTATTATTCGGCCGGGATTCGTCCATGGACAGAAAATAGGGGCGTTTCACTTTTTTGGCACGGGGCAATCACGCGCCCTCACGTCAGCCAAGAGGCCTGATGGCTTGACCGAAGCCCCGCCCGCGCCCATTGCGGCGGCTTGAAGACCGATCTTTCCATCCTGCCGCTGCTCGCCTTGGCCGCTTTCGCAACCGGGGGCGGGATACGCATGCTCGATCCCCTGCTGCCTTTGCTCGCTTCGGATTTCGGCGTGACGGTGGCGGGTGCGGCGCCGGTGCTGGCAGGGTTTTCCATTGCCTATGGGGCGGGGCAGCTGGTGATCGGACCGCTCGGTGATCGCTACGGCAAGCTGCGCGTCGCCTGGCTTGCGCTGCTGCTTTATGGCTTTGGCTTGGCGGTCTGCACGCTTGCCTGGGACCTTTCGGCCATGGTGGCGCTGCGGACGCTGACGGGCTTGCTGGCGGGCGCGGTTATTCCCCTCGCCCTTGCCTGGATTGGCGATGCGGTACCCTATGCGGAACGGCAGGCCACCATCGGACGCTTTTTGACCGGCATGGTCATGGCGCAATTGCTGGTGGGGCCACTTTCCGGCGTGCTCGCGGATTTGGCGGGCTGGCGCGCTTCCTTCATCGTGCTGGCACTATTGGCGATGGCGGTTTCTGTCTTGCTTGGCCGGCGGCTTGGCTCGGAACTTTGGCGGGCCGAGCCATCTGAGGCCGGGCGCGGCTTTCGCGGCAGTTTCCGGCCTTATCTGACCTTACTGTCGCGCGCGCCGGGGCAAAGGCTGATGGTGGCAGCCTTCATTGATGGCGCGGTGCTGTTTGGCGGCGCCTTTCCGCTGACGGGTTCACTGCTGATCGAGCGTTTCGGCTATTCACCGGCCATGGCGGGTCTGGTGGTGGCAGGCTTCGGGCTCGGCGCCTTCACCTATACGCGCCTTGCGAAGACGCTAGTGACGCGGTTTGGCGAAACGCGCCTGCTGACCTTGGGTGGCGTGCTGCTCGCACTCGGGCTGGCAGGCACCGCCTTCGCACCGAATGGGCTGGTGGTAGCCGCGATGCAATTCTGGCTTGGCCTTGCCTTCTATATGCTGCATGGCGTTTTGCAGGCACGCGCGACGGAAGCGCTGCCGGAAGCGCGCGGCACGGCAGTTGCCGCCTTCGCCATGGCGCTGTTTTTCGGCCAGAGCATCGGGGCTTTGGTGTTTGGTTCCATTCTGCACATGTCTGGCTATCCGGCGGTATTTGTCGTCGCGGCCATCGCGACACTCGGCCTGATGGTCTGGAGCCGCCGCTTGCTCACCGCCTGAAACTCACCCGAAGAATAATTGCCACAGCAATGGCAATAACAGCGCCGTCGCCAACGCATTCAGCCCCATCGCCAAACCGCTGAAGGCGCCGGCCACTTCATTCACCGAAATCGCCCGCGCCGTGCCAATGCCATGCGCTGCCGTGCCAATCGCCAACCCGCGTGCGCGCCAATCCGTCACCCCGAGCAGCGTGAGCAAGGCCGGCCCCAACGCCGCACCGACAATGCCGCTGCAAATGACAATCGCGGCAGTGAGCGACGGCAAGCCCCCAATCCGTTCCGCCACCCCCATCGCGACCGGTGTGGTGACAGAACGCGGCGCAAGCGATGCCGTGACCTCAGGCGCTGCGGAAAACGCCAGCGCCAGCGCCACACCCGCCGCAGCAGCAAAGACACCGCCCACAATCACCGAAGCAATCGCCGCAGGGGCCGAGCGTTTCACCTGCCGCCATTGCCGCGCGAGCGGCACCGCAAGTGCCACCGTC
>JBIIGZ010000199.1:0-5864 GCA_044236185.1 Roseomonas sp. | reverse complement strand
TGGGTCGCTCACGAAAAAACTCTTTGAGACCTTCAATCTGCGCGATGGTGCCGCACCGCAAACCTTTGGGTTGGGCATCAAGGAATTATGGGAAATCCCGAAGGAAAAACATCAGCCGGGCCTGATTTGGCATAGCGTGGGCTGGCCCTTGAAGACCGATACTTATGGTGGCTCCTGGCTTTATATGCTCGGCGATAATCTGGTCAGCATCGGCTTTGTTGTCGGGCTGGACTATCAAAATCCCTGGCTCTCCCCGTTTGAGGAATTTCAGCGCTTCAAGCAACACCCGGCGGTGCGCGCCATGCTGGAAGGCGGCAAGCGCATTGCCTATGGCGCGCGGGCCTTGAATGAAGGTGGCTTCCAGGCGATCCCGAAGCTGGTTTTCCCCGGTGGGGCGATCATTGGTGATTCGGCGGGTTTCCTGAATGTGCCGAAGATCAAGGGCACGCATACGGCGATGAAATCCGGCATGATCGCCGCGGAAGCACTCGCCGCCGCCTGCGCATCCGAAAATCGCGCGCCGGTGCTGAATGCCTATCCGGAAATGCTGCGCCATTCCTGGATTTGGCCGGAATTGGAAGCGGTGCGGAATATCCGCCCCGGCTTCGCGAAATTCGGCTTCTGGGGCGGCATGATCAATGCCGCGATTGAAACCTATATCACGCGCGGCAAATCACCCTGGACGCTTTCGCATCACGAAGATCACGCGGTGCTGAAAAAGGGTTCGGAAGCACCTAAGATAAGCTACCCAAAGCCCGATGGCGTTTATTCCTTCGATCGCCTTTCTTCCGTGTTCCTGGCGAATACAAATCATGAGGAAGACCAGCCCGCACATCTGAAGCTACGCGATCCTGCGCGCTGGCAGGGCGTGAATTGGGAAACATTCGCCAGCCCAGAAAGCCGCTATTGCCCCGCCGGGGTTTATGAGGCGGTGGGCGTGGAAGAAGGCCAGCCGCGTTTGGTGATCAATGCGCAGAATTGCGTGCATTGCAAAACCTGCGACATCAAGGACCCGACGCAGAATATTGATTGGTGCACGCCGGAAGGCAGCGGCGGGCCGAATTACATTGGCGGCATGTGAAAACGCCATATCAGGACAGGAAAAATACCATGCTCAAAATCCACGGCATCGCCCGTTCCCGCGCCTTTCGCTGCATCTGGGCCGCCGAAGAAGCGGGGCTCGCTTATGAAGTGATCCCGCTTGGCTTCGTGCCCGGCTTCAAGCTGGAACGCGCGCTTCCGATCAACCCGAACAACAAGATCCCCGCCTTGGAAGATGGCGATCTGGTGCTGTTTGAAAGCCTGGCGATCAATCTGCACATCGCGGGCAAGGTAGGTGCGCCTTTGATGCCGACCGGCAATGATGCCTCACGCGTGCTGCAATGGACGCTTTGGGCAGCAACGGAAGCCGAACCGCATGTGATGCGCTGGGCCTACAACACCTTCCTTCGCGCACCGGCGGATCGCATCGCAGCAGAGGCAGCGCTCGGCAAGGAAGCAACGGATCAGCGGCTTGCGGTGCTCGAATCAGAATTGTCGGGGCGCGATTATCTGGTCGGCAATGGCTTCACCATTGCGGATTTGAATTTGGCATCGGTGCTCTATGGCGCCTTCATGAATGGGTATGATTTCACCGCTTTTCCGAAGGCGAAGGCTTGGCTTTCGCGTTGCCTGGAACGCCCAGCCGCCAAGCGCGCGCGGGCGCAGCGCGAAGGCTGAAGCGGCACCACCAAGAAAGGGGAGGAACGAACATGATCCATCGTCGCGTATTGCTCGCCGCACCAATGCTTGCTGTGCCAGCACTGGCCCGCGCGCAAGCCTGGCCGTCACGCCCGGTGCGCATTGTGCTGGCCTATCCGCCGGGTGGGTCCACCGATGTGCTGGCGCGAACCCTTTCTGCCGCTTTGCAGGAAGCCATCCCCGGCAGCACCTTTGTGGTGGAAAACAGGCCGGGCGGTGCTGCGGTGGTTGGGACCCATGCGGTGGCTCAGGCGGCGGCGGATGGCTACACGCTGGCTCTTGGCAATAACCAGACCCATGCGGCGAATGCGGCGATGCTGCCTTCCCTGCCCTTCGATCCGATCGCGGATTTCGCGCCCATCGCCAAGCTTGCCACGGTGCATCACGCTTTGGTCGTGCCAGTCAGCGGCGCCAAAACCCTCGCCGAACTTGCCGCGAAGGGTCGCAATGGTGGCAAGGTGACCTACGCGTCTTCCGGTGCCGGGTCCGCCAGCCATGTGATTGCAGAGACCTTCACCCGCCGGGAACGGCTGGATGCGACCCATGTGCCCTATCGCGGTGGCGCCCAGGCAACCACGGATACCATTGCCGGCACGGTGGATTTCTTTGTCTCCACCTGGCCCCAGGTGGTCGCCTTGGTGCGCGAAGGGCGGCTGCGGGCGCTTGGCATTGGGGCACCGGCACGCCTGCCCGAAGCACCTGATGTACCGACCTTCGCGGAGCTGAATGCGCAAGACTTGGCCGTGGATGCCTGGTTCGGACTTTGGGCGCCGGCGCGTACGGCACCCGAAATCATCTCTCGGCTTTCGGACACGCTGCTCCGCATCCTGGCTGAACCCGCCATGCGTGAAAGACTGCAAGGGCAGGGTTTTGTTGCGGCGCCCATGGCATCAGCGCCTTTCGCTGAATTCCAGAAGGCGGAATTGGCGCGCTGGCGTGCGCTGGTTGGCCTGACCGGGATCAGGCTTTCGGGCTGATTTTTTTAACGCGGCGCGTATAAAAAAAGGGCGCCTTGCGGCGCCCTTTTCTTTGCCCGGCTGGGATCAGCCTGAATTACTTCAGGATGATTTCCACGCGGCGGTTCTGCGGTTCACGCACGCCATCGGCGGTCGGAACCAGGTTGTTCGCTTCGCCAAAGCCGCGGGTCACGATTTCGTTACGCGGCACGCCACGACGCACCAGTTCAGCGGCAACGGCGTTCGCACGACGCTCCGACAGGCCCTGGTTGAAACGATCAGAACCCGAACGGTCCGTGAAGCCATTGACTTCAATGCGGGTCACACCCTGGCCACGCGCAGTAGCGGCTTCACCGATGATCTGGCGCGCACGATCCGTCAGGTCCGCCTTGCTCCAATCAAAAAACACCAGGAAGGTGCGGGCAGCGGCCACAGGCGCAGCGGCGGCAACGGCCGGCGCGGCATTGAAAGCGTAACGCAGACCAACCAGCAAGGAGTGGTTTACGTTGTCAACGTCCACGGTGGTCTTGGTGCCGGCGTTGTTGGATTCGATTTCATGACCAGAAGTCATCATGAAACGGTATTCCGCCGTGAGGGCCAAGCCCGGCACAGACGCGATTGGCAACGCAAGGCCAGCAATGGCCTGACCACCAAATGCACCGCTATCGCCGCTCAGACCCCTCTTTTGGCCACCCACATTTGTGCCGACTTCGTCATAATCATGCCAGATGTAACCAGCACCAGCGCCGATGTAGGGGGTGATACCGCCAAGCGCACCGTTCAGATTGATATCATAAAGCAGGTTCAGCATCGCGCCATAGCTTGTCGCAGTGCCGGTTGACCCGCGAAGCGCGGCATTGGTCGCGGTCAAGTCGGAAACATCATTCGACCGGTAGCTACCTTCGATCTCGGCGCGCAGACCATTGCCGAAGCCCCAACCGAGGCTGAGCACGCCGACATAGCCCCATGAAAACTCGCTAGAGACGTTGTTGCCGAACAGAGCGGTCAGGTTAGTCTTATCGGCAGCCGATGAACCGGTGATGTCTGTCTTGTCGAGGTAATTGCCGCCAATCCCCGCGCCAAGGTACAGCCCGCTCACCGGCTGGGCCTGCGCCAGCACCGGCAGGGCTACGACCGCCGCAGCGGCCAGAAGGGTTTTTTTGAAGCTCATCGTCTTTCCTCGCGTTTCTAAAGGGAATAAGGAACTCGAAGACCGAATCTCTTTCCCAAGTCTGAATGGCTTGTAGCATGGTTTCAGCGGAGATCGAGGCCGCAAGAAGCCATTGGTCGGCGCAAAGTGGCGGAAAGGCCACCAACTGTGGCAATTCTGCCATAGCTGAGGCGCCGGCGCATCTCCTCGCCGCCCAACCCGACCAGCTGCAGGCTGGACGGAGGCGCCTTTGAAAGAGGGTTCCATCCACCCAACATCCAGGCAGTCGCACCCATTTGATAGGGCGAAAGGAGGCATGAGCCACGGGCTTCACAAGCCGGCCCGGCAAGCGCAGGCTGAGCGCCGCTTCAGCCCTAAAAGCGCAGGGCAACATCTCAGGCGCAGAAAAATCAGCGCAAGCTTGTTATTTGAAAGGGAGGCATCATGCACAGCATTCTCACACGCCGCGGGGCGCTTGGTTTGGCGCTGGCGGGCGCTACCTCTCCGGGCTTTGCGCAGCCGGGCTTTCCGAACCGGGCAGTGACCATCATCGTCCCCTTCCCGCCTGGCGGCGCGACCGATTTGATCGCACGGCCCTATGGCGCGGCCTTGCAGCGCCATTGGAGCCAATCCGTGGTGCTGCAGAACCGCGGCGGCGCTGGCGGCGCCCTTGGCATGAATGCCGGCGCCACGGCGCGACCCGATGGTTATACGGGCGTGATTGCGCATGTTGCCTATTCCTCCATCCCGGCAGCGGATGCGCTGTTCCAGCGCCCGGCAGCCTTTGAAAGGGCAAGCCTGGCGCCGATTGCCCTTCTCACGGCTGATCCGCTGATCATTGTGGTCAAGGCGGATGCGCCCTGGCGGAGCTTCCAGGACTTCGCGGAAGATGCGCGGCGCCGGCCAGGGCAGATCGCCTATGGTTCCTCTGGCCCCTACAGCGCGATTCACCTGCCCTTTGAAATGCTGGCCCAGGCCGGCGGGTTCCGCTTGAACCATGTGCCTTATGCCGGCGGCGGCCCAGCCATGACCGCCGTGCTCGGCGGGCATATTGCAGCTACCGCCGCCACAGCGGCCGTGGCAGCGCCGCAAATCAGATCTGGCGCCATGCGCGCTTTGGTCAATACCGGCGCGCGGCGCGTGGCGCTGCTGCCTGATGTGCCAACGGCACTCGAACTCGGCCTGGCCAATGTGGAGTTCTATCTCTGGGTGGGCATTTTCAGTCAGCCCACCACGCCGCCCCCGGAACGAGAGGCTTGGCGCCAGGCGACAGCCGCAGTCACGAAAGACCCTGAAATGCTGCGCCAGTTGGAAGCGGCAGGGCTTGAATTGGATCACCGCGACGGCAAAGCCTTCCAGGATTTCCTGGAGGCGGATTTTGAACGTGTGCGGGCGGCGGTGACCAGGATCGGCCGCGTGGAATAACGCAGAGCCATGCGAAGGCTCGGCCCATGCCGAACCCGCCGTTGGCTCCTTATCGCGCCTGTCATGCTTGGCGCCTGTGCCGCAGACCATCCCGCAGCAGGACCGGGCCAAGTCGCCGGCCTGCCGGCCCAAGGTGAAGACGCGGCCTTGGCAGAAACCTTGGTTTCGCGCCTGCGCGCGGGGCGCGGATATGGGCCGGTCACCAAGGATGCGCGTCTGCAACGTCTGGCATCGGGGCAGGCGGTTTTGATGGCCGGACAGGATAAGCTCAGCCATGATATCGGGGGCAGCCTTGCAGCGCGCCTCAGGGCTTCGGGGGCTATGCCGGCGATCGCTGTTGAAAATATCGCCGCCGGTCAGGAAAGCCTGATCGCGGTGGTTGCCAGTTGGGAGGCGTCACCCGCGCATCGAGAAAATATGCTGCTGCCGGGCTTGCGCCGGATGGGCATTGCGGTCGCCCCTGCGCCCCATTCGGTGTTTTCCCGCTATTGGGCGCTGATCATGAGCGATTAGTCTTATCGTGCGGCAATTTCGGCAATTGAGGCCTGTCTTGGCGCAGCCCCATTGCGCCCGGCAGCGCCCTGGCCCATCAG
>JBIIGZ010000198.1:0-5877 GCA_044236185.1 Roseomonas sp. | reverse complement strand
CTTATGCGCAGCATCAATGCCATCAATATCGAAGGATGGATCAGCTTCCGCATAGCCAAGCTTCTGCGCCTCGGCCAGCACTTCGGCGAATTCACGCTTCTGTTCGCGCATCACGGTCAGGATGTAATTGCAGGTGCCGTTCAGAATACCCGCAACGCGCTGGATGCGGTTGGCCGCCAAGCCTTCGCGCAAAGCCTTGATCGCGGGAATGCCACCGGCCACCGCCGCTTCAAAGGCCAGCGCCACACCGCGCGCTTCGGATGCCTGCGCCAAGGCAGCGCCATGCACGGCAAGCAAAGCCTTATTAGCTGTCACCACATGCTTGCCTGCGGCAATGGCGGCCTGCACCAATTCGCGCGCCGGGCCTTCCGAACCGCCGATGCATTCCACCACCACATCCACTTGCGGATCAGCGGCAAGTGCGACCGGGTCTTCATACCAGCGGAGCCCCGAAAGGCTGATGCCGCGATCCCGGTTGCGCTCGCGCGCGGAAACGGCGGTGATGGCAATCGGCCTGCCCGCGCGTGCGGCAATAATATCAGCATTCGCGCGCAGCAATTTCACCACACCGGCGCCAACCGTTCCAAGGCCGGCAACCGCAATCGCAAGGGGGCGGGTCATGCATTCACCATATCAGAAGCAGCATCCTGCGGCGCGGCATTATCGCCACCGAGGAAGGTTTTGATGCCACGCAAGGCCTGGCGGATGCGGTGGCTGTTTTCCACCAGCGCAATCCGCACATGTTCATCACCATGTTCACCAAAGCCAAGGCCGGGTGCCACCGCGACCTTCGCTTTTTCCAGCAATAGCTTGGAAAACCCGACCGAGCCCAAATGCCGGAAACGCTCGGGGATTGGCGCCCAAAGGAACATGGAAGCCTCTGGCGAGGGCACATCCCAGCCTGCGGCATGCAGGCCCTTCACCAGCACTTCGCGGCGTTCCTTGTACAAAACGCGCATTTCCTCAATGCAATCCTGCGGTCCATTCAAGGCCGCCGTGGCCGCCACCTGAATGGGCGTAAAGGCGCCGTAATCCAGATAGGATTTCACCCGCGCCAAGGCCGCGATCAGGCGCGGATTGCCCGCCGCAAAACCCATGCGCCAGCCTGGCATATTGTAGGTTTTCGACATGGAGGTGAATTCCACCGTGATGTCCTTCGCCCCCTCCACTTCCAAAACGGATGGCGGCGGCGTGTCGCCGAAATAAAGCTCGGCATAGGCAAGGTCGGATAGGATGAACAATTCATGCCGGCGGCAGAGCGCGACCAATTCGCGGTAGAATTCAATCGGCGCGGTCAATGCTGTCGGGTTGGATGGGAAATTGACGATCACCGCATTCGGTTTGGGGACGGAATGGCGCACGGCGCGGTCAATCGCCTTAAGCATCGCATCATCGGGCGTATAGGGAATGCTGCGCACCGAAGCGCCGGCGATGATGAAGCCGAATTGATGGATGGGATAGGAAGGGTTCGGCACCAGGATGGTATCGCCCGGGCTTGAAATGGCCTGCGCCAAATTCGCAAGCCCTTCCTTTGACCCGAGGGTTGCCACCACTTCGGTTTCCGGATCCAACTTCACGCCAAAGCGCCGGTCGTAATAACCAGCCAAGGCCTTGCGCAGCCCCGGAATACCCTTCGACATCGAATAGCGATGCGTGCGCGGGTCCTGCACCGCTTCGATCAGCTTCGCCACAATATGCGGCGGCGTCGGCGTATCGGGATTACCCATGCCAAGGTCAACAATATCCTCAGCCGCCGCGCGCGCCTTGGCCTTGGCGGCATTCACCTCGGCAAAGACATAGGGCGGCAGGCGCCGGATACGGTGGAAATCCTCGGTCATGGTTTCAGTCTCGATGATTAAGGGACGAGGCTTATAGACCAGCCAGTCACGGCCGGCGAGGCGCATCACGCAAAACTGGTGGCGGCGGGGCGCCGGCGGGGGCCAGCATGGGCGGGGTTGGGATGCCGGCGGGGGCAAGCACGGGTGGGGCAGGAATGCCGGCGGGTTCGGGGGCAGCCACCGGCGCTGGTGTGGCTTGCTGGGGCGTGGCAGCGGGGGCGGCCGGTTCAGCGGGCGTGGCCGGTGCAGGGATGGCCATGCCGGCCAAGGCCGGGGCCAAGGCGGGGGGCGGAGGGCCCAGGCGCGGCACGGCGCCGGGCAAGGCGCCAAGCGGTTCGCGGCTTGCCTCTCGCTGCTGGACCAAACGGTTAGCCAGAGCTTCGCGCGATGCCATATCCGGGGTTTCGGGGCGCGGCGGCACGGTACCCAGATTGGGAAAGGGCGCAGTGGCACCGGGGGGCGCGGGGCGGCCTTCTGTCTCCGGCCCCCAGGCGCGTTCCCAGAATTTCGCTACCGCCTGGCCGGGCTCCGTCTGGCAGCCCGCCAGCATCAATGCCAGCAGCGCGCAAAACCGTGCTTGATTGGCCCCGCTTCGCCACCTAGGTTGAGTTTCGGTTCCGGTTGTCTCGCGATGCTCGCTCATGCGCCCCTTCCTGCGAAAGGGGTTAGCCTGAAACGGGCACGGCGCGAAGCACCCGGACGAAACTAGCCAGGAAGCCTGACATGGCCGAAAGCGACAATGCCTCTTTCCGCCTGCCCGATCCGGCGCTGGTCAGCCGCACCATGGCCGATGTGGCGGAACGCAGCCAGCGCATCGTCGCGGATTTCCTGAAGCGCCAGGCGGATCAACCCGGTGAGGCCGACCCGATGCATATCGGCAATGCCTTCCTGGATATGACATCACGCCTCATGGCCAATCCCGCCAAACTGATGCAGGCGCAGATCGGCTTTTGGCAGGATTACCTCACACTTTGGCAGAATACCGCGCGGCGCATGATGGGCGAACCCGCGCCGGCCGTGATCGCGGAAGACCAAAAGGATAAGCGCTTCAAGGATGAAGCCTGGCGCGACAATGAAGTGTTTGACTTCATCCGCCAGAGCTATCTGCTTTCCGCCCGCTACATGCAAGGCTTGGTCAATAAGGCCGAGGGCATGGATGATAAAACCGCCCAGAAGGTGGATTTTTACACGCGCCAATTCGTGGATGCGATGAGCCCCACGAATTTCGCCCTGACCAATCCGGAAGTGCTGCGCCGCACGGCTGAGACGGGTGGCGAGAATTTGCTCAAGGGGCTTTCAAACCTGCTGATGGATCTGGAACGCGGGCAGGGGAATCTCCGCATCCGCATGACGGATGAAAGCAAGTTCAAGGTGGGCGAGAATATCGCCGTCACCCCCGGCAAGGTTGTCTATCAGAATGATTTGATGCAGCTGATCCAATATACACCGACGACCGAGAAAGTACTGAAGCGCCCGCTGCTGATCCTGCCGCCTTGGATCAACAAATACTACATTCTTGACCTGCGCCCGAAGAATTCCTTCATCCGCTGGGCGGTGGAGCAAGGGCATACGGTTTTTATGGTTTCCTGGGTCAATCCGGATGAACGCCTCGCTGAGAAGGGCTTTGAGGATTACATGCTGGAAGGCCCCTATGCGGCGCTGGATGCGATTGAAAAGGCGACTGGCGAAAAGGCAGTGAATGCGATTGGCTATTGCCTTGGGGGCACGCTGCTTTCGGCAACTCTTGCGCATATGGCGGTCAAGAAAGACACCCGCATCAAATCCGCGACCTTCTTCACCACCATGGTGGATTTCACAGAATCCGGTGAATTGAGCGTTTTCATTGATGAAGAACAATTGAAGGCTTTGGAAGCCAAGATGCAAAAGCGCGGCTTCCTGGAAGGCCGCGAAATGGCAACCACCTTCAATATGCTGCGCGCCAATGATCTGATCTGGTCCTTTGTGGTGAATAACTACCTGCTGGGGCAGGACCCCTTCCCGTTTGATTTGCTCTACTGGAATGATGATTCAACGCGCATGCCCGCGCGGATGCATTCCTTCTATCTGCGGCGCATGTATCAGCAGAATGATCTGATCAAGCCGGGCGGGATTGATCTGCTTGGCGTGAAGCTGGACCTACGCAAGGTCAAGCTGCCGACTTACATTCTCTCAACACGGGAAGATCACATCGCGCCCTGGGCTTCCACCTATCGCGCGACGCAAACCTATGCGGGTGATATCCGTTTTGTGCTGGCGGCGTCAGGCCATATCGCCGGCGTGGTCAACCCGCCCGATGCGGGCAAGTATAGCCATTGGGTGAATAAGGAACTGCCCGCAGACCCGGAAGCCTGGCTGGCAAGCTCAACAGAATTGGCGGGTTCCTGGTGGCCGGATTGGCAGCGCTGGGTCGCCGGGCAGGACCCTGCATTAGTGCCGGCACGCCTGCCGAAAAACGCCTTGGAAGATGCGCCCGGCAGCTATGTGAAGGTGATGGCGCAGGATTGAAAAGCGCTTCACTGCAAGGGCAGGCGCAGGATGAAGCTGGCGCCGCCGCCTGGGGTGTCTTCCACCCCCAGACTGCCATCATGGGCTTGCGCCAAGGCACGGCACAGCGCCAAGCCCACGCCCGAGCCCTTTTCCGGCGGTTTCGTGGTGAAGAAGGGTTCAAAAATGCGCTCACGAAGGTCAGCAGGCACGCCAGGGCCATTATCGGCCACACGGATGGTCAGATTATTGCCTTCCATCGCCGCTGAAAGGCTCAGGTTTTTTGGCCCCCGGCCATTGGCGGCTTCCAAAGCCTGGGTTGCATTGGACACCAGGTTGGAAATCACGTGCGCGATCTGATCCGAATCACCATAGGGTTTCGGCAGATCGGGTTGTTCATCCAGGTGGAATTCCAGCCAGGGTGGCGTGCCATCATTCCAGGCAAGTTCCAGCGCCAGGCGGATGATGGCTGGAATATCCATGGGGTCACGGCGTGGTTCCCGCCGCCGGGCGCTGCTCATCAGGCTATGGACAATACGCCCGGCGCGTTCTGCGGCATCACAAATGCCTTCAAGTTGCCGCGCCTGGCCGGGATCCGTGATTTTTCGTGCCAAACCACTGGCTTGCGCCAGAATGGCTGCCAGCGGATTGTTGATTTCATGCCCAAGCCCAGCCAGCAGCGTGGCATTGATTTCCATTTGCGCCACACGCTGCAAGGCTTCGCGCTGCGCACGCTTGGCACGATCCCCCTCATACTTCGCGGTGATATCGGTATGGGTGACCAGTAGTGAACCATCCGGCAAGCGCCGACGGCGAATACTGAGCCAGCGCCCGCGGATTCTATGGATATTCTGCGTTTCCCGCTTGATCTTGGCATGGGCTGCGACCCGCGCACGGATCAGGTCTTCAATTGGCCGATCTGGTTTTTCATCACCATAAAAAATGCCCCTTTCAAGCCTATCGCGGATCAGGCTTTCGATGCTTGTTCCGGGCCGACCCAGCCGCGGCGGAAATTCCATCAGGTCCAGATAGCCCTGATTGCACAGCACCAGACGCAGATCGGCATCAAACAGCACGACCGCGTCATCAATGCCACGCATCACGCCTTCCAATTGCTGGCTTCGGTGCTGCAATTCCTTCCGCTGGTGCTCGGCTTCAGTCAGGTCCCGCACCAATGCAAAATAGCCATCCATCTCACCGTCTGGTTCGAAAAGCGGCACGAAGATGCTTTCCACAAATCGCCAGCCCTTACCCTTGTATTCGCGCCAGCCTTCGGTGCGGGTGGTTTCACCGCGCCTGACTGCTTCCACGAGCGAGAGCGTTTCGTCTGATGCCCTTTGCCCCAAGACTTCAGCCACGTTGCGCCCCAAGACCTGTTCCGGCGTCAGGCCCATGAAATCGTAGAATTCCTTGTTATTGAAACGAAATTTTCTTTGTGAATCGAAATAGGACACGCGCGCGGGCATGGCATCCAGGATACCGCGCAGCACATGCGCATCTGCGAAGGACGGCAAACCAAGCGCCTTGGCCGGTGGCTTACGGGGGGCGGACATGG
>JBIIGZ010000197.1:0-5917 GCA_044236185.1 Roseomonas sp. | reverse complement strand
ACCCAGGCGGTGCCGGGCTACCCGCCGCATGCGGATTTGCTCGCGCGCCTTGCCGCCGCCGCGGGGGATGCGAAATCCGCTGGCTATGGCCCGATTGAAGGCGAAGGCGCGCTCCGGGAAGCGCTCGCCGCCGATATGGCGCGCACCTATCAAGCGCGGATCGGGGCTGGCGATATCGCCATCACCGCCGGCGGCAATCTGGCCTTTACGCTGGCCATGATGACGCTGGCTGGCGCGGGCGATGCGGTGATGCTGCCCGCGCCCTGGTATTTCAACCATCGCATGGCGCTAGAGGCGCTTGGCATTCCCTGCCGCGTTTTGCCTTGCCGGGCCGAGGATGGCTTCCTGCCTGATCCGGCACTGGCGGCAACATTGATGCAAGGTGTGCGCGCGATTGTTTTGGTGACACCGAATAACCCGACCGGCGCCACCTATTCCCCCGACCTTATTGCGCAATTTGCCAAGCTCTGCCGCGATCACGGCGCCTGGCTGGTGCTGGATGAAACCTATCGCGATTTCATCCCGGAAGCCGCCGGCGCGCCGCATGGTTTGTTCCAGGATGCGACATGGCAGGATCATGTTGTGCATCTCTATTCATTTTCGAAAGCCTATTGCGTGCCGGGGCATCGTGTCGGCGCCATTGCGGCGGGTGCAGGGTTTCAGCGCGAATTGGCAAAGGCCATTGATACGGTGCAAATCTGCCCACCACGTGCGGCGCAAATCGCGCTGGCGTGGGGCGTGGAAGCCTTGCGGGATTGGCGCGCGGGCAATCGCGCCATCATGGCCGGACGTGCTGCGGCTTTTCGCGCTGCCATGGCGCCGATCAATGCCTGGCGGATTGATGCACTCGGCACTTATTTCGCGTATTTGCGCCTGCCCGATGGCGCCGGAGATTCTGAAGCAACGGCCGAGGCGCTTGCCGTGGAACGTGGACTGCTTGGGCTGCCGGGGAGCTTCTTCGGCCCCGGCCAGGAACGCCATTTGCGCCTGGCCTTCGCCAATGCCGAGGAAGCGGTGATTGCCGCCGTGCCAGGGCGGCTCGCTTAACGTATCAACCCGCGCGCAAAGGCTGGTTGTTGCGCACACTGAGCAAGGTAAAAATGCCCGCCGGTTGGCAGGGCTCCATCGCTTCCACGGTCACATCTTCCGGGTTCAGCAAATCGCGCAGCGCGAAATCCGGGTGCCAGCCGAGGCGACGCGATAGCGGCGCCATGGCGCGTTCCACCCACCAGCGCGGACCACCTTCCGCCGCAAAGTGATTGACGAAAAGCAGATGGCCACCGGGGCGCACCACGCGCGACATCTCGGCATAAAGCTTGCGCGCATCTGGCACGACACTCGCGGTGAACATGGCAACTGCGATATCGAAGGACGCGTTTTCGAACGCCATTTCCTCGGCATTCATTTCAACCAGGCCACGCACATGGGAAAGCTTGTCTTCCGCCACGCGTTCATGCGCCTTGGCGAGCATTTCCCGCGACAGGTCAATGCCCACCACCTGCAAATCGCGCCGATAAAGCGGCAGCGCCAAGCCAGTGCCAACCCCCACTTCCAAAACACGCGGGCCAGCAAGGCGATTGACAGATTCCACCGCACGACGGCGCCCAAAGGCGGAAACGCCACCAAACACCAGATCGTAAACGCCCGCCCAACGGCGATAGGCTTCGCGCACACTATCGGCATCCAGCGCTTCACGCGCGTGACCCCGTTCTTCTGCGCCCTTGGCGAGACCGATATTTGCCATTGGAATCCTGATTCCCTCAGCCCCTGAACTGGGGGAGGATGAACACCCCAAATAAGGTCTCGTCAATCTTTTTGCTAGGCTTTGGGATGAAACACAAAATCTGACACAAATAGTGTCAAGCTTTCCTGTCTTTTCCGGAGACCGCGACCAGCACACCACTCAGCGCAATCACCGCCATGCCAAGCCAGGTAATGACGTCCGGCGCATCGCCAAAAACCAGCACACCCGCCACCACCGCCCAGATCATTTGCGTATAGGAAAGCGGGGCCAGCAGGCTGGCGGGCGCGCGCGCAAAGGCCAGCACCAATAACCCGTGGGAGGCACCGCCAATCAGCCCCAGCAACACCAACGCCACCCAATCCAGTGCGCTCGGCCAGACCCAGACAAAAGGCAGCGAGGCTGAGGTCAATAACGTTGCCGCGAAAGACGTATGCAGAATGGTGGTGCGCGGATCATCCAGCGCAGCAAGCTTGCGGGTCAGGATCTGATAAACGGCGAAAAGCGCCGCAGCACCCAGCGGCAGCAGCATCGCCCAATGTGCGGGCTCCCCGGCAAACAGGAAGGGTGGGCGAAGCAGGATCACCACCCCGGCAAAGCCAAGCCCCATGCCGAACCAGCGCCGAGGACCAATCCGTTCACCAAGCCAGATCGCTGCCAGCACCAGGGTGAATAGTGGTGAGGCAAAGCCGACCGCGGTCGCATCCGCGAGCGGGATATGCACCAGCGCCGAGGAGAACATAAAATTGCACGCCGCCAATAACAGGCTGCGAATGGTTTGAAGCCCGGGCGCACGGGTCCGCCAGGGGAGGCTTCCCGTGATCAGCCGCATGGCGATGGTGACGGCGATGAAGCTGAACAGAAACCGCGCCCACATCAATTGCGGCACGGCGAAGCTCAGCGTCATCAGCTTCAGCAGCGTATCCATGGCGACAAACAGCGCCAGCGCCAAAAGCTGCAACAGGACGCCGGCAAGAACAGTATTCATCGCTGCCGTCTAGCCCGTTTAGCGCCATAAAAAAAAGGATGATTGCTGGGCAATCATCCCGTCTTGCGTGGTTGTGGAGAGCGCTCAGGCCGCGTCTTCGCGGCGTTCCTTCTCGCGCGGCTTCACATAGGCAACCGCAGCATGTTCGGCGCAATAGGGCTTGCCGGATAGGGGATCACCCTCACAGAAGCGGAATTCCGGGGTGCCGGGCTCTCCGATTGGCCAGCAGCAGGTGCGCGACCCGCCAAGGCGCGGGCGCGGCGGGGCCGGGTTGCGGATGGCAGCCGGCGGCGGGGCCACCAGCACCACTGGCGCGGCTTGCGGCGGCGGCGCCTGGGGGCGCATGACGGGTGCGCTTGGCATAGGCCGGGCCACCGGGGCCTGACGCGGCGGGCGCGGGCTTGGCGTGCTGCGCCGTTCCTGCGGGTCTCGCCGGATCGGGCTTGGCCGGGAAGACAGGTTCAGCCGATGCGCCTTGCCGACCACGGCATTCTTTGAAATCCCCATGCGGCGACCGATTTCCGCGGTCGAAAGACCCTCGGCCCAGAAGGCGCGCAGCCTCTCAATCGCTTCTTGCGTCCAATCCATGAAGGAACCCCCTTTGATCTCCCCAACACAATATACGGTAGGGAAAAGGGGGCGGAGACACAAGTTCTATGATCCGCGACTCGAAAGAAATCTGTGGAAAACGCCCGATTCGGCCTTGTCAGGGCCGTTTTTGAGGGCTCCGATAGGCCATGACCAAAGCATTTGCAGGTGCGACTCGGCGGCTTGCCCGTGACTAGCGGCAAGGGGCGGCTCAAGCAGATCCTGGCCCTGGCAGCGCCGACCACCCTGCTGGTCGCGACCCAGATCATCGCGCAATTGATCGAACCCTGGCTGGCCGCGCGGCAGGGTCAGGCGGCGCTGGCGGGTTGGGCGGTGGTGCTGCCCTTTACCTTGCTGCTGTCCCAAATGTCGGCTGGCGCCATGGGGGGCGGTGTGGTTTCCGCCATTGCGCGCGCTTTGGGGGGCGGAAAGCGGGATGAGGCCGCCGCCCTTGCTTTTCATGCGCTGATTATTGCGACCGCCGGCGCAGCGCTTTTTGCGCTGCCCTTTCTGCTGGCCCCGCGCGCGATCCTGGGCCTGATCGGCGGCGCGGGCGCGGCAGAGGCCGGTGCCGCCTTTGCCGCCTGGACCTTTGGCGCGGGCGCGCTGCCGGCCTGGCTCACGAATACCTTGGCCTCCATCCTGCGCGGCGGCGGGCGGCATGCCCTGGCGGCGCGCGGCGTGGTGGGGGGCTGGGTGATCTATCCGCCACTCGCCTGGGCTTTCATGGAACCGCTTGGCTTTGGCCTGCCCGGCGCCGGCATCGCCTTCGCGCTCAGCATGAGTGCTTCCGCGCTGATCATGGCCTTCGTGGTGCTGCGCGGCGGCGCCGGGTTTGTGCCGGATTTTCGTGCGCCGCTGCGCCGCGCGCTATTCGGGCGCATCCTGGCGGTGGGGCTGATTGCCTGTGTGATGGCGACCCTCGCCAATCTGGCGACCATTCTGGTGACGGCGCGCATCGCAGCACACGGGCCGGCGGCCATTGCCGCCTATGGCATTTCCGCACGCATGGAATTTCTGATGATCCCGCTGGCTTTCGGCATCGGCTCGGCCCTGACGGCCCTGGTCGGCCGTGCGGTGGGGGCGGGGGATTGGAATGAGGCGCGGCGTATCGCCTGGACGGGTGGCGGTTTGGCCTTTGCGGTGACGGGCGTGATCGGCTTTGGCATCGCCCTTTTCCCCGCCCAGGTGGCGGCGGCCTTTGCCAGTGATGCGGCCGTGGCGGCGATTGCGACTGAGGCGCTAGGGATTATCGGCTGGGCCTTGCCGGGTTTTGGCCTGGGCATGGCGCTTTATTTCGCCGCCATGGGGGCGGGGCGGATGCGCTGGCCGGTGTTGGCAGCGCTGATGCGCGTGGGGCTTGCCGTGCTGGGGGGCGCCTTGCTGATGGATGTGGCGGGGCTTGGCCTGAACGGGCAATTCATCGCCGTCGCGCTTGGCATCACCGCCTATGGGCTGATTTGCGCGCTTGCGGTGCGGCCTGGGATCTGGCCGGGGCGCTGAAACAGCCTTTCACAGCAAGGCACTAGCGCCCCACCCCTTCACGCGCGGGGCGCTGCGCGCTACCTCTCCGGGCTTCGAAAACGCGGACCCGATGGGCGAGACATGACCAGCAGCAATGACATCCGTGCGACCTTCCTGGATTACTTCCGTCGCAATGGCCATGAGGTGGTGGAAAGCAGCCCGCTGGTGCCGCGCAATGATCCGACGCTGATGTTCGCCAATTCCGGCATGGTGCAGTTCAAGAATGTCTTCACCGGCCAGGAAAAGCGCCCCTATACCCGCGCCACCACCGCCCAAAAATCCGTCCGCGCCGGGGGCAAGCATAACGACCTTGATAATGTCGGCTATACCGCGCGGCATCACACGTTTTTCGAAATGCTCGGCAATTTTTCCTTCGGCGATTACTTCAAGGAACAGGCCATCCCCTATGCCTGGGAATTGCTGACCAAGGATTTCGCGCTGCCGAAGGACCGGCTGCTGGTGACCGTCTATTCGGAAGATGAAGACGCTGCCGACATCTGGAAAAAGGTCGCGGGCCTCACGGATGATCGCATCATCCGTATCCCGACATCGGATAATTTCTGGCGCATGGGCGATACCGGGCCCTGCGGCCCCTGTTCCGAGATTTTCTTCGACCATGGCGACAAGATTTTTGGCGGCCCGCCCGGCAGCGCGGATCAGGATGGGGACCGCTTCATCGAGATTTGGAACCTGGTTTTCATGCAATTCCTGGAAGAACCCGCCGGCACGCGCAACCCGCTGCCACGACCTTCCATTGATACCGGCATGGGGCTGGAACGCTTCGCCGCCATTCTGCAAGGCAAGCACGACAATTACGACACCGACACTTTGCGCGCGATCATCCTGGCGAGTGCGGAGGCGACCAGCCAAGACCCGGATGGGCCGTTCCGGTCGAGCCATCGCGTGGTGGCGGATCATTTGCGCGCCGGCGCCTTTCTGATTGCCGATGGCGTGCTGCCTTCCAATGAAGGCCGCGGCTATGTGCTGCGCCGCATCCTGCGCCGCGCCATGCGGCATGCGCATATGATGGGATCGCGTGAGCCCTTGATGCATCGCATCCTGCCGTCGTTGATCCG
>JBIIGZ010000196.1:0-5918 GCA_044236185.1 Roseomonas sp. | reverse complement strand
TCACCAGCATCGATGGCATCGGGCCACAGACCGCAGCACGCATCATCGCCGCCACCGGCGATCCCGCCCATTTCAAAAGCGCCGGTGCCCGAGCCGATTGCGGCGGCGATCATTAACAGCAGGAAATTGGCTCGGATGTAGGCAGTGCACTTGATTGAACCAACTTCGTTCGGCTCGCCCTCAATCATGCCGCCGGTAGCCAAGCCATGGTGACCGCTATGGGGCGTGTCGGATGTAGGTAGGCGCGGCATAGGCGATCCCTCTGGTTACAGCGTTGTACGCCTGGATTGGAGGTATTGCTTCGCGCTAATGACGTCTCGTGGCGTAAGAAAAACTATGAAGCGCGCCAGTGGGTACTTGAGCAGAGGCAGGTAAGCGTCATCGCCTGCGTATGTCTTTGAGGGACATCAATCTTTCCGAGTAGTGAGCGCGTCAATGGCGGTCGCAGCTGTCTCGCCGCGCCGTCCTCGATAAGCCTGTCTCCTCAATTCCTCACACCCTCTCCACGACCCTGAACGTCCGTGACGCCAACGGCAGGCTGTCCCGGCTGGTGGCGGCATCCTTCCCTGGTGCATTCATCGCGCCCCAGATGACGCGGCGGTTGCGCTCCGCCATGCTGTCGGAAAGCTCCGCAATCCAAAGCGTATCCCGCGCTGCACCAAGGCGGCGCAGCATATCGCGATGCTGGTTGCGCGCCTCGGCTGTGGAAAGCGCCGGTAGGTTAAATGCCGCCATACGGGGGTTCACAATGGCAGGGACGGGAAATTCTGCCCCGGTGTAGGGATTGCGGTCACGCCGATCGAGCATCACCCGCCCTTCGCGAATGCCGTAAGCCGTGCCGCGCTGCAGCCGCCAAAGCTGCCCCGCGACAAGCAGCCCGATATCCATATAGGGCGCCGCGCCATTGGTCAGATCAATGCGGAGATACCGGGCCGTGACCGGAGCAGGCAGTACCAGCACGATATTCCCCTGGCTTTCATCCTGTGCCTCGGCGTTCACCTGCCCAGTGTCCGCAAGCGTCACGCTGAAATTCGCGACATTTGCCAATCGCGCCTGCACCAGCGCCCCCGCGCCAAGCGTGGTAGAAATCAGTGCCACGCAATCCACCGGCACCTCCGCCCCAAGATCGGCGATGATGGTCGCGCTGCTTCCCACTAGGCGCGCGCGCCGGCGCGGCTGCGGGTCCTGCAGGTTCGTGATCGGCATGGTGGCGATGCTCGCCCGCACCGATGCCACGCTGCCCGTTGCCACCCGGTCCTGCTGCAAAAACGCCCCCGGCATGTCAGCCCGCCCCCCAGAGTGTGATTTCGACACGCCTCGCCGTCAGGCTTTCCCGCCAGCCGACGACAACACCGACAACCCCCTCGTCAAAGCCAAAGGCTGGCTATCCTTAACCCCTTTGAGCCGCCTGGGGCCTAAGCAGAAATCAACTTAAGCGCGACGTGTTGGCAATCGCGCCACCGATCATGCCAGCTGCGCATGCGGTCACCACAGATTCCTCTTCTTTCATCATGCTGAAATTATTCAGTCGCTGCCCTGTCATGCTGCAGTGATACCTCACCCGAAATCTTCTGGAGGGTCTTTGAGCATGATGAAGCTGCGCAACTTATTTCTCTCTACTGTCTTTTGCCTCTCAGGGCCGGCCCTTGCCGATCAGCGCGTCGAAGCCACCTTGGCTGGTCACGCCATTCTTCCCGCCTTCACCATGGCCCTACCGCCTGCCGATGCACCGCGCGATGCGCTGGTGTCCGGCAAGTTTGCGGGGCCCGGCAATTTGCGTGTTGACGCCCCCGGCAGCATCATGGGTGATACTGGAACCATGCACGGCAATCGCCAGACTGGCATTGCCTTCCCCTTCATTGGTCAGCCGGTCCAAGGGTTCTCCGGCATCAAGCCAGTTGCCAATGAAGCGGGCCATTTTTGGGTTTTGACCGACAATGGCTTCGGTAATCGCCGCAACAGCCCCGATGCGCTGCTCATGTTCCACAAGGTACGGCCCGATTGGACGACAGGCCAGGTAGCGCTGCTGCAGACCACTTTTCTGCGCGATCCGCTGCGCCGGATTCCCTTCCGCATCGCCTATGAGGGTACGGAACAACGCTATCTGACGGGTTCGGATTTCGATCTTGAGAGCATTCAGCCATTACCGGATGGAAGCTTCATGATCGGTGATGAATTTGGCCCGTTCCTCATTCATGTTTCTGCCGATGGCATTGTTCAGCGCGTGTTTGAAACGCGCTTGGATGGCCAGGTGTTGATGTCGCCCGACCACCCGGCGCTGCAAGTTCCGGCCAGCCCCACGGCTGGCGTTCCCTATCGCGTGCGGCGCTCGGGCGGTTATGAAGGCATGGCGTTGACGCCGGATGGTCAGACGCTTTGGGCGCTGCTGGAGCAGCCCCTCTTTGCGGCAAATTCGGATCAGCCCGAAGGGCAATTCCTGCGCATCCTGGAATTCAGCGTGCCGCGCATGGATTGGACCGGGCGCAGCTTGCGCTACCGGCTTGAAGCGGGCGCCATGGCTATTGGCGATTTCAATTTCATTGATGCCACCCGCGCCTTGGTGATTGAACGCGACAATGGCGAAGGGGACCCGGGCCTTGCTTGCGCCCAGGGTGTACGGCCTTCAGCCCAGCAACCTTGCTTTCCGCTACCGGCACGCTTCAAGCGGGTTTATCTGGTTGATATGGCGCAGACCGATGCAGATGGGTTTGTTCGGAAGATCGCGCATATTGACCTGATGGCTATTCGGGACCCGGAAGGCCGCGCCCGCGTCCGGGGTGATCGCCCGGCCGATGCCCCGCGTGACCGCTTCACCTTCCCATTCTTCACGATCGAGAATGTGGCTGCGGTTGATGGTCAACACATTATTGTCGGAAATGACAATAATCTGCCCTTCAGCGCTGGACGCCATTTCTTTCAGGCAGATGCGAATGAGTTCATCCTGCTGCGCGTTCCGGAATTACTCAACGCAAGATAATTCGGAGCCCAATTCTGTCCGCGTGGAGGGTGTTTTGCTACGCCGCCACCACGCGGCTCACATTGTCATAAAAAATTCACAAAACATTCAATGAAACGCGGTTGATCATCTTCCCTCTTCGCATTCGTCTCCCCCGAAGATGAGGAGACCGCCGTTGAAAAAACTTGCTTCACCCAAGAAGTCTGTCAAGGCAGACCGAAAACCGGCCCGCCAAAGAAGCGTGACTGCCAAGACTACTGTTAAAGTAGCAGCGCCTGTGGCGGAGGCGCCAGCCAGTAAGCGGATTTCTACATCCAGCACGAAAATGCTGAAGCCCAAAAAAATCCGCAAGGAAGAGTTCAGCTTCTCTGTAACCGAAGCATTCCGTAAGAAATTCAAGCAGGCGGCAAAGGAAGCAGGACATAAGAAATCGGAGTTCCTGCAAATCCTTCTCCTGCATTGGGAAGAACGCCAGCAAAAACCGCCATCGGGCGCCAGCCTCTGAAACGCCTCAAGAAGCTTCGAGAACCTAATGGCGGGTTTCCGCCAGACTCTGTCGGAGGCAATGTAGGATCGACAGAGCAGTCTTCAGTTTTGGAGTCATCATATCATGCATAAGGCCTTTGATCTCGTGATCATCGGCGCGGGCATTCTTGGCCTCGCCCATGCGCTGCTTGCTGCGCGGCGTGGCTTGAAGGTAGCGGTTCTTGACCGTGACGCGCAGGCCAATGGTGCCAGCATTCGCAACTTCGGCTTTGTCACGGTGACTGGCCAGGCGGCACATAAAACCTGGGAACGCGCGCGTCGGTCACGTGATCTTTGGGCCGAGGTTGCCCCACTCGCTGGCATCTCGATCCATCATCGCGGCTTGCTGATGGCAGTCCGGCGGCCCGAGGCTGTTAACGTGTTGCGCGAATTCCTGGCGAGCCCGATGGGTGCATCTTGCCGTTTGCTGGAAGGGGGCGACATCCCCGCGCCACTCCGCTCTGTGGACCTCCTTGCTGCACTGCACAGCCCGCATGAGCTTAGGGTCGAAAGCCGAGAAGCCATTCCACGCCTTGCAGCCTGGCTTGAAGAATCGCTTGGCGTAAATTTCTTCTGGCGTTGTGCCGTGCACGGCATTGCCTCTGGTCAGGTTGATTCTACTGAGGGCATTTTCCACGCCCCACGCATCGTGGTCTGTCCCGGGCCGGATATCACAACGCTTTTCCCCAATAACTTCGCGCGCCGTCAGGTAACGCTTTGCAAGCTTCATATGCTGCGCTTGGCTGATCCGGGTTGGCGCCTTCGTGCTGCTGTCATGAGTGATCTTGGACTGCATCGCTATCGCGGCTATGCGGATTGCCCATCCTTACCGATCTTGCGGGAGCGTCTTCAGATCGAGCAGAAGAATGAGCTCGACCATGGCGTGCATCTGATTGTTGTGCAGAGCGCTGATGGTTCCCTGGTGGTGGGTGACAGCCATCATTACGGCCCCACGCCAGATCCTTTTCAGCCCGAAGACGTGGATGCGCTCATCATCCGTGAAGCCCAGCGCGTGCTTGATCTTCCTCAGCCCAAGGTGACCGAAAGATGGACCGGCCTGTATCCCTCTGGCCCTGATGATGCCTTCTTTGAAACACCAATGCCGGGGGTGCGCCTTGTCTCCGTTACCTCTGGCACGGGGGCGAGCACGGGATTTGGCATTGCCGAGGAGGTACTAGCCGATATGGAAGCGAACCCATGACACAGAAAATCAAGGCCGTGATCCTGGATTGGGCCGGGACTGTGGTAGATCATGGCAGCCGCGCGCCCATGGGCGCCTTTGTGAAGGCCTTTGCGCATTTTGGCGTGCAGATCACCATTGCCGATGCGCGCGGCCCCATGGGCATGGCCAAGCGGGATCATATTCGCCTGGTTGGCTCGGCTCCCAGTATTGCCGCAGCCTGGCGCGCACGCCACGGCCGGGATTTCGATGATGCCGCCATTGACGCGATCTTCGAGGTTTTTGAGCCCATGAACATCGCTGCCGTGGAAGCGCATGCTGCGCTGATCCCCGGTGCGCATGCGGCGCTTCAATGGTGCGCCGAGCGCGGTATTCGGATCGGCTCCACCACTGGGTATACGCGGCCTATCATGGAACGGCTCATGCCACTCGCCGCTGCGCAGGGCTTCGTGCCGGAAGTCACCATTTGCGCCGGAGATCTGGCAGCAGGGCGTCCGGCCCCGCTGCAAATCTGGTCCGCGCTTGCCCAAATGGGGATTTGGCCTGCCAGTAGTGTGATTAAACTGGACGATACCGCGCCCGGCATCGGCGAAGGTCGGGCGGCAGGTTGCTGGGCAGTGGGGGCCGCGCTTACCGGCAATAATCCAGGGCTCACCGCTGAGGAGCTCATGAAGCTCCCGGCTGATCAACGTGCAGAGTTTCGCCATTCGGCGAGTGAACGCCTTCTCCGTGCAGGCGCCCATCTTGTTATTGACAGTATCGCGGAGCTGCCCTGGCTGGTTGGGCATATCGAAGCCCGCCTGGCATCTGACGAAAGGCCTGGCGTCTTTGAAGCAAATTGACACGGAAGTGTCACGAACCTGTCATGCTGCCGTCGCAGTTCACGCGATAGCCGAACCTCTCTAACCCGGAGGTTCCTTCATGCGATTCATCCTTCTCGCCTTCGCCTTCCTAGGCTTGGCACCCATGGCAGAAGCGCAGCAGCGCACGCGCCTGACAGTCTACACGGCGCTTGAAAATGAACAGCTCGCGCCCTTCAAGCAGGCCGCAGAGGCCGCCTTGCGCGATGTTGAAATCGCCTGGGTGCGTGACTCAACGGGTGTCATCACCGCCCGCTTGATCGCAGAAAAAGCCAATCCGCGCGCCGATTTAGTGTGGGGTCTTTCTGTCTTTTCCCTGCTGCAAATGGAAGCGCAGGATATGCTGGAACCCTACACCCCGCGTGGCGCCGAGGCGCTGCGCCCCAATATGCGCAGT
>JBIIGZ010000051.1:0-19404 GCA_044236185.1 Roseomonas sp. | reverse complement strand
TCGGCGGGCATACCCAGGATCGCTTTGGAAAGCGTAATCACCTCGGCCAGCTTCGCCTTGGGTGTGGCGGCGCGGTGGCTGCGGCCAAGGAGCGCGCCTTCAAGTGCGGCGAGTGTCCAGCCAGGACGCTTGGCGCAGGGACCGGATGAGAAACGGGGATTGGCCGGGCGAATCCCCGGCTTGGTGGCGACTGCCATGATGCGGCTCCCTTCCAGAAGCGAATGCGCCCCGGTGGGGGGGCGTGGCCCGCATCCTGGTTACGCCTGGGAAGGGGCGGGAATCAAGGGCGTCACGCGGATTTGCGGTGCGGGGGGCCGCCCGCGCCCAAAGCCGCAATATCGCGTAGGATGTGCCCTGCCGGGATTCGGGAAAGACAATCGCTTGGAGCAGAATGCAACGCTGCGCGGTGTGGCGCTGATGGTGGTGGCCATGGGGGTGCTGCCGCTATTGGATGTTTGCGCCAAGTTTCTGGGCCAGGGCGGCATTCCCATTCTGCAAATCGTCTGGGCACGGATGTTCTTTGGCGCCGTTTTCATCCTGCCCTTTGCCTGGCGGATGGCCGGGCCGCGCTGCTTGGTGCCGGAACGGCCCGGCTTTCATGCGGCGCGCGCGGCGTTTTTGGTGGGGTCCACCGGGTGTTTCTTCGGCGCCATCAACTTCATGCCGATTGCCGATAGCCTGGCCATTTTCTTCGTACAGCCCTTGCTGATTACGGCGCTTTCGCCGCTGCTACTGAAGGAGAAGGTGGGCCCGCGCCGCTGGACGGCGGTGGCGATTGGCTTTTGCGGCACGCTGATCATCATCCGGCCCGGCTTGCAGGCATTCAACCCAGGGATGGCTTTGGCCTTTGCTTCCGGCACCTGCATGGCGCTTTACATGCTGATCACGCGGCGCCTGGCGCGGGATGAAGACCCGCTGATGACGACCTTCCACACCAGCCTGATGGGGGCTGCGATGATGAGCCTGACGCTACCCTTTTTGTGGGAAGCGCCGGATGCGGGGGAATGGGGCTTGTTGCTGCTGCTGGCGGCGATTGCGGTGGTGGGCCATTTCCTGATTGCGCGCGCCTATACCATGGCCGAGGCATCGCTTCTGGCGCCGCTGGCTTATACCGAGATGATCATGGCGACGCTGGCCGGCTGGTGGTTCTTTGGCGAAATGCCGGATCGCTGGACCTTTGTTGGGGTGGCGATATTGATTGCGTGTGCGGTTTATATCTCGGTACGCGAAAGAGTGCGGCGCGTTGCGATGGTGCGGGAGTTTGAGCAGCCTTGAGGGGTTGAGACCCCAAGTCGTGGTTTCCAAAGGCCTCGGGCCTTTGGTGGGTGGGTTTCAGGGAGGGCAAAGCCCTCCCTGACCTTTCAATCGCCCACAAACCCCTTGCCTTCCCTCCCCTTACCCTCCTAAACTCCCAGCATGCGTGAGGTTTCGCGTCGCTTCGGCCTGGATCTTGGGGTTTCCGCCCCCCTTCCCGCCTGCGCGCTACTTGGGCTTCGACTTATCCGCCCCTGGGCGTGAAAGTCTGCCGTGCGCGGCGGGCATCGTTCAGGGGAAGCCTTATTTGACCACGCAACCCATTGATTGCCCAGGGAAAACCCTATCATGGCCATAACGCATCCTTCTTTCGGCAAGCTCGCCGATAACCGCATCATCATGTTCGACACCACGCTCCGCGATGGTGAACAATCCCCCGGTTTTTCCATGAACCTCCAGGAAAAGCTCCGCATGGCGGAAGCGCTGGCCGAATTGGGGATTGATGTGATGGAAGCGGGCTTCCCCATTGCCTCGCCCGGGGATTTTGAAAGTGTGCTGTCCATTGCGCAGCGTTTTGCCAAGGATGGGCCGGTGGTTTGCGGCCTGTCGCGCACGGCGCCGGCCGATATTCTGCGTGCGGCTGAGGCGGTGAAGCCGGCGGCGCGCAAGCGCATCCATACTTTTGTCTCGACCAGTCCTTTGCATATGCGGGTCAAGCTGCGGCTCGAGCCAGAACAGGTGCTGGAATTGGTGACCAGCAGTGTCGAACTCGCCCGCCAGCATACGGATGATGTGGAATGGTCGGCGGAAGATGGCACGCGGACGGACCCGGATTTTCTGTGCCGCTGTGTGGAAGCCGCCATCAAGGCGGGTGCGACCACCATCAATATCCCCGATACGGTCGGTTATGCGCTGCCTGAGGATATGACGCGCATTTTCACCATGGTGCGAGAACGGGTGCCTGGTGCGGATCAGGTGATCCTGTCCGCGCATAATCATAATGATCTCGGTTTGGCGGTGGCAAATACGCTTGCTGCCATTCGTGCCGGGGTGCGCCAGATTGAAGCCACCATCAATGGTATTGGCGAACGCGCGGGCAATGCCTCGATCGAAGAAGTGGTGATGGCGCTGCGTACGCGGGCGGATGCAATCCCGGTTTCAAATGGGATTGTCACGCAGAATATCCTGAAAACCAGTCGTTTGCTCGCGACCATTACGGGCTTTGATGTGCAGCCGAATAAGGCGATTGTGGGCCGCAATGCCTTCGCCCATGAATCAGGGATCCATCAGGATGGCGTACTGAAGGATAAATCCACCTATGAAATCATGACGCCGGAATCTGTCGGCTGGTCCACATCATCACTGGTGATGGGCAAGCATTCCGGCCGCGCCGCCTTCCGCGATAAGCTGAAGGCCATGGGGTATGAGATTGGCGATAATCAGCTGAACGACGCCTTCCGCCGCTTCAAGGACCTCGCGGACCGCAAGAAAGTGGTCTATGATGAAGATATTGTGGCGCTGGTGGATGATGAGGTTGTGCGCCAGAATGACCGTCTGAAGCTGGTGGCACTCACGGTTGCGACGGGGATGAACACCCGCCCGACTGCGTCCATCGCCTTGGAAGTGGATGGCGAAAGGCGCGAAGGTGTGGCGGCGGGCGATGGCGCGGTGGATGCCACTTTCAATGCGCTGCGCCAGGCTTTCCCGCATGAAGTCAACCTCAAGCTCTATGCCGTGCAGTCGGTCACGGGGGGTACGGATGCCCAGGCGCGCGTGACCGTGCGGCTGGAAGAAGCCGGCAAGCTGGTGGATGGCCAGGGGGCGGATACGGATACGATTGTCGCCTCCGCCCGGGCCTATGTGCATGCGCTGAACAAGCTGTTGGTCAAGCGCGAGCGTACCGAACCGCCGGCGGTGCTGCGGGCCTGAAACGCCGGGGGCCAGCCCCCCGGATTACGGCTTGAGACTCCCGGCCAGGGGGGGTAAATCCCTGGGCCTTCTGGCTCGCCGGAAAGCCAATTCCGCCACCTCGGCGCTCAAGCGCCGGGGCCTAATCTGTTTGCAAAGGGTTTCAGCATGTTCGGACGCCTATTCGGCTTCCTGTCCGCCGATATGGCCATTGACCTCGGCACCGCGAATACGCTGGTCTATGTGAAGGGCCGGGGCATCGTTTTGAATGAGCCGAGTGTGGTCGCCATTTCCGATCAGCGGGGCCGCAAGCAGGTGCTGGCGGTGGGTGAGGAAGCGAAGCTCATGCTGGGCCGCACGCCGGGGAATATCTCGGCCATTCGCCCGCTGCGCGATGGCGTGATCGCGGATTTCGAAGTGGCGGAAGAAATGATCAAGCATTTCATCCGCAAGGTGCATAACCGGCGCGGCTTTGCCTCCCCCATGATCATTGTCTGTGTGCCTTCGGGGTCCACAGCGGTGGAACGGCGCGCCATTCAGGAAAGCGCGGAAAGTGCCGGCGCGCGCAAGGTGCTGCTGATTGAAGAACCCATGGCGGCGGCGATTGGCGCTGGCCTGCCGGTGACGGAACCCTCGGGATCCATGGTGGTGGATATTGGCGGCGGCACCACGGAAGTGGCCGTGATCAGCCTGGGTGGCATTGTATATGCGCGGAGTGTGCGCGTGGGTGGCGACAAGCTGGATGAGGCGATCATTTCCTATATCCGCCGGCAATTCAATTTGCTGATCGGTGAAAGCACAGCGGAACGCATCAAGCTTGAAATCGGCGCCGCCGCCGCACCGGAAGATGGTGAAGAAGGCCCAACCGCCGAAGTGAAGGGCCGCGATTTGATGAATGGCGTCCCACGCGAAGTGATCGTCAGCCAGCGCCAGGTGGCAGAAGCGCTCGCCGAACCCGTGGGCCAGATCGTGGATGCGGTGAAGACCGCTTTGGAAAACACCCCGCCGGAGCTTGCCGCCGATATCGTGGATAAGGGCATTGTGCTGACCGGCGGCGGGGCTTTGCTTGGCCGGCTGGATCAGGTGCTGCGCGATGCGACCGGCCTGCCTGTTGTTGCGGCGGAAGATGCGCTTTCCTGTGTGGCGCTTGGCACCGGGCGCGCACTTGAGGATATCAAGCGCCTTCGTCATGTGCTGACATCCATGTATTGATAAGGGGAGAAAGGGGTAGCCCCGCGTGATCAGGCTCAGTATCCCTCTACGGCAGGCATTGGCGCGGCTTTCGCTGCCGATCATGATTGCCGTGGCCTTTGGGGTGATGCTGCTGGGCAAGGCGGATACGCTGCTGGTGGAGCGGCTAAGGAATACGCTTTCTGACGCGCTGACCCCGATTTATGCCGCAATTTCCCAGCCGGTGAACGCGGTTGAGGAAGCGATTGAGGAAATCCGAACCCTGGCGACGCTGCGCAGCGACAATGCGCAGCTGCGCGAGGAAAATGAGCGCCTGCGCCGCTGGCATGCCGCAGCCTTGGGGCTTGAGACTGAAAACGCGCTGCTGCGGCGCCAGCTTGGCTTCATGCCGGAAGGTGCGCCCAGTTTTCACGCGGCGCGGGTCGTGGCGGATGGCGGCGGTACCTATGCCCGCGCGGTTCTGCTTTCCATCCCGCCGCAGCATGGAATCCGCAAGGGCCAGGTGGCTTTGGATGAACGCGGCTTTGTGGGCCGCGTGACGGAAGTGGGCTCTCGTTCCGCCCGCGTGTTGCTGGCGACCGACATGAACAGCCGCGTGCCGGTCACGCTTGAAGGAAGCCGTGCGCGCGCGGTGATGGCCGGCACCAATGGCGCGCGTCCGCGCCTTGCGCATTGGCCAGAAGGGGTCATTCCGCAGGAAGGCGAACGCGTCGTCACCAGCGCGCAAGCAAATGCCTTCCCGGCTGGCCTGCCGGTTGGCGTGGTGCGGCGCAATGCGCAAGGGTCTTTGGAAGTGGAGCTTTTTGCGCGGCTCGATCATCTGGAAATGGTACGGCTATTTGATTTCGGCCTTTCCGGCATTTTGCCGCCGGAAGCGGTGGCGCGCCCGGAACCGCGCGCGTCTCGGCGCTAAGCCCCGCAGATGAGCCTTGCGCCAAAACTCCGCGCGCCGCCGCCCGGGCGCCCGGAACCGCCGCAGGATTTGCCGCGTCGGCTTGAAGCGCTGCTGCGTTTGGCCTTTCCGCTCGTCTCGACGGCGCTGGTGCTGATCCTCTCGGCCACGCCAACCGGCCTGCCGGCGCTGGCCTTCGCGCTGGCCATGCCTGCCATTGCCTTCTGGACCGTATTTCGCCCCGCCGGCATGGCGCCACCCATGGTCTTCGCGCTGGGGCTTTTGCTTGATCTGCTGACCATGGCGCCGCTTGGCGTGCATATCATTGCGCTGCTTGCCCTGCATGGCGCGGCGATGCGGCTGCGGTTTTGGTTGGCACGTCAGGGATTTTTGGTCGTGTGGCTTTGCTTTTGTGTGGGCGCCTTGGGTGCCACGCTGCTCACTTGGGGGTTTACCGCGCTTTTGCTGCTGACCTTACCGCCCTGGCCGCCGATTTTTCATACTTTGCTGCTGACCACAGGGCTTTATCCGCCCATCGCCATTCTGCTGTCGCGCGCGCATGAAGCGATGCGCCGGGCAGAGAATCTACCATGAAGCTCTGGCCCGGACGGCGCCCTGTCGGCTTTGGCGCCAATACGAATATCAAGCGGGAAGAAGAACGCCGCCGCACCATCTTCACGCGCCGTGCGGCGCTGCTTGGTGTGGTACAGTTAGGGGCGCTCGGCTTTCTTGGGCATCGGCTCTATCGGTTGCAAATTGAAGAAGGCCGACGCTACGCGACCTTGGCAGAAGAAAACCGTGTCAGCGCCAGGCTTTTCGCGCCACCACGCGGGCGTATCCTGGATCGGCGCGGAGAAGTTGTGGCGGGCAATCGGCTGAATTGGCGCGCCCTGCTGGTCGCGGAACAGACCGCCGATGTCACTGCCACGATCGAAACCTTCTCCCGCATTGTGCCGTTGCAGGATCATGAAAAGGCCCGGATCGAACGCGATATCCGCCGCAATCGCCGCTTCGTGCCCGTGATCCTGCGCGAATTCCTGAGCTGGGAAGAAATGGCGGCGATTGAGGTGAATGCGCCAGACCTGCCGGGCGTTTCGGTGGATATGGGCACAACCCGCATCTATCCCGAAACCGAACACCTGGCGCATGTGCTTGGCTATGTCGGCACGCCAACCGAACAGGAAGCGGGCGATGAGGGCATCGTCAATCTGCCTGGCATGCGTGTGGGCCGCGCGGGGTTGGAACGCTTCCATGACCGCGTGCTGCGTGGCCGCGCTGGCGCGGTGCAGGTGGAGGTGAATGCCGTTGGTCGCGTCATCCGCGAATTGGACAGGCGAGAGGGCATCCCGGGCCAGGATGTGCAAATCTCCGTTGATACCGGGCTGCAAAAGGCTATTCGCAACAAGATTGATGAAGGCACCACGGCAGTATTGTTGGATGCGCGCAATGGCGAAGTGCTCGCCATGGCAACCAAGCCTTCATTCGATCCCAATATCTTCAATTCGGGCGTTAGCGCAGCGCAATGGCGGCAATGGACCGCATCGCGTTCAACACCCCTGATCAACAAGGCAACCAATGGGCTTTATGCGCCGGGGTCTACCTTCAAGATGGTGGTGGCCCTTGCTGCGCTGGAAGCCAAGGTGTGCCGGCCCGGCGATATCGTGCATTGCCCCGGCCATTTCGATTTCGGTGATAATCGCTTTCATTGCCACAAGCAAAGCGGCCATGGGGGCATGAATATGCGCACCGCCATTGCGCAAAGCTGCGATGTCTATTTCTACGAAATGGCGCGCCGCACCGGCATGGACAAAATCGCCGCCATGTCCAACCGCTTCGGGCTTGGCGTTGATCTGGACATTGAATTGCCCGGCACACGCCGCGGCCTGGTACCAACCCGTGGCTGGCGGCAAGCGCAGGGACATCCCTGGAATATCGGCGATACCATTGTGCATGGCATTGGCCAGGGCTTTTATCAGCTGACTCCGCTATCGCTTGCGGTGATGACCGCGCGGCTTGCAACCGGGCGCGCCGTGCAGCCGCATCTGACGCGCGCCATTGCTGGCCAGCCGGTACGCGGCGGCAGGCCCGAGGATTGGCCATCGCTCGGTATCCCTGAGGCTGATTTGCGCGTGATGCGCGAATCAATGTGGGCGGTGGTGAATGGTGGCGGCACGGCGGGCGCAGCGCGGCTGCCCGGCCAATACGGCATCATGGCCGGCAAGACCGGCACCACGCAAGTCAGGCGCGTTTCCCGCGAACAGCGGGAAAGGGGTTTCAATGTTGCCAACCTACCGCGCGAATGGCGCCCGCATGCGCTATTTGTCGCCTATGCGCCCTATGACAATCCGGTCTTCGCACTTTCGGTAATTGTGGAACATGGCACCAGCGGATCGGGCGCCGCGGCACCCTTGGCGCGCGACATATTGGTAGAGGCCTTCCAGCGCCTGCCCATCACGCCCACGCCGCGTGACCCGCGCGTGGCGGAGCTTGGCCGATGATTTTCGAACGACGGCTCCTCACGGAAAGCCGCGGCGCTGGCCTGGTTTCCAAGCTGTGGCGCGTGCCCTGGCTTTTCGTGCTGCTATTGGGCGGGATTGCGGCCATTGGCTATGTCGCGCTCTGGACCGCGGGCAGCGGCAATCCGGACGCCTATGCGCAGAAGCACGCGCTGCGCTTTGGCTTTTGTCTGGTGATCATGCTGAGCATCGCCTTCATTGATATCAGGATCATCCTGCGCTTCGCCTGGG
The DNA here is from genome assembly GCA_044236185.1 of Roseomonas sp. Lineage (GTDB taxonomy): Bacteria > Pseudomonadota > Alphaproteobacteria > Acetobacterales > Acetobacteraceae > Neoroseomonas. The sequence goes on along the minus strand of JBIIGZ010000051.1, from coordinate 11,412 downwards.
TGGGTTATGCCTTGGCACTCGCGCTGCTGGTGCTGGTGCTGTTTCACGGCAATGTCGGCAAGGGCGCGCAGCGCTGGTTGGATATCGGCCCGGTGCAATTGCAGCCATCGGAGCTGATGAAGATCATGCTGGCTTTGGGCTTGGCGGCCTGGTTTCATCGCGCATCCTGGGAACGCATGGGCAATCCGCTATTCCTGATCCCGCCCGCGCTTATGGTGCTGGTGCCGGTCGGCCTGATCCTGAAGCAACCCAATCTCGGCACCGCCTTGATCACCGGCATGGTAGGCGCCGCCGTATTTTGGGCAGCCGGCATGCGCTGGTGGAAATTCGCGCTGATGGCAGGCGCTGCCGCCATTGCCGCGCCCATCGCCTATGACAATTTGCGCGATTATCAGCGCGCGCGCATCACCACCTTTCTTGACCCGGAAAGCGATCCGCTCGGCGCGGGCTACAACATCATTCAATCAAAGATTGCGCTGGGCTCCGGCGGCATGTCGGGCAAGGGCTTCCTGCAAGGGACGCAGGGGCATCTGAATTTTTTGCCGGAAAAGCAGACAGATTTCATCTTCACCCTGATCGCCGAGGAATTCGGCTTCATCGGTGCCGTAGCCACCCTATTCATGCTGCTGTCGGTGATTGTGTTCTGCTACATCGTCGCCTTCAGATCACGCCATCAATTCGGCCGGCTGCTCGCGATTGGGCTTGGCACAAATTTCTTTCTCTATGTCTTTGTGAATGTCGCCATGGTCACCGGAGCCATTCCGGTGGGTGGTGTGCCGCTGCCACTCATCAGCCATGGCGGTTCGGCCATGCTGACGGTGATGATCGGCTTCGGGCTATTGCTTTCAGCCTATGTCCATAGAGACGCCGAATTGGGGCCGATGCGTGAATAGTGCGCGGCTGCTGCTGGCTTGGGTGCTGGCTGGGCTCGCCACTGGCATCGTGCTGCATCTTTCGGGCAATACTGCTTACGCCACCATCGCCTGGACTGCGGCTTCCCTGCCCGTCGCGCTGCATGTCGCACTTGGCGTGCTCCGCTCATTGCTGGGTGGGCGGCTTGGCGTGGATGTCATTGCGCTGTTCTCCATCCTCGGCGCGCTGGCGTTGGATGAAGCCGCCGCCGCTGCCGTGATTGCGCTCATGGTCGCGGGTGGTGAGGCTTTGGAATCCTGGGCGGAGGGCCGCGCGCAAGGGGCGCTGACGGATCTTCTGGCGCGTGCCCCACGTGGCGCTGCACGCATCAGCAATGGCGAAATCAGCGACATCCCCTTGGATGCCATTACGCCCGGCGATCTGCTGCTGGTCCGCCCCGGAGAAACCGTACCCGCGGATGGCACGCTGGAAGATGCCGGTGCCACGCTTGATGAAAGCATGCTGACAGGCGAACCCCTGCCGGTTTCGTTACAGCAAGGCGCGCGACTTCGCAGCGGCGCTGTGAATGCCGGCGGCGCCTTTCGCATGCGGGCCAGTGCCGGGGCAGCCGGCAGCACCTATGCCGCCATCATCCGCCTGACGCAGGCAGCAGCGCAATCGCGCGCGCCGCTTGTCAGGCTCGCGGATCGTTGGGCCATTGCCTTCATCATCCTGACCTGTTGCGTCGCTGGCGCGGCCTGGTTGATTTCCGGCGATCCGCGTCGCGCCCTGGCGGTGCTAGTGGTGGCAACCCCCTGCCCGCTTATCCTCGCCGCGCCCATTGCGCTGGTGGCGGGCATTGGTCGCGCGGCGCGGCGCGGCATTGTGGTGAAGGGCGGCGCGGCACTGGAACGGCTCGCGCGCATTCGCACCGTGATTTTCGACAAGACCGGCACCCTTACGCCCGGCCGGCCAAGGCTAGCGGGGATTGAAGCCGACCCCGCGCTTGGGCGCGATGCGGCGCTCCGGCTCGGGGCCGCCTTGGCGCAGGCTTCCACCCACCCGGTTTCTGTCGCGCTGGTCGCCGCCGCCCGTGCGCGTGGCTTTGACCTGCCCGTGCCAGAAAGCGTGGAGGAAACCCCCGGTGGTGGCCTGTCCGGCCTGGTGGAGGGCAAGGCGCTGACGCTGGGCAGTGAGGGCTTTCTGATCGGGCGTGGCATGGGCCCGGAAGATGGGCTTTTCGCCGCCGCCTTGGTGAGTGCCGCCGGTTCGGTCGGCTGGTTGGCGGTGGAAGGGCGCGCGGCGGCGGCCTTCATCATGGCGGATGGGCTGCGTGAAGAAGCGCCCCGCGCGGTGCGGGCACTCCGCCAACTTGGCATTGCGCGCATTCTGATGGTGACTGGGGATCGCGCTGCGGCCGCCACACCCATCGCCGCTGCGCTTCGCCTGGATGCCATGCTGGCGGACCGCGACCCGGAAGGAAAGCTGATCGCCCTGCGCGCCGAGGCCGCGAATGGCCCGGTTGCCATGGTGGGTGATGGCGTGAATGACGCGCCGGTGCTGGCCGCCGCTGATGTCGGCATTGCCATGGGCGCGCATGGCACCGCCGCTGCAGCCGAAGCGGGTGATGTCGTGCTGCTCGCGGATCGGCTGGACCGTGCGCCGGAAGCCATCGCCATTGCGCGCCGCGCACGCCGCATTGCGCTGCAAGCCATTCTGCTGGGCATGGGGTTGTCGCTGATGGCCATGGTCGCCGCTGCCTTTGGCTGGCTGAGCCCGCTTGCTGGTGCGCTCTTGCAGGAAGCGATTGATGTCGCGGCCATCCTGTATGCGCTGCGCGCCCTGCTGCCCGGCAATGATGGGGCAGCAGCGCGTCTGTCTGGCGAGGCCGGGCTTTCGGACCGCGTTGCCGAACATGCGGGCTTGCGTGACCTCGCAGAGGCGTTGCGCGGCGCGGGTGAAACGCTACACGAAGGCCCCGCGCAGCTTGCCGAATTACGCGCGCTTGAACGGCGGATGCGCGATGAATTGCTGCCGCATCAGGCCGCCGAGGAAAGCGCGCTTTACCCGGAAGCCGCCGCGCGGCTCGGCGGGCAGGACCCGCTTGGCGTCTTGCTGCGCATGCATACCGAAATCGAGGGGTTGGCGGATCGCTTTTCCGCCCTGCTACCGCTTGCCGAAGCACCGGGCGGCTTTGCCGAGGTAGCGCCAGCGCTAAGGCGCACGCTATTCGCCTTGGAGGCTTTGCTCGCGCTTCATCTGACGGCGGAGGAGGAAGCCTTGGCCGGCCTGACGGGGCCTGAGCACGAGGCCGCGCATTCCCCTCGCTAAACCACTCGTTTCTGCGCTAAAGCCTATTATGAAATGACCACGCAGCCCCCCGAATCCGAAGCGCCGAGCCGCGACGGGCTTTGGCCCATGCCACCCGGCCCGCCGCATGAGGAACGCCATTTCACGCAGAATGAGGTGGTGCGCGATCTGGTAATCGGCACTGCCGATGGCCTAACGGTGCCCTTTGCGCTGGCGGCGGCATTGTCAGGCGCAGTCGCGGCCAATCCGCTGATTGTCACGGCGGGCCTTGCGGAAATCGCGGCCGGCTGTGTTGCGATGGGGCTTGGCGGTTACCTCGCCGCGCGCACAGAAGCCGAGCATTTCACCGCCGAACGCAAGCGCGAAGAAGAAGAAACCGAAATCTACCCAGATCGCGAACGCTGGGAAGTGGCGGCGATCCTGCATCGCTATGGCGTGCGCGGTGATGCGCTTCGCATGGCGGTGGACAGCATCTGCGCCGATAAGCGCCGCTGGGTGGATTTCATGATGCGCTTTGAATTGGATTTGAAGGAACCGCAGCCCGATCGCGCGGCGCGGTCAGCCATTACGATTGGTGGCGCCTATGTGGTGGGCGGCTTGTTGCCGCTTTCACCCTATATGCTGCTGGACAGCACGCAACAGGCTTTGGTGATTTCCGCCTGCATTACCGGCGTGGCGCTGGCGGGGTTCGGCTGGCTGAAGGCGAAAGCAACCGGCCTGCCGGCAGGCCGCGGTGCGGCGCAGACGCTATTGATCGGCGGGCTGGCCGCCGGTGTTGCCTATCTGGTGGCGAAGCTGGTGGGCGGCTAAGCCCCGCGCATCCATGGCTTTACTGAGCCTTTGCCATTTGGCGTGCTCGGACCTCGGCACGGTTATTGCTCCACCTCGGGCAGGGCATCTTCATGTTGCCCCTTGGAAAACGGAGCCGCTTGATGACCTTTGCCCCCTCTCGTCGCCTATTGCTGCAATCCGCAGCCGGCGTTCTCGCCGCCCCTTCTGTGGTGCGCGCGCAACCCCGCGAAATCTTTGTGGGCGGCCCGGCCTCTCCCGGTCTGACCGATATTCTGTTTCCGGTCATTGAACGCAAGCACGGCTTCAAGATCCTGTTTGAAGGCACGAATAGCCTGATCAATCTTGAGAAAATGCGCTCCAACCGCGCCCGCCCGACCATGACGGTCACCATGATGGATGACCCGGTGCTGATCCTGGCAGAGCGTGAGGGGCTGATTACCACGCTGAAGGGCACCAATATCCCGAACCTGGCCGATGTGCAGCCCGAAGCGCGCCCGCGCGATGCCATGTGGACCAATTGGTGCTTCCCGGCGGCTTCCATTTCCTACAATACGCGCAATGTTCGCACCGCCCCAACCAGCTATGCCGATTGCTGGGACAGGAAGTATCGCGACAAGATTATTGTTATTTCCATGCGCATCACGCAGGCAGTGGTGCCTCTTTTGGCAGCAACTCAGCTTGCGACTGGCAAGCCGCTCAGTGAATGCCTGAAGCTCGCTGATGAGGGTTTTGGTAAACTCAGGGAATTGCGGCCGAATATCCTGCAAATCACCACCAACCCGCCCCAGGCGCAGCAGCTCCATGAAAGTGGAGAGGTGGATATCTTCCTGTCCCCCGATAGCCGCACCACGCTGTTCCGCAAAAGCCAGCGTGCGCCGGTTGACCTTGCCTATCCGAAGGAAGGCACGGTCGCGATGCCGGCAGGTGTGGCGCTGGTGAAGGGCGGGCCCAACCCGGAACTTGGCATGAAGTTCATTGATGAATTGCTGAACCCGGAAACCCAGGCGCTGATCGGGCGCACCTTTTATAGCCAGCCGACCAATACCAAGACCGTCATGCCATCTGAATTGAAGCTGCCGCCGCTGGTGGTGCTGGATTGGGAATATTTCGCGGATAATCGCAACCGCTGGATTGAACGCTTCGAACGCGAAATCGCTGCTCGGTAAATCAGAGGCATCATGCAATCCGACTATTTGGTGGTAAGCGGCGCCGATAAGCGTTTCGGCGCCGCCACAGTGCTGCGTGACCTGAGCCTTTCGGTCGCTCAGGGCGAATTCGTATCCCTGCTTGGCCCTTCGGGCTGCGGCAAGACAACGCTGTTGCGCTGCATTGCCGGCTTGCTGCACCCGGATCGCGGCCAAATCACCATAGGTGGGCGCGATATCACGGCGCTGGCCGCGCATCAGCGCAATGTGGGCGTGGTGTTTCAGAACTACGCGCTGTTTCCGCATCTGACAGTTGCGGAGAATATTGCCTTTGGGCTGCGCGCCCGCGGTGTTTCGAAGGCCGAAGCCGCGCCGCGTGTGGCGGAAGCCTTGGCACTGGTGCGCATGGAAGCGCATGGCGAAAAACCCGTCACTGCGCTTTCCGGCGGGCAGCAACAGCGCGTGGCGGTGGCGCGTGCGCTGGTGGTGAGACCAAGCCTGTTATTGCTGGATGAGCCCTTTTCCGCACTTGATCGGAAATTGCGTGAAACCATGCAGGTTGAATTGAAGCAATTGCTGCGAGAGGTCGGCATTACCGCGATTTTCGTGACCCATGATCAGGAGGAAGCCCTGGTGGTATCGGACCGGGTTGCGGTGATGAATGCCGGCCAGATTGAACAATTGACGGACCCTGTTACGCTTTATCACGCGCCCGCCAGCCTTTACGTGCTGGACTTTGTGGGCCAATCCACAAAGCTATCGGGCAAGGTGATTGGCAGCAGCGCTGGCATGATTGAAGTGCAAACCGCCTTTGGTGTTCTGCGTGCCCCCGCTTCCTTCATGGCAGGTTCAGCTGTCGCGGTTGGGGTGCGGCCAGAGGCGATGTTCCTGGCGCCAGAAGCCGATCCAGCGCTCAATACGCTGCAAGGGCGGATTTCCGATATCTCCTTCCTTGGGTCGCGCACACAGCTTCATCTGGATGCGCCCGCCGAAGGTGAGGATCGCGTGATCCTGGAATTGTCGCGCCTGCCTGCTGGCGTAGCCACCGGGCAGGAAGTCAGTTTTGGCTTTCGCGTGGCTGATACCATGGCCTTTCCCGCATGATGGCGCCCGCTTCCACGGGGCGGAAGCTTGATCCGCTCGCCTTCCTGGCGCTGCCTGGCCTTATCTTCATGGCGCTGGTCTTTCTGGCACCTTTGCTATTGATGTTGTGGTCTTCTATCCGCGGTGCGGATGGCTTCACCCTTTCGGGTTATGCCCGTGTGCTGGGCGATGATTACTACATCCAGGTGATTGGCCAGACCTTGCAATTGGCGCTGATCACCACGGCCGGCGCGCTGATCCTGGGCTATCCGGCGGCCTTCGCGCTGGCGCGCGCCAAGGGCTGGCGGCAAGTGGTGCTTTTCGCGTTGGTATTTTTACCGCTCACGGTTTCAATCATCGTCAAATCATTCGGTTGGGGCATTGTGCTCAGGCGCGATGGCATTCTGAATTGGCTGATGCTGAATCTTGGCCTGATCGAACGGCCAATTCGGATGATCTTCACCGAATTCGCGCTTTACGCCGGCATGATCAATGTGTTTCTGCCCTTCATGGTACTGCCGATCTATTCAGTAGTACGCATGATGGACCCACGCCTGCCGGATGCCGCCGCAACCCTGGGCGCATCACCCTGGTTCCGCTTCACGCGTGTGACGCTGCCTCTTTCGCTGCCTGGCGTAGTGGCAGGCGTTTCCATTGTGTTTTCCTTGGCTGTTGCCGCCTATGTCACGCCATCGCTCCTGATGGGGGATCGCTACATGACCATGTCCATGGTCATGGCCAAGGCCTTCCTTAATTTACGCGACTGGCAATTGGGCGCGGCCATGGCGGCGGTGCTGCTGACACTCGCCGTGGTGGTGGTGATTGGCGCTGCCATCCTGCAACGCCGGCTTGGCACGGCGAAAGGAAGCTAGAAATGGAACGCTTCGCCCGGTTCCTGACCAGCTTCGCGCTGTTCCTGACCATCGCCTTCCTGCTGCTGCCGATTGTGGTGGTGATTCCCGTATCCTTCACGGAAGCGCCAATCTTTGCCTTCCCGCCTGAGGGGTTTTCGCTGCAATGGTATGGGCGCATTCGCAATGTGGATGGGCTGCTGTCGGCCCTTGGGCTTTCAGCGCAAATCGCCGCCCTTTCCACGGCGATTTCCCTGTTGCTCGGCACACTTTGCGCCATTGCCCTGGTCCGTGGCCGCCTGCCCGGGGCCGAGGCTGTGGCCACTTTCATGGTCTCACCGCTTATGCTGCCGGGGCTCGTGCTTGGTATCGCCATGCTGCAGGCGATGCGCGAATTGGGGCTGCGCGATGCGTGGTTTTCGCTGCTGATCGCACATGTGGTGATCACCATGCCCTTCATCATGCGCACGGTCCTGGCAAGCTTGAGCCTGTTTGACTTCGCTTTGGTGGATGCGGCGCGCACCCTTGGCTGTTCCTATCCCTTGGCGATCTGGCGCGTGCTGGTGCCCAATATCCTGCCTGGCTTTGTCTCGGGCGCGCTATTCGCGTTCATCGCGAGTTTCGACAATTACCCGGTTTCAATGTTTCTCGTGGATGTGCGCACGAAAACCCTGCCGATCCAATTGCTGAATTATCTGGAAATCAGCCCGGATCCAACGCTTGCCGCCGTTTCAACCCTGCTTATTCTGCTGACAATCTTCGTGTTGTTCCTGTGTGATCGCATGGTCGGCCTCAGGCGGATGGCCTCAATCTGAGGCCATCCATCGGCGTCAGAAAATATCAGACCGCGACGCCATCCACCGGATTGAAGGGGCCTGGGAAAACGCCGCGTGGATTGATCATCTCATAAGCGCCGCGCGGGATGAATTGGCCATGGCCAGCGCCAACCACGGTCTTGCCGCCTTGCACCACGGGAATGCCGCGCACAAAGGTCGCTTCCGGCCAGCCGGTGACTTCCATGCCTTCATAGGGCGTGTGGTCCGACCCGTGCAGCAGGATATCATTGGTGATGGTGACACGGCGTGTCGGATCCCAGAGTGCGAAATCCGCATCGGCGCCGACCACAATGCTGCCCTTGCGCGGCGCCATGCCGAAAATCTCGGCCGGATTGGTTGCTGTCAGCGACACGAATTGCTGCAAGGAAATCCGCCCCTTCACCACACCTTCGCTGAACAGTATCGGCATGCGCGTGGCAAGCCCCGGCAGGCCATTCGGGATTTTGGTGAAGGGCGCATCCAGTCCGAAAGCCGTCTTGCCATCCGGCCCCGCATAGCGCGTTGGCGCGTGATCGGAACTCACATTGCTGATGACACCGCGGCGCATCGCATCCCACAGCGCCGCATGATCGGGGGCCGAGCGCGCGGCTGGGCTGAAGACATATTTGGCACCTTCAAAACCTGGGCGATCCATGTCTTCCGTGGTCAGCACCAAATATTGCGGGCAGGTTTCCGCCCAGACCTTCAGCCCACGCTTTTGCGCGCGTTCAACTTCCTCGGCACTTTCGGCGCCTGAGACATGAAAGACTTGGATCGGCACATCCAAGGCTTCGGCCATGGCGCAGACGCGATGGACGCATTCGCGTTCCACCACCATCGGCTTTGACCAGGCGTGATGCTTGGGCAAGGTCAGCCCGGCCGCGAGCAACGCATTCTTGTGGAAATCAATCAGGTCGTGATGTTCGGCATGAATGCACACCAGCGCGCCATGGCGGCGCGCGGTGGCCAGCACCTGCAAAGCCTCAGCGTCCGAAATCCGCGCCCCTTCATAGGTCAGGAAGATCTTGAGGCTGCGATGACCGGAAGCGATCAGCGCCGGCACCTGATCCTGCAGGATATCCGGGCGCGGATCGGTCAGGATCATGTGAAAGCTGTAGTCAATCAGGCTTTTCTTCGCCCTTTCGTGATGCTCCGCGACCGCTTCGGTCAGCGAACCGCCGCGTTCCTGCCGCGCGAAGCCAATTACCGTGGTAGTGCCGCCCGCAGCCGCCGAAGCGCCGGCGGTGATGAAGGTATCGGCATTGACGGTCGGCCCGCCGCCGCGCGGTTCTTCGATATGGGTATGGGTATCCACACCGCCTGGCAGCACCAGCTTGCCTTTGGCATCAAGTTCCGCGCGCCCCTTGGGCAGGTTCTTGCCGATTGCTGCGATGGTACCATCCTTGACGCCGATATCCGCATCAAAAACGGCGCTCGCCGTGCCGATGGTGCCGCCACGAATGACCAGATCAAAATCGCTCATTGGCGATTATCCTTTTGCTGAGTTGCAGTCGAAGGCCAAGCAAGCGCTGTGCCCCCGCAGTCAGATGGCGCGATTGGCCCGCGCCACCACGGCTTCAAACAACACCTGGCAGCCGGCCTCAGCCTCCTCCGGCATGATGCTTTCCGCTTCGTTATGCGAAAGCCCATCCTTGCAGGGCGTGAAGATCATCGCGGTTGGCACGGAACGCGCGACATAAACCGCATCATGCCCCGCGCCCGAGATGATCTCACGCGACGGCAAGCCAAGGCGCTTGGCGGCCTGGCGCACCAGATCAACGCAGGAAGGATCAAAGGGCTGTGCCGGGATGCGGAACAGCTCGGTCAATTCCAGCTTGCAGCCATTGGCCTCCACTAGTTTGCGGGCTTCTTCCGGGAAGCTTTCGGCCAGGCCCTGGATTTGCGCATCCGATGGGTGGCGGAATTCCACGCTGAAGCGCACTTCGCCCGGCACAACGTTACGGCTGGCGGGCAGCACTTGCAGAAAGCCCACTGTGCCGCGGCCATCCTCACCCCGCGCGCGCATCAGCGCGTCCACACGTTCAATGACGCGCGCGGCAGCCACCAGCGCATCGCGCCGCGCGGAAGGCGGCGTGGTGCCGGCGTGGCTGTCTTGCCCGATGATCACCGCATCATACCAAACCTGCGCCTGCGCGCCGGTGACAATGCCAATCTGCTTGCCTTCGCGTTCCAGGATCGGGCCCTGTTCGATATGCAATTCGAAATAGGCATCCGCCGGGAAGGGCGCCGCCTTATGCGGGCCCTTGTAGCCAATGGCTTCCAGCGCATCACCCACGCTGACGCCATCCACATCTCGCAGGCCATAGGCTTTTTCCTGCGTATAGATGCCGGCCCAGACGCCGCTGCCCATGAGCGAGTGGCCGAAGCGGCTGCCTTCCTCGTCGGTCCAATTCACCAATTCAATCGGCGCTTCGGTCACGATGTTCAGGTCATGGATGCTGCGCATGACCTCAAGCCCTGCGATCACCCCCAGAGCACCATCGAATTTGCCGCCGGTGGGTTGGCTATCCAAATGGCTGCCCAGCAGCACGGGCAGGCGCGTGGGGTCACGGCCTTCGCGGCGGGCGAACATATTGCCGATGGAATCAACGCGCACTGTCAGGCCAAGCGCTTCGCACCAGCTGCGAAAACGATCCCGTCCGGCCTTGTCCACATCGGTGAGCGTCAGGCGCTTCACACCACCCTTGGGTGTGGCGCCAATCTCCGCCATCGCCATCAGACTATCCCAAAGCCGCTTGCCATCAATGCGCTGATTTGTGCCGCTCATGTTCCGCTAATCCCTTGGCTTGCTTTCGCCCTGCCTTTGGCGCGCTGAGCGCCCCCTGTCCAGAGGCTTTCAGCCCACCGCGAAACCGGCCGCGCGGAAGCGCGCCTGGCCTTCCGGGCCAGTCAGCACCGCCAGCAAGGCGCGCGCGCCTTCAGCATCCGCCGCACGGGTCGCGATGGCGCCCAGATAGGGGGTGACAAGCTGCGCGCTATCCGGCAGCGGCCCAACCAGCGCCGCCCCCGGCACGGCAATGATTTCGCTAATCTGGGAGATGGCCATTGCCGCACGGCCATCGGCCACGGCACCCACCGCCGCCCCACCGCCCGGAAAGACCAACACGCGCCCGCGCATGGCCTCAGCCAAGCCCAGCCTTTCGATCAGCCGCGCCGCATGGGTGCCGGCGGTGGCCCCCGTCGCGGGATCGGAATGGGCGATCATAGGGGCCGCCAGGATGGCCGCCCGTAGCGCCGCTTCGGTGCTGATATCGGGCATGGGCGCGCCTGCACGCACCGCCACCCCAATCAGCATCCGGCCCAATTCGCGCGCGCTGTCGCCGGCGACCAAACCCGCATTCCCAAGCGCGCTGATCTGCGCGGCACTGTTTAGCACCAGATCGGCAGCCTCCCCTTCCCGCAACCGGCGCGCGACCACGCCGGCATTGGCGGTTTGCAGCGCCACAGCGCGCCCGGTGCGGGCGGTGAAGGCCGCGGCGATATCGCGGACAGAAGCCGCAACGGCGCCGGTCCCCAGTACCCTCAAGGGCTCGGCCTGCGCCA
>JBIIGZ010000050.1:0-19481 GCA_044236185.1 Roseomonas sp. | reverse complement strand
ATATGCGCTGACCCATGACCATTCCCCCGCTGCAGGGCCTGCGCGTGCTGGATTTGGCGCGCGTTCTGGCCTGCCCCTTTTCGGCAATGATCCTTGCCGAATTGGGCGCGGAAGTGATCAAGGTGGAACAGCCGGGCAGCGGCGATGAAAGCCGCAGCTATGAACCGGTGGCCGAACGGAATGGTGCGCGTGACAGCGCCTATTTCTTCGCCTGCAATCGCGGCAAACGCAGCGTCACGGTCAATCTGCGCCACAAGGATGGTCAGGCGCTGGTGCGAGACCTCATTCGCCATTGCGATGCGGTGGTGGAGAATTTCCCGACCGGCACGCTGAAGCGTTACGGGCTGGATTGGGAGGCTCTGCGCGCCATCAATCCGCGCTTGGTGATGCTGTCCTGCACTGGCTTTGGCCAGACCGGGCCTTACGCCAGGCGCAAGGGCTATGACACGGTGTTTCAGGCCATGTCGGGGTTGCTGGCGCTTACGGGGGAACGCGGCGGCGGGCCGGTGAAGCCGGGGCTGCCGATCGCAGACCTGACATCCGGGCTTTGGATCACCATTGGTTTGCTTGCGGCGCTCCGCGGGCGCGATGCAACGGGCCAGGGCGCCTATATTGATTTTTCCATGCTGGATGGGCAGGTGGCGTTGCTCACCTCCGCCGCCGCGCGCTTCTTCGCGTTGAATGAGGTGCCGCCGCGTTTGGGCACGGAACATCCGGGGCGCGTGCCGACGGCGTCCTTCAAATGTGCCGATGGGCGGTTTTTGCATATCACCTGTTCGGATCAGCATTGGGCGCCGCTTTGTCGTGCGCTTGGCTTGGATGAATTGGGCGCCGATCCGGCATTGCACGCCAATGCCGAACGCGTGGCGCAGCGCGAACGCGTCATGGCCGGCATTACGGCGGCGATGGCGAAACTGACGCGCGCGGAAGCGGTCGCGCTTCTGGATGCGGCGGATGTGCCGAATGGCCCCGTGCTGACCATTGATGAAACCTTCGCCGACCCACACGTGCAGGCGCGCGGTTCAGTCGGTGAATTCACCCATCCCTTGCTTGGCGCCTTTCCCGCTTTGCGCCTGCCCTATCGCTTCGATGGCTTGGCGGACCCGGAAATCCAACGCCCGCCCTTGCTCGGGGAGGATACGGAAGCCGTGCTGCGCGATTTGTTGCACTACTCACCAGCACAAATCGAAACGCTCCGTGCGGAAGGCGCGATATGACCGAAGCCGTTTTGTATGACTGCAAGGATGGCCTGGCGCGCATCACGCTGAACCGGCCGGATGCGCGCAATGCGCTCAATAGCGCCATGTGCGAAGCGCTTGTCGCGGCCACGCGCCGCGCGCGGGAAGATGCCGCGCGCTGCGTGCTGGTGCAGGCGATGGGCAGTGTGTTTTGCGCCGGCGCGGACCTCAAGGAACGCCAAGGCATGGGCGATGACGCGGTGCGCGCGCGCCGCCTGAAAGCCTTCGCCGCCTATGAAGCGGTGGAACGCTTGCCCATGCCGGCCATTGCCGTTGTGGAAGGCCCTGCCGTGGGTTCGGGCGTGGAAATCGCCGCCGCCTGTGATTTCATCATCGCCACACCGTCAGCAACCTTCCGCATCCCGGAAGCGCTTTGGGGCACAGTGGGCGCGACGCAACGCCTGCCGCGCATCATTGGCAAAAGGCTGGCCAAGGATTTGATGTTCACGGGCCGCGCCCTTGGCGCCGAGGAAGCGCGCGAAGCTGGGCTTGTGGCACGCGTGGTAGCGCCCGAGGCTTTGGCCGCATGTGTTGCGGAGATCACCGCCACCATCCTGAAAGCACCGCCTGCCGCCATGGCGCTTGCGAAACGCTGCGTGGATGAAGGGCTGGAACGCGACCCGCGCGGCGCACTCGCCACCGAAATCCTGGCTATCGAGGAAAGCCTGGCCGCCGCCGAATGGCGCAAAAGGATGGAAGGGTTTGGGTTAGGGGCGCGGGGGGAATAAGAACTCCCCTGCCCCACCCATCTAGCCCCACACCCCATTCCGCCCCATCTTCCCCCCATGTCGTTCCCGAACCAACCCATCTACCTGGACAACCACGCCACCACGCCGGTGGACCCGCGCGTGCTCCAGGCCATGCGCCCCTTTTGGGAAGCGCAATTCGCCAATCCCGCCAGCGCCGAACACGCCATGGGCCGTGCGGTGGCCGAGGCCGTTATTACGAATAACGTCACAACGCACATGTTCGCGCGGCCAATCGACTTGATGCGGAGAGTGTATCTTAGGGCGCGCTGAACAAGGCAAGGATAGAAGCAAGATCCACATTGCCAACCAGGATGACATCATCACCTGCGCCGCCAATCAAAAACTCCGCCCCTCCCCCGCCGCCGATCAGCGTATCATTGCCCGCGCCGCCGATGAACGTATCGGCACCGTCTCCGCCGCCCAGCAGACAGTCCGCGCCAGCACCACCAAGCGCGGCTTCAATACTGCTCAGCGTATCGCTCCCATCCGCCGCAAAGCCGCGGTCCAGGCCCAAATCGATTGTGATCGCAGCTGTCGCAGTGCCATAGCTCACCCAATCCAGGCCATCGCCGCCTATCAGATTGTCATTGCCAGAACCACCGATCAGCGTGTCTGCGTCATTGCCGCCAATAATGCTATCATTCCCCGCACCGCCCTGCATCAAATTGGCGCTGTCCGAGCCAATCAACGTGTCATTGCCGCTGCCAGAGATTACCGCTTCGAATTCGGTGAAGCTTTCCGCGATGAAGTTCGTGATTCCGGTCTGAAGATTGACCAGATAATTGCCGCTGAAGAGGGACTTATCCAGCGTATCATTCCCGCTGCTACCAATCCCAACATCAAAACCCATGACTGCAGCGTAAATGTAGTCATCTCCTTCGCCGCCATCTAAGGTATCGAAACCGCCATTTCCATCGAGCGTGTCGGCACCGTAACCACCATACAGCGCGTTTTCTACAGTTGTGCCAAACAGGCTATCATGGCCGCTGCCGCCGCGTAGGTTTTCGATCCTTACTAGCGTGTCGCTGCCAGCCTCCCCAGCGCTGGTGCCAAACCCAAGACCGTAATAGTCCGTAATAGCCAAATTGACCGTAATAGATTGAGATGCCTCGATCAGGTTGCTGTAATCTGCCCAATCATAGCCACCGCCACCATCAAGGCTGTCATTCCCCGCGCCACCAATAAGTACGTTGGTGGCGCGCGTTTCAATCAGCGTATCATCACCGGCGCCGGCGATGACCGCTTCAAAGTCGATAAAGCTTTCAAAAGGAAAGTTTGTCCGCCCTGTCGTTAGATTAACCAGCTGGGCTTCGGTAACCGAGGACGTATCCAAGGTATCATTACCCGTACCGCCAAATCCAGCATCCCAACCGAAGACGGCATAGATATAATCATCCCCGGCGCCACCATCCGAAGTGTCGAAGCCGCCGCCGCCATTCAACGTGTCATTGCCGCCACCACCGATGAGATAGTCACTGTCGCCGTCATCGCCATAAAGCGAGTCACCACCGTTACCGGCATCCATGAAGTTGTTACCGACCGTACCGATCAGCGTATCGTCACCGGAACCGGAAATGACGGCCTCAAAGCCAATAAAACTTTCATTAGGAAAACTCGTGAGCCCGGTCGTCAAATTGACCAGATAGTCCTCTGTGAACAAGGACGTATCCAAAGTATCATTTCCCGCACCGCCAAACGCGACATCGAATCCGAAGACAGCATAAATATAGTCATCGCCGACGCCACCATCTGATGTGTCGCGGCCGCCGCCACCATTAAGCGTGTCATTGCTATTGCCGCCCAGAAGACTGTCATCGCCGCCGCCACCGCCAAAGATAGAATCGTGGCCGACGGTGCCCACCAAGGTGTCGTTGGCCAGTGTGCCAGAAAGTGTCGGAATTGTCGGCCCTCCGGCGTTCTAGGATTTGCTTGATATAGTTAATAACAGGGCGCACTACGGGCCGGCAAGCAAAACCCTTCATTCCTCCGTTGCCCCTCTCTACCCCTAGACTCTAAATGGCAAAGGCTTCCGCTTCGACGGCTCAGAAACGCCTTGCTCGAAGTTCTGGCTTTGTCCCGGTCTGCTCTGCGTGGCGCCCGTCAAGCTCCGCTTTTTACTGGCAGCGGGCAGGAATCCGGAAGGGGCGGCGGGATCGACGCGCTGCCGGAAGTCCTGAGGGCACTCCGCGATGCGATTGAGGCCAGGGGCAGGCGCTAGCGGCCGAGGTATTCATCGCGGGCGGCACCGCGCCCCGCCGGCCCATTATCTCGTACCTGATCCTGCCTGGTGTGGCGGCGAAAACCCGGCTGATGGTGCTGGATTTGGCGGGCGTCGCGGTTTCCGCCGGCGATGGGGTATGGTGCAGAGGCAGGATGCGCCATTCGCGTTTCGCTGTCCTGGGATGCCCAGCGGATACGCTTGCGCGGTTTTTGCGGCTGGGCGCGGGATGCGCGCGAAGCTTGAGGGGCGAAAGCGATGAAAGCGGCAGTCGGGGACTGGCCCCGCACCCCATTCCGCCCCATCTTCCCCCCATGTCGTTCCCGAACCACCCTATCTACCTGGATAACCACGCCACCACGCCGGTGGACCCGCGCGTGCTCCAGGCCATGCGCCCCTTTTGGGAAGCGCAATTCGCCAACCCCGCCAGCGCCGAACACGTCATGGGCCGCGCGGTGGCCGAAGCCGTGGAAGCCGCGCGCGACTACATCGCCGAATTGATCGGCGCCTCGGCGGCTGAAATCATCCTGACCTCCGGCGCGACGGAAGCAAATAACCTTGCCATCAAGGGTGCCGCGCGCTTTGCGGCCAGCCAGGGCGATCCGCGCCGGCGCATCATCACGGTGGCGACCGAACATAAATGTGTGCTGGAATCCGTGCGGGATCTGGCGCAGGAAGGGTTTGAACCTGTCATCCTGCCGGTTGGCCCCGATGGGCTGCTTGATCCCGAAGTGCTGCGCGCCGCTTGTGATGAAAACACCCTGCTGGTGTCCATCATGGCGGTGAACAACGAAATCGGCGTCATTCAGGACCTGGCGACGCTCGGCGCCATCGTGAAGGAAGCGGGTGCGGCCTTCCATACCGATGCCGCGCAGGCAGCCGGGCGCATTCCGCTTGATGTCGGGGAAATCCAGGCGGATCTGATGTCGCTATCCGGCCACAAGGTCTATGGCCCGCGCGGCATTGGCGCGCTTTATGTCCGCCGCCGGCCGCGCATGCGCTTGGCCCCGCTGTTTTCTGGTGGGGGGCAGGAAAGGGGCTTGCGTTCCGGCACGCTGCCCGCGCCCTTGGTGGTTGGTTTTGGGGAGGCTTGCCGGATCGCTGCCATTGAAGGGCTGCTCGATTCCGGGCGCATCGCCGGGCAGCGCGAGATTTTCCTGGATAAGCTCCGCGCTGAAATTCCCGGCCTGGTGGTCAATGCCGAAGGGGCGCCCAGGGTTTCGGGCAATCTGAACCTGACCTTTCCGGGCGGCGTCTCCGCCCAGGCCATCATGGCCGGCGCGCCGCTTGTGTGTGTTTCCACCGGTTCGGCCTGTTCCTCGGCGGAAATCGAGCCTTCTTACGTGCTGCAAGCCATAGGGCTTGAACCCGAAGCCGCCCGGGCCACCTTGCGGATTGGGATGGGACGCTTTACCTCGCCCGCCGAAGCGGAACTCGCCGCGGCAAGCTTGGCCGCTGCTTGGCACCGCGCAATTTCCGCAACAGACAAGGCAAGTGATTAGCCATGCCGAAAATGGTATTCATCGAACGCGACGGAACGCAAAAGGAAGTGGAAGCCCCGCTCGGCCTTTCCGTGCTGGAAATCGCGCATCGCAACAGCGTTGACATTGAAGGCGCCTGCGAAGGCTCGCTCGCGTGTTCCACCTGCCATGTGATTGTGGACCCGTCCTGGTTCGCCAAGCTGGCCAAGCCGACCGAGGATGAGGAAGACATGCTCGACCTCGCGTTTGACTTGCAGGAAACCAGCCGGCTTGGCTGCCAATTGATCATGACGGATGCGCTGGATGGGCTGGTGGTGAAGCTGCCCGCCGGGTCGCGCAACGCGGGCGGCTGAGGCGTGGCCGCAGCATGGGATGAATTCGGCGCGGAAGGCGGCTTGTTTCGCAAGCTGTCGGCTGCCGCTGCATCCGAATGGCGCGATTATACCTGGCATCCCTTTGTGCAGCAGCTTTCGGCTGGCACATTGCCGCTGAAGGCGTTTCAGCATTACCTCATTCAGGATTACCTGTTCCTGATCCATTTCGCCCGCGCCAAGGCGCTTGCGGTGCTGAAGGGCGAAAGCCTGGCGGCGATGCGCGACAAGGCTGCGGCGGTGCTCGCCATTCTGGATGAAACCAAGCTCCATCTGAAATACTGCGCCGAATGGGGGCTTTCGGAAGCCGATGTGGTTTCCGTGCCGGAAACGGCCGAGACGGTTTCCTACACCCGCTGGGTACTGGATCGCGGCTATGCCGGCGATATCCTGGATCTGGAAGTGGCTTTGGTGCCCTGCACAGTGGGCTACGCTCAGGTGGCGCTGCGCATCCTGGCAGACCCCGCGCGCCAGCGTGATGGCAACCCGTATCAGTCCTGGATTGATGCCTATGGCGCCGCTTCCTATCAGGAAATGGCCCATGCGGCCGCGCGGCGCATTGATGCGCTGGGCGTGTCTCATGGTGGGGAAGCGCGTTTTGCCCGCTTGGCGGCTGATTTCGCCGAAGCGGCGCGGCTGGAACAGCGCTTCTGGCAGCAGGGGCTTGATGCGGCGGGGCGCGGCTGATCATGCGCGTGCTGGTGGCCATGTCGGGCGGGGTGGATAGCAGCGTGGTTGCCGCGCTGCTGCAAGAAGCCGGGCATGAGGTGATTGGCGCCACCTTGCAGCTTTATGATCATGGCGCGGCCTTGCAGAAGAAGGGCGCCTGCTGCGCGGGGCAGGATATTCTCGATGCGCGGCGTGTCGCTGATAAGCTCGGCATCGCGCATTACGTTCTGGACCGTGAAGAGATTTTCCGCCGCGATGTGATGCGTGATTTCGCCGATAGCTATGCGCGCGGCGAAACGCCCGTGCCCTGCATTCGCTGCAACCAAACCGTGAAGTTCCGCGACATGGTGGCGATGGCCGAGGATTTGGGCTGCGAAGCACTCGCCACCGGCCATTACGCAAGGCGCATTGAAGGCGCGGATGGCGCGGAATTGCACCGCGCTGTCGATCCGGAACGGGACCAAAGCTACTTCCTGGCCGCCACCACAAGCGCGCAGCTTGCCATGGCGCGCTTCCCCTTGGGTGACATGCCGGACAAGGCGACGGTGCGCGCTGCCGCGGCGCGGCTTGGCCTGGCGGTCGCGGAAAAGCCGGATAGCCAGGATATCTGCTTCGTGCCGGCGGGGCGCTATGACGCGCTGGTGGGGAAGCTCCGTCCCGATGCGGCGGAACCGGGTGAGTTCATCCATGCCGATGGCCGCGTGCTGGGCCAGCATGGCGGGATTTCCGGCTTCACGGTGGGCCAGGGGCGCGGCCTTGGTCAGGCTTCCTGGGACGGGGAGCAGAAGCTTTATGTCGCGGCGGTGGATGCGCCGAAGCGCCGGATTGTGCTGGCCCCGCGCACGGGCCTTGAACGGCGGGACGCCGAAGTGGGGGAAGTGAATTGGCTGATCGCCCCACCTGCCGCGCCGCTCCGCTGCGCCGTGAAACTCCGCGCCCGCGAAGTGCCGCGCGCGGCCGAGGTCACCTGGGACGCGGGTGCAGGGCTGTTGCGCGTGGTTTTGGATGAGCCCGGCGTGATCGCGCCCGGGCAGGCCTGCGTGATGTATGATGGGGACCGCGTCTTGGGCGGTGGGTTCCTGCGGTCGCGGCTTTCGGTTGACACTGACCGGGCAGCGGCCTAACTCCCGCACCCTGATTGGCGGCGTAGCTCAGCTGGTTAGAGCACGGCACTCATAATGCCGGGGTCAGCGGTTCAAGTCCGCTCGCCGCTACCATTTCAGATACTGCCATCCGACTGGCGCGCATTTCCCAAATCGCCCCCGATGGGCCTAGGCTTCTTTCGCAAGAAGATACGCCAAGGGGGACATGGTCATGACAATCCCGAACATCAAAGGCTTGCGCCTTGGGTTGAGCAGCGCTTTCGCGTTTCTGGCGCTGTCGCTTCATGCGGCCTTTGCGCAAACGGCCGCGCCCGTTTGGCCGGAACGCCCGGTGCGGATTGTGGTGGGCTTTCCGCCCGGTGGACCCACGGATTTTGTCGCGCGCCTGATCGCGCCTGGCCTTGCGGCAGCGTGGAAGCAGCAGGTGATCATTGATAATCGCGGCGGCGCCAATGGCACGATCGGCACGGATTACGTGGCGAAGGCCGCGCCCGATGGCATGACCTTGCTGTTCAGTGGCAATAACATCGTCATGAATACGGGGCTGTATCGCCTGCCTTATGACATGCTGCGCGATTTCGCGCCGATTGGCATGATCGCGTTTTCGCCCAATGTGCTGTGGGTGGGACCGAATGAGCCGTATCGAAACCTTGCTGATCTGGTGGCCGCTGCGCGCGCAAAGCCGGGTGAATTGGGCTATGCCACGACTGGCAATGGCGGCAATGGACATTTCGGTGGGGAGACACTGAAGCGCGCCTTGGGAATTGATATCACCCATGTGCCCTATCGCGGCACGGCGCCGGCATTGCAGGATGTGCTGGCGGGGCGCGTACCGCTTTTCATGCAAACCATTGTTGGAGGCATTGGGCCTTATCGGAATGGTCAGGTGCGCCCCTTGGTGGCGTTTGGGCGTGAACGCGTGCCGGAAATCCCGGATATTCCAACGCTGACGGAACTCGGTTTCGATGTGCCTGATTCAGGCACCTGGTATGGCGTATTGGCCCCCGCCGCGACCCCTGCCGCCTTGGTGGAGCGCATGGCGCGTGATCTTCAGGCCGTCACCAGCACGGCGGAATTTCGCGAAAAGCTGGCAACGCAAGCCACGCGTCCTGAATGGCTCGGCCCCGCTGATTTCGCAGCGCGCATTCGCGAAGAAGTGCCGGCCTGGGCCGAGGTGGCGCGCATTGCCAATATCAAGGCGGATTGAAAAAGCCTTGCGGTATTTCCAAACTAGGTGGCTTCACTTGGTGGCCCAGGAACGACAGCCGCGCACAGCTTCAGGGCGGATTCCGTAACTGACAAAGAAAAGGAAAAATTTGGATATTTCGGTAAAGTTCATAGATTTTCTAAATCTTCCAGCGAGTGGGCCATTTTGTACCCTCCGAGAGCAAACCAATTGGAAAACCTCTTATTGACTATTGAAAGACTAGCATCGTCATAATAATCAATGCTTCTCATGAAGCTATATTTCCGCCCTGTCATCTTAAATATGGGGATATCACCCAAAATATAGGCCGCAATATCTGCGCCTACGGAGAGCATATCAAGAACGGCTCTTAAATCCTCCTTCAGGAATTCCTGTCTGATGAATCTATCGATTATCATTTTTCTGTCGCAGTAGAAATGCTCTGCCCCGTCATATGTGTTTGTGCTCATGAAATCGTGAAAGTCGCGTTTGATGAGTGCGGTGTCGCCGTATCGCTTTCTCGCTTCAATGTCTTCCAAAGAATATTTGCCCAGATGATGAAAGGCCGAAATGCAACGATCATAAGGCTGGCGAATCGAGGAAATTTTTAAGGCGGAATAAAATGATGATTCTCCTACGAGGGAGCGAATTTTGGCGGCGCTCATATGATTTAGGGAAAACGAAGCTTGCCCAAAATTAGGATCACTTGAAGGGTTGCCTCCGCGATATCCAATTCGTGATCCATCTGCATATAAAACCGAATTTGTTGAATGGTTGGCGGCCTGATTTCTGATAAGAAACTCCAGTGCGCCTTCCACACTCGTAGATGCAGTCTTTACGGATTTGATAAAAATGAAATTATATTTTGCGGAATAGAGCATTTGTTTGATCCTCAGTGTGTACACTTATGATATTCCCCTGACGGTAACCGCATTTGAAGCAGGCGCCGGGCGGCTTTGAGTTTGGCAGTTTTCGTCTGACTGGTCACCTCCGCGTTACTGGTTTTTGACATGCCTTCAGTGAAGGAGCGGATGGGCTTGCGCCCATTCATAAGGCGCCCCTCGATCCGGAAATGCTCATCGAGCAGGGTGCGATGGAAGCGTTCAAGGCTGCCATTGGATTGCGGGCGCCTCACCCGGGTTGTGCGATGGGCAATGTCCTCAAGGTGCTGGAAAAATTCATAAGGATGCCGGTCGGGCTTGCCGCAGAACTCCCGTCCAATGTCGGAAATTAACGTCCCAATCTTCACCTCGTGCGGCTCGAAGGTCGGCAGGGCATCCTTACTCATCAGATGCACCACGGTGACCGGCAGCTCGGATGGGTAGAGCCTGACCCAAGCGTAGTGCGAGTGGTAGTCAATCGCGGTCTATAGAAAGATCTTCCCGACATCGTCCGAGTATTTTCGGGCCAGTCGGCGTCACTTCTAGCGCCGCGCTAACTTGTCTGTCGTGTTTGAAGATTGTGTCGCAAAACCACCAAACTCGCTTCCACGCGGTCCGGCCACTGCGAACCGGGCGCGCAGACCTTTGCGGTCCGCGCCCGGTTCCGTTGGTGGCCAATGTCAGGTGACTAACGTAGCAGGACAGCTTGTGTGCTCTGCCTGGCACGATCCCGCCTGGTTGCGCCTTAGCCTCACCCGCCGCGATGCAGCGCGCAGAGCTTATTGCCGTAAGGGTCGCGCACATAAGACAGGTAAAGCCGCACCGCGCCGCCTTCGCGCCAGCCGGGCGGGTCTTCAATGCTGGTGCCGCCATTGGCGACCGCCGCATCATGGAAGGCCTTCACCTTTTCTGGGCTGTCGCAAGCGAAGCCAATCGTGCCGCCATTGGCACCGCAGGCAGCCTTGCCATCAATCGGTTTGCTGATGCCAAGCGTGCCGGTTGGCGTGCGATAAAAGCAGCGCCCTTTTGGGTCCATCTTGCCTTCCGCGACACCAAGAACGCCGAGCGCGGCATCATAGAATTTCTTGGAAACGGCAACGTCATCCGCGCCGACGAAGATATGAGAGAACATTTCCACCCCTTTGAGTTGAACGCCCCGCAAAGGGCGATAGCCCATCTTCCGATACCCGGCGCCGATTGCAAGCGCCCAAACCCGCTATTCAGGCTTCAGCCCCACTGCACGCACCACCGGGCCCCATTTCGCCATATCGGCTTCCATTGCCGCGCGCATGCCGGCGGGGTCCTTGTGCCAAACCTCGGCGCCCTGGCGGCGAATACGCTCAGCCACATCGGTTTCGGTGACGATGCGGCGAATGCCGGAAGAAAGCCTTTCCATCACTGCCGGCGGCAGATTGGGCGGGGCGATGAAACCGAACCAGAGATACATCTCAAACCCCGGCACACCGGCCTCCGCAAAGGTTGGCACATCGGGAAGCGCGGGGTCTCGTGCGCTGCCGGTCACGGCAAGCGCGCGCATCTGCCCGCCGCGAATATGGCCGATGGAATTGGGCACATTGTCAATCAGCATATCAATGCGCCCGGCGATGATTTCGGTGCCTGAGGCTGCGCCACCGCGAAACGGCACATGGGTAATGTCAACGCCGGTCATGTGCTTCAGCAATTCGCCCGCCAGATGCGGGCTGCTGCCACTGCCGGAACTGGCAAACGTCATGCGCCCCGGCTGAGCGCGGGCGCGTTCCAGGATTTGTTGCAGACTTGTCAGGCCGCTATTCGGGTTCACCACCAGCACATTCATCAGTCGCGCCGCAATGCCGATCAGGCTGATTTCCGTACGCGGATCATAGCCCATATTCGGATAGACAAAGGGATTGACCGACAGGATTGGGGTATTGCCGATACCGATCGTGTAGCCATCAGGCGCTGAGCGCGCGACATGGGTGGTGCCGATATTCCCCGCCGCCCCTGGGCGATTTTCGACAACGCCTGGCTGGCCGAAGACCTCTGGCATCTTATCCGCAACCCAACGCGCCAGCATGTCATTGATCGCACCTGGCGGGTAAGGCACCACAATGCGGATCGGGCGGCTTGGGAAAGCTTCCTGTGCGTGCAGTGCAGGCGCTGCCAGCAAGCCTGCGGCACCAGCGCCGATCAGGGCGCGACGAGATATCGCCATGGCGGATCCTCCTTTTGTCGTGGGTGCTTGATGCGCCCTTATGCGGGAAGCCTAACGTGGTGCGGGTATGCGCGCCACTGGCAAATGGGGTGGCTTTCCTGGGGCGCAGATCAGGCGCTAGGCTTCCCCCCGCAAGGCGCCGGCAGCGGTGCTGGATTTAGGGGATACGCATGTCCAAGGCATTCTTCATGGTGCGCGCTGTGGTGGCAGACCCGGCGGATCGGCCCGCTTTCGACACCTGGTATGAAAAGGAACATCTGCCCGATGCGCTGGCAGCCTTTGGCGTGGCGCATGCCTGGCGCTGCTGGAGCAAGACGGACCCTTCGCTCCATTTCGCCTTCTACGAATTCCCAAGCGTGGCAGCGGCCGAGGCGCTGCCGGGTTCACCCGCACTTGCAGGCATGATCAAGGAATTTGATCGCGTCTGGGGCAGCCGGGTCACGCGATCCCGCGAAATCCTGGAATTCGCGGGGGAGTTGCGCCGGTAGGGCTGCTCAACGGCTGGCCAGTGCTTCCGCAAGACGGCCGCTGGCTTCGCGGATGCGTGCCTCACTTTGCGCGAAACACAGGCGCAAATGGCCTTCCCCGCCCGCGCCAAAAGCCGCCCCCGGCGCGATGCCGACGCGCGCCGAATGCAGCAGGGATTTCGCGAGAGCGAGGCTATCCGTGCAGCCTTCCACCTTCAGGAACAGATACATCGCGCCATCCGGACGCGGTGCGGTGACGCCGGGGACGGCGGACAGCGCGGCATGGGCGATATCGCGCGCCTTCAAATAACGCGCGCGGGTTTCCGCGATGAAGGCATCACCCTTATCCAGCGCCACTACGCCGGCATGTTGGATGAAGGTGGGCGCGGATGACATGTTGAATTCATTGAGCTTGCCAATCGCATCCATCAGCGCGGGCGGCGCCACAATCCAGCCCAAGCGCCAACCTGTCATGGCCCAGGATTTGGAGAAGGAATTCACTGAAACCACACGGTCCTGCTCATCCGCAATTTCAAGGAAGGACGGCGCGGCATCGCCGGCGAAATAGAGCCTTTCATAGACATCATCTGAAAGGATCCAGGTGCCAGTCTGGCGGCATTTGGCAAGGATGGCGCGCTGTTCTTCGCCAGTCAGAGTCCAGCCGGTCGGATTACCGGGGCTGTTCAGAAAAAGCATCTTGGTTTCGGGCGTGATGGCCGCAAGCAATTCATCCAAATCCGCGCGCCAGATACCGTTCATGAGGCGAAGCGGCATATCGGTCACTTCTGCGCCCATGACGCGCGCAATGCCATCCATATTGGGCCAGGCGGGGGCTGGGATCACCACGCGATCACCGGGTGAGAGAAGCGCCTGCGCCACCAGCATCAGTGCATTGACGCCCGATGCCGTGACCGCGACTCGTGCTGTGCCGACAGGACGGTTGTTGCGCTGAAGATAGGCCGCGATGGCGTCCCGCAGCGGCGGAATACCGGGATTGGGCGCGTAGAAGGTTTTGCCTTCATCCAGCGCCAGCTTCGCTGCTTCCCGCACGAAATCCGGCGTGACGGTATCTGGCTCCCCAAACCAAAGTGGAATGACATCTTGCATATAGCGCCCGACTTCGGAGACCTCGCGGATCAGCGAGCCGGGGATTTCAGCAAGGGCGGGGCGGGGTGTGGGTTCGAAGCGCATGAGGCGCGTTTAGCGCGAGGCGCGCGCCTTGGACAGGGTAGGGTTCAGGTGCCGCCGCGCAAAGCGATGGCCCTGTCGTAATCCGCAATGGCGCGATCCTGCTCGCCCCTGGCGGCATAGGCGCGGCCACGGCTTTCATAGGCATCGGCGTGATTTGGATCATGGCGCAGCGCCAGGTTGTAATCCGCAATTGCGGCGGCGCTATTGCCCTGCTGCATGCGGAGCAGGCCGCGATTACGGAAGGCGATTGCGTAATCGGGTTGAACCTGTATCGCGCGATTGTAATCGGCAAGCGCACCGGCGGTATCGCCCATGCGGCGCTTGATCAGGGCGCGTGTATTGAATGCTCGTGCGTGATCAGGTGCCAGGCGGATAGCTTCATTGACATCAGCCAAGGCAGCCGCATCGTCGTTCAAGCGATACCTGATGCTAGCCAAATTGCTACGTGAAACACCGTTATTTGGATCAAGGCGCACCGCCTCAGCATAATCACTCAGGGCCGCTTGCAGGTCACCTTGCCGTTCGCGGATTCGACCGCGGTCTGTATAGGCAAAGGCGAAATTCGGACTGAGGCGGAGTGCCGCTTCGCAATCGGCCAAAGCGCCATCCAGATCATTCAGGGCAATTTTTGTATTACAACGATTACGTAAAGTCCCAGCAAAATTGGGCGCAAGGCGCAGCGCTACATCATAATCTGCTAGGGCGGCGGCATAATTGCGCGCATTAAATTGCGCATTGCCGCGACTATTGTAGGTTGTAGCTAAACTCGTGTTCGCCGCAGAAGCGGCCGGCGCCTGGGCGCCTTCTTCCATAGCGCAAGCCGAGAGCATCGCTGTTAGCGCAACGACCAAGACCCGCATATCAAGCCCCTGCCCTTGTTTCTACCCCTGGTAGCATTCATCCCTTAGAATATTACTGTCAACATTATTCTTGGCCACCTAGGTTCTGGGTTCCAAGGGCCTTTCGGCCCTTGGCGGGCGGGTGCGGGAGGGCAGAGCCCTCCCGTTTCTGTTATGATGATTTGTCTGAGCAGGAGATTGCCCATGTCCCGCGATATCCTCGGCTGGCGAAAGCTTTTTGGTGTGATGGGGCCTTCCACCAACACGGTGGTGCAGCCTGATTATGACATGCTGCGTCCGGCAGGTGTCACCAATCACTATAGCCGCATTTTCACGCCTGATTCGGATGCCGTTTCCAATGAAAGTTTTCGTGCCGGTATTGCCGTGATCAGCGGCAATACGATGGATGCGGTGCGGAGTGTCATGACCTGCCATCCGGATTACCTGGTGATGGGCATGTCGGCGATCACGTTCTTCGGTGGCCGGAAGGGCGCTGATGATTTTGTGTCGCAGGTCAGGGATGTTTCCGGCCTTGGGATCAGTATTGGCAGCCATTCCTGTACTGCGGCCTTGAATGCCTTTGGTGGCATCAGGCGTATTGCGGTGCTGACGCCTTATTGGCCGGTGATGAATGCGGAGGTGGCGCGCTATTTTGGCGATATGGGTTTTTCCGTGGTGCGCGACATTGCGCTGCAATGCGGCAGTTGGACAGGTATTGCCCAGGTGACGCCCGCTGAATGTGTCGCGGCCTTGAAGCGGCTTGATGGTGATGATGTGGATGCGATTGTGCAGGTGGGTACCAATCTTTCCATGATCCGGGTGGCGGCGGCGGCGGAGCTTTGGTTGGGCAAGCCGGTATTGGCCATCAATGCTGCAACCTATTGGCATGCGCTGCGCGCCAATGGGATTACGGAAAAGCGTGAGGGTTACGGGCGGATTTTTGAGGAGTTTTGAACCATGTCTGGTGCTGCGCTTGCCGAAATCCGCGAAGCGGAAGCCCCGCCCGCGATTGCGGCGATTTATGCCGCCTTGAATGAAGGTATTGGCATTGGTCAGGTGAATCTGATCTGGCGCCATGCAGCGGCCTTGCCTGGTGTGTTGGATTGGCTTTGGGCACAGGCGGCGCCGGCGCTGGCGTCTGGTGCGGCGGCAGCAGCGCGGGATGGGATTGCGGCGGCCATCACGCTGCCCACACCTGCCGCAGTACCGAAGCCGCAGGATCACGCGGCGCTTGCGGGCTTGGTGGAGATCTATAATCGTGGAAATCTGACAAACTTGGCGCTGCTTTCGGCCATTCTGCTGCACCAGCAAGGTATGGCACCGGGGGTGCCGCTGCCCTCCGCGCCGCGTGGCGCGATGTTGTCGGCGCCGCCGCCTTTGCCTCGGTTGCTGGGTTTGCCCGGCGCGCAGCAGGCGCAGATACGCGCGCTGACGGCCGCGCATGGGCTATCGGATGCGGCGGTGGTGCCAAGCCTTTATCTGCATCTGGCGCTTTGGCCGGATTTTCTGGCGCTGCTGCCGGAACTGCTTGCGCCATTGCAAGCTGATGACGGTTTGGTGCGCGCGCGTAATGCGGCCGTGGAAGCGGCGCGCCATGCCGCGCCGGGGCTGATCGCAGCACTTGGGGCGGCGCCAGCGCCCCCCGTTGGCTTGCCTGAATTCCTGATGCGGCTTGGGGTTTTCGTGCGAGAGGTCATCCCCGGTATGGTGCCGGTTGGCTTATTCCTGCGCCGCGCGCTTGGGTGATGTGAGCCTGGCCGTTTCGTATTGCTGTGCTGGGCACGCCAGAATTTTTGCGAAGCCGCAGCGCTTGGGGCGTGCACGATGCCCGCCCAGCCGCCCATCAGCCGGCTTCTTGCGCTGCCACCATTTCGCGTGGCGCGGCGGCCGGGACGCGTGCATCGCGCTTCGATTGGCGCATTTTCGGATGACGCTCCCATGGGCCTCCCGCCAATTGGTTGCACAAGCGCCATGTTTCCCGAATCTTGAAAGAAGACTATTGTCTCGCGGCAGGGCGGGAGGTTTCCATGCGCTTTGGGAGAGATACCGATAAAGTCGTGATTGGATTGGTCACGAATTATGACTTCGGAAAAATTGCGCCCTTCCTCAATAGCCTTGCGTCAACTGCCTATCAGGGCTGCGTTGTGCTCTACGTGAATAACCTGAGCAGGGATACGCTGCGTGCGATTCAAGGCTATGGCGTGGAAACAAGACCGGCTGCAGCTTTTCTTAAGCGCAACATGGATCAGCAATTAACACGCTACCTCATGTATTTCGATTTTCTGTCGGGGTATAAACACGCGTTGAATTTTGTGATGTTCAGTGATGTTCGTGATGTCATCTTTCAGGCCGATCCATCCAGTTTAACGCAATCAAAGACGCCTGAATTTCATGTTTTCCTGGAATCGGAGGACGTGCCAATTGATCGGGATGGCAGTAACCTCCGCTGGCTGCACGATGCATATGGGCAGGATGTGGCTTCCGTTATCGGCGCCATGCCGATCTGCTGCTCTGGCATCACCATAGGAGATCATGCGGGGATGCTTTCGTATACCGGCATGATGATCGATGAGATGCGCCAGCAATCAGGTGGCATGCGGATTCGGGGCGTTGATCAGGGAATCCATAATTTCATTCTCTGGATGCGGCGACCTGCCCTGGCAGTCATTCATAGAAATGCCGATCATGTGCTCACGCTGGGTGTTGGTACCAAAGGTTCCTATGGCGTTGCCGAGGATATGGTGACCGCAGCCGCAGGGCATATTCCCCCCATCGTCCATCAATGGGATCGGCACCCGGAACTGGTGCAGCTGGTCGAACGAAAATTTGGCGGGCAGCCAACGCATCCGGTGACTGTGCTTGACCAGCGGGCGAATGAAATTGTCCTCGGCCATGTTTCCGCCAAGACGACCAGGAAGGGCGTGGTCGCCTTGTTGGTGTCACTGCGCCAGGCGGGCTTTGCGGGCAAGATCATTCTTGCGAAGAGCCAGGATTTGGCCCTTGATATTTCTGACCTTGCGCTGCGCTTTGGTGCCACCTTGATGGCGCTGCCACCCGCGCGGGGTGATGGAGGCTTTCACCGAGACCTGGCCGACTTGTTGCGGCCCCTCCCCAAGGAGGCGAAGGTCGTTTGCCTTGATGCAGGGAGCTCTATCTTCCTTAGTTCGCCCTTCATAACACGCATGAGCCCGTTGATGTGCGTTGCTTATGGGCAGCGGGAAAGGCTCGGCACGTTTCCGAAGATACAGGAAGCTTTGGCCAGATTCGCCGCCTCCCCAGATATCAATGGGAGATTTCTTCCATACCCGCGGTTCTTCATGGGCTATGCGGCAGAGGTGCTCCTGGCGATGGAACGAATAAGCCAAATCCTGGAATCCAAGCCTGGATGGGCGACGAATATGGCTCTTGAGATGGCGGCGGTGAGCCATGTCGTTTACCGCGCGCCTGATCCCGTTGCAGAGGTGCTGCCCAATTTCAGTTTCGTAGCCAATCTATCCGGGCTGGATGATAATGTGGTCTCGCTTGATGCGAGCGCACTGTTTCTTGAGCGCCATTGTTCGATCGTTTTGGAGG
This sequence comes from Roseomonas sp., assembly GCA_044236185.1. Taxonomy (GTDB): domain Bacteria; phylum Pseudomonadota; class Alphaproteobacteria; order Acetobacterales; family Acetobacteraceae; genus Neoroseomonas. Next base: position 1,321 of record JBIIGZ010000050.1, on the reverse strand, counting down.
CGGACCGCTCCATCAAACTTGGCGCGCATATTCAGGCAATGATCAGCAGGGCAATCGCTGTTTAATCAAGACTTCCCCAAAGTTTTTGCGAGGTAGTCGCTGCATTGTTTCCGGAATTGATGATCAGAAAGTGACGTCCGCTTGCCTGGTGCGCGTCGCAGCATTGGCAAGGATATCGACCTTGAGCGTACCGCGCGTCCACGCATACCAATAGGAGGCGCAGCCAAAGACGGGGGCAAAGCCCCCGTCCAGCTATATTCAACCGGCGTCTTCCGTCGCCGCCATCTCGGCCGCCAATTCCGCTTCCAAGCTTTCAGCCTGGGCGGCGGCGGCCGCGCTTTCACCGCGCGCCTGCTTTTCAGCTTCTTCGCGGCTGCGCGCTACATTCACCACCACCGGGATTTGCACTTCGGGGTGGAGTTCCACCTGCACGGTGCTGACGCCAACGGCCTTGATCGGCTCACCCAGAAGCACCTGCTCCCGCGTTACGGTCAGGCCACCTTCGGTGCAGGCAACCGAGATGTCGCGCGCCACCACGGAACCATAAAGGCTGCCGCTTTCACCCGCCTGGCGGATGATGATCACGGCAAGCCCGGCCACGCGTTCGGCCACACGCTCTGCCTCACCACGGCGCTTGATATTGTCCGCTTCAAGCTGAACGCGGTCGCGTTCGAAGCGCTCAAGATTTGCTTTGCTGGCGCGAATCGCCTTGCCGGTGGGCAGCAAATAATTGCGCGCATAGCCAGGGCGCACCTTCACGCGCTCACCCATTTGGCCAAGCTTGTCCACGCGCTGCATAAGGATCAGGTCAATCATGTCATGCCTCCGGGCGGCTGGTTGCGCCGCCCCCATTGTTCGAAAATGCCGAAGGCCGTCACCGCGATTGCGGCCGGCACGCTCAAGATCACAAGCCCGGCGTAGAATACGCCAAGCATAAAGGGCCGGGCGGTGCGGCCGGCAGAACGCCGATGCACCGCGGCAAGCCCCAGCAGAAAGAAGGGCAGCAGCAACACCACAAAAAGCGCGAAAGGCAGGCTGCTATCGCCGCCCAAACCGCTCAGCCAGACCAGCGCTGCCCCGGATGGCAAGAACCCATACCAGATCGGCAGGTGGGCTTCGCTCCAGCGAGGGTTTGCCGCCATTGCCATGCCGCGCCGTGCCAGAGCCGATTGCGCGCCAATCCCGCACAAGATAAACGCTGCCACCATCCAACCCGCCATGGCGGGCGCCATGATGCGCGCCAATTGCTCCACCGGCATGCCGGCATCGGCAATGCCCATGCGCGAAAGCCCCTGCTTGACCGAGCCAATCAAGGCCCCGT
>JBIIGZ010000195.1:0-5991 GCA_044236185.1 Roseomonas sp. | reverse complement strand
ACGCTTTACCTGGCGCTTGGCGCGCTGGTTTGGCGGGATCCTGCCACGCCTGAGACGGAACGCCGCGCGCCACTTGCGCTGCTGCCCGTGGCGCTTGAGCGCGAAGGGGTTTCGCAGAATTTCAAGCTGCGCGGGGCAGTGGGTGATATCGCGGAGAATCTCTCTCTCCGCGAAATGCTCAAGGTGAATTTCAAGACCGCGCTGCCGGATTTTGATGCCGAGGCCTATACGCCGACCGCCTGGGCAGAAGCTGTGGCCAAGCTGGTTGATGGGCGAGCGGATTGGCGCGTGGATACGGATGCGCTGGCGATTGGGCTATTCTCCTTTGCCAAATTCCTGATGTGGCGCGACCTGGGGCCGGAGGAAAACCCGGGCCTTGCTGATCACCCCATGGTGCGCGCGTTGGTGGGCGGTGAGGCGCTGGCCATTCCCCCAGTATTTGCCGATGACGCCGATGTGGATGTGGAAATCCCGGTGGAGCGGCTGGATCATGTGATGGATGTGGATGGCAGCCAGGCGCTTGCGGCGGAAGCTGTCCGGCGCGGTGGCCATGTGGTGATCCAAGGCCCGCCCGGCACGGGCAAAAGCCAGACCATCAGCAATATCATCGCCCAAGCCGTGCTGGATGGAAGAAGCGTTTTGTTCGTCGCGGAAAAACTCGCCGCGTTGGAAGTGGTGAAGCGCCGGCTGGAGAGTATTGGCCTTGGCGCCGCCTGCCTTGAATTGCATTCGGAAAAGCAATCGAAGCGCGCGGTGCTGGATGAATTGCGCGCGACACTTTCCCTGCCCATGCCGCCCAAGCCGGAGCGTGATGCGGTGGTGCGCCGCCTTGGGTCACTGCGCGGGCGGATCAACCGCCATGCGGCGGCGATGCGCGGTAACGTGGGCGCTTCGGGCATGGCGCTGCATCAGGTGATCGGCGCGCTAGTTGGCTTGCGGCAACGCGGTGTGGCAGCGCCGGATTTTTCCGTGAATGTGGCGGAATGGGATGCGGCGGCGATTGAAGCGCGGCGCGATGCGATCAAGCTGTTGGCCGGCTATGCGGCGGATGGCGGCGCGCAAAGCCCCTGGCGCGGCGTGATGGCCGATATTGGCCCCGCCGATGCGGATCGGTTGCTGGGGCGGCTGCCCGCTTGGATACGTGCCTTTGCAGCAGCGGGGGTAGCGCTTGGGGCGGAGGCCGGGCCGAAGGCAGCGGAGGCTGCGCTTGCCTTGCGCCCGGCCTTGCTTGCGGCACCCGCACATGACGCAGCCGCGCTGAAGCATGAAGCCTGGACGGGCGATCTGGCGCCGCTGGAAGCCTTGGTGCAGGCGTTGGGAGCTTTGCAAAAAGCCAAGACTGATCCGCAGCTTTTGCCGGGTGCCTTGGATGTGGCGGGCATTGCGGAAGCGCGTGCCACCTTGGCCGAAGCGGGCGGTGTTTTCGGCTTTCTGTCCGGCGCGCGGCGTGACGCCAAGGCGCTCGCGGCACGCATTGCACGCGATGCGGAAAACCCGCTGCCGGCGCTTGATGCCGCGCTCGCCGGTCAGGCCGCGCGTGAAGCCTTGCGCCAGGGCGATGCTTTGGGCCGCGCAGCTTTCGGCACGCTCTGGCAGCATGAGGCGAGTGATCCCGCGCCGCTGGCGGCCTTGCTTGCTTGGCGCAAGACTCATGGCGCGGTAGCGCTGACGGCACTTGCGCAGGGTGCCAAACCGGCAGACACCGCACCGCTGCAAGCCGCGCTCGATACCTTTCAGGAATTGCAGCAGACAACGAAATTTGATGCACGTATCGCCTTTGGTGCGAATGACGCTTCCTTCACCGCCCTTGTCGCGCGGCTTGGCGATTGGGCGGCGGCGCCGGAAGCGCTTGATGCCTGGCTTGGTTGGCGCCGTGCTGCGGCTTCAGCCGGCGGGCTCGAGCCCTTGCTGGAGCGCCTGACTGATGGGCGTGTGGCGCCCGAAGCGGCGGAGGATGTGTTTTCCTTCGCGCTGCATGAAGGCTTACTCCGCACTGCCATGGCGCAGCACCCGGAATTGGCGGCGTTTGACGGCGCGGCAGCGGATCGCCTGGTTCAGGATTTCCGCGAAGCCGATCGCGCGCGCATTACACTGACGCGCGCGGAAGCTGCCTATGCCCATGCGCAGCGCGTCAAGGAAGTACGCGATGGCGCGCCGGGCATGGCCGTGCTGCGCGGTGAGATGGAAAAGAAGCGCGGCCATTTGCCGGTGCGCGAATTGCTGTTGCGCGCTTCCCAGGCGGTGCAAAAAGCCAAGCCGATTTTCATGATGAGCCCGCTTTCGGTGGCGCAATTCCTTGCCCCCCCGCATGGGCTGAAGCCCGGGCTTTCCTTTGACTTGCTGGTGATTGATGAAGCGAGCCAGGTGGAGCCCGTGGATGCGCTGGGTGCCATTGCGCGTTGCCGGCAGGTGGTGGTTGTCGGCGATGACAAGCAAATGCCGCCCACGCGCTTCTTCCAGCGCATGACCGGTGAGGAGGGTGACGAAACCGCTGAAAATACCGCCGATGTTGTCGCGGCGCGCGATGTGGAGAGCATTCTCGGGCTTTGCAATGCGCGCGGCCTGCCATCGGCCATGCTGCGCTGGCATTATCGCAGCCGGCATGAAAGCCTGATCGCGACATCGAACGCGGAATTCTACGACAATCGGCTTTTCATCCTGCCATCGCCGCGCGCGCGCTCAGCCGCCCTTGGGCTTTCACTGCGCCGCGTTGAAGGGCGGTTTGACACCGGCGGCACGGGAACCAATGCGGAAGAAGCCCGCGCGGTGGCGGAAGCCGTCATCGCCCATGCGCGTGAAACACCCGGTGATACCTTGGGCATTGCAGCGTTTTCGATCCGCCAGCGTGATGCCATCCTGAACGCCGTTGAAGCCGCGCGGCGCGACAATCCGGATACGGAAGCGTTTTTCGGCGCCCATCCAGATGAACCATTCTTCGTCAAGAATCTGGAAAACGTACAGGGCGATGAACGCGATTCGATCATGATTTCGGTGGGCTATGGGCGCGGCGCCGATGGCAAGCTTGCCATGCGCTTTGGCCCGCTTTCTGCCGATGCCGGCGAACGCCGGCTGAATGTGCTGATCACGCGCGCGAAGAAGCGCTGCATTGTGTTCTCCTCCATCGGTGCGGATGACATTGACCTCGCGCGTGCCTCGGGGCGCGGGGTGGCGACACTCAAATCCTTCCTTGCCTTCGCTGCCGCCGGGGATGCACCGCGCGCCGCGGCAGCGAAAATCCAGCCGGCGCCAATCGCGGCGGCCATTGGCAAGGCGATTGAAGCCGCCGGCAAGGAAGCCGTGCCGCGCGTGGGTATGGCCGGCCTGTTTTTGGATGTTGCAGCGCGCGAGGCCGGCAATTACGTGCTGGGCATTGAAGCCGATGCCGGCGATTGGGCGGCGCTACGTTGCGCACGCGATCGTGAAAGGGGCCGCGACAGCGCACTGCAAGCCATGGGCTGGAAGCTGGCGCGCGCCTGGTCGCTTTCCTGGTATGGCCGGCCAGAGGCTGAGGCGGCGCGCATCGCTGCCTTGCTTGGCGCCGCACCTGCCGTAGCAAGCGTTGAAACCGCAGCACCCGCGCCAGAAACCGGCTTGGCCGAGCCTTACCGCGAAGCAACCCCGGAAGTGCCGAAAAGCACCGCCATTGCCGATGTGCCATTCGCGACACTCGCTGGTATTCTTGCTGCAATCATCACTATTGAAGCGCCGATCACGACCGAAAGCCTTGCCGAGCGCGTGCGGTTGTTATGGGGCCTGGAAGTGTTGCCCACGCCGGCACGTGATGCGCTGCGCCAAGCGCTTGCGCTTGCGCGGCAATTGCATGGCGTGAAGGAAGAACAGGGCTTTCTGCTGGCTGAGGGTGGTGTCATCACACCGCGGGACCGCCGCGCGGCCGGCGCCCATTTGCGCCGCGCCGCTGCCGTATCGCCACGCGAAATCGCTGCCGCTGCCGAAAAGCTTTTGGCGCTGCGTCCGGCGACAACAGAAGCGGAACTCGCCGCCGGTATCCATCGCCTGCTTGGGCTGGATGCCAATGCGCAAACCGCCATCGCGGCGCGGCTTGCAGGTTTGATCGGTGCTGGGGTGGTGAAGCTTTAGCGCATGATGGGCACAGCGCAGCGTAACATCACGCCCCTACCTAGTTATGGGTAGCGTGACCTCATCACGCAGTGCGGCGCTGTTTGGCGCGCGTGATGCGGTTGGGGCGGCGGGCGTTGCCATGGCGGCCACCTTCCTCGCCTTCGGGGCAGCGGTGCGCGAAGCGGGGCTGCCGCCAGGCTGGGCTTTGGTGGCCTGCTGGGCGATCTATGGCATGCCGGGGCAATTGGTGTTGGTGCAAGCCGCAAGCACGGGTTTTGTCGGCGGCATCGCGCCCGCAGTGATGGGCGCCATTGCGGTGAATGCGCGCTTCCTGCCCATGGCCATTGCCATCACGCCGCTTTTCGGCGTGCATGAGCGCAAGCGCCTGATCCCGGCCATTCCCTTCATTGCGGTGACACCTTGGGCAGCGGCGATGCGCGCCTTTCCCGAAATCGCGTCCTCGGTCAGGCTTTCCTGGTTTTTGGGCTTTGGCCTGACAAGCTGGGTGGTGGCGGGGCTTGCCGCGCTGGCAGGATATTACGTCGCCGGCATGTTGGATGATCACGCGCGCGCGGCGCTACTATTTGTCAATCCGCTCTATTACGCGCTGCTGCTGGCCGCCGATGTGAATAAGCCCGCACCGCGCCGCGCCATTCTATGCGGCGCAGCGGCGGCGGGGCTGACCTTTATCCTGCCAGCCTCCATGGGGCTTTTGGCGGCGGGGATTATTGGCGGCACCGCGGCATTCCTATGGGGGCGCAAGCGTGGAAGCCGCTGATATCGCGCTGGCACTGACCGCGCTTGCCTGCCTGCTGCTGCGGAGTGCGGGCGTGTGGCTGGCGGGCGGGTTTGGCGGGGATCATCCCGTGATCGCCTGGGCGACGGCGATTGCGCAGGCAACGCTCGCGGCCTTTGTCATGCTGGCGATTATCGCGCCAAGCGGGGCGCTGGCCGATGTGCCACTGGCGGCGCGGCTTTTCGGGCTTGGCGTCGGCGTTGCGGTGTGTCTTGCCTTCGGGCGCAATCTGCTGCCGGCGCTTTTGGTTGGGCTCGCGGCGATGCTGGCGCTGCGCGCCATTCTGGCAGGGGTGGCATGATTCGGGTTTTCGCTCGCACCAGCCCCAATTCCGTGTCGGTCACGGCAAGCCTGGTGTTTCTGCTGCTTGCGATGCTTTGGCCGTTCCAGTCAGCGCTGGCGCAGGAACGCCGCGTGGTGGCGATGGAGACCGAGGTGCGGGGCATCGTCTTTCGCATCCCGCGAGCGCATTTGCACATCCGCGATGGCGATGGGTCCTTCGATCTGGGCCTGCGCGTTGATGATTTTTCGCCGATTCGCCTGATTGGCCTGCCGCCGGAACGCTATTGGCGGGAGGCCATGCGCGTGCGCGTCAGTGTCGCCTGGAATTCAAGCGCGGCCGAGACGGTCAGCGGCCTCCTGCAAAACCGCCATACCCTTGGCATAGTGCAAACCAAGGAAGCGAGTACCCATCTGGATGGCCCCAATGGTCCAGCGCCGCCTGACGGGCTGATCTATTTTCCGGCGCGCGGCAGCCCGGCGGAAACCCGCCCGTTACCGCGCGATGTCTTCAAGCCAGTTGAATTGGCCCGCAATCCGGAAACTGGCGAGGAATGGCCGGAATTCTTTGATTGCAATGTGAGCCCGCGTTTTGATCAGCAGCCAACCGAAGTGCCTTTCCAGCCCATTAGCTGCCAATGGTACCGGGTTTTTCGCGGCCTGGTGGTGCGCACGTCGCTTGAGCGCTGCCAATTGGCTAATTGGCGCAGGCTACGCGACGGCATTGATCAGCTTCTGACGTCTTTCATTGTGCGCGGCCCGGAAGTGGCTGTGCCGCCCGTCCGCGGGGGGCCGCGCCCATCCGAAACCATCAGTCCTGTTTTGATTTACGACAA
>JBIIGZ010000049.1:0-19621 GCA_044236185.1 Roseomonas sp. | reverse complement strand
ACGCCGGCATTGGCGGTTTGCAGCGCCACAGCGCGCCCGGTGCGGGCGGTGAAGGCCGCGGCGATATCGCGGACAGAAGCCGCAACGGCGCCGGTCCCCAGTACCCTCAAGGGCTCGGCCTGCGCCAAAGCGGGCAGCGGCAGGACCAGGGCTGCGAATAAGGGGCGGCGTTGCATCTTCATGGCCCCCATGTGCATCTTACAGGCCCAATCCTAACCCATGCCTGCCCTCAGGAGAAACATCATGGCCCATGCGCTTGACGGTTCCGCCCCTGCCATTCTGCGAAACTCCGAATTGGATGCGGAGGCCGTGCGCGCCGCGCGGGTGGATCTGGCGGCCTGTTTCCGCATGGCCGCACGGCTTGGCCTGCATGAGGGGATTTGCAACCACTTCTCCTTCGTGGTGCCGGGGCGTGATGATCTGTTCCTGGTGAACCCCTATGGCTGGGCATTCTCAGAAATCACCGCATCGCGCCTGCTGGTTTGCGACTTCAAGGGCAATGTGGTGGCCGGCGAAGGTGTGCCGGAAGCGACCGCTTTCTACATCCATGCGCGGATGCATCTGAACAAGCCGCGCGCCAAGGCGGCCTTCCATACCCATATGCCGAACGCCACCGCCCTTGCCATGCTGGAAGGCCCGCCCTTGGTTTGGGCCGGGCAAAGCTCGCTTAAATTCTATGGCCGCACCCTGGTGGATGAAGATTACAACGGCCTTGCCTTGGATGAGAGTGAGGGTGATCGCATTGCCGCTTCCATCGGTGATGCCGATATCGTCTTCATGAAAAACCACGGCGTCATGGTGGTGGGCGCGACCGTGGCCGAAGCCTGGGATGATCTTTACTATCTGGAACGCGCCGCCGAAGCGCAGCGCCTGGCCATGTCCACCGGGCGCAAGCTGAAGCCCGTGCCGGCAGAGATGGCCGCGCGCACCTATGCGCAAATGCGCGAAGGCGATCGTGAAAGTGCGAAGCTGCATCTGGAAAGCATTAAGCGCATCCTGACGCGGGAAGAACCGGATTTCATGCATTGAATTCTGCTGCCACCCAGCGCGGTGTTTTATTGCTGGTGATCACAACCGTCGGCTGGGGCATGAATTGGCCGGCGATGAAGGTACTGCTCGCTGAATTGCCGCCACTCACCACGCGCGCCATTGGCGGCGGGCTTGGCTTCATTGTGCTGCTGGCGGTGGTGCTGGCGCAAAAACAAAGCCTTGTCGTGCCGCGCGCGATTTGGGGCAGGCTCACGCTGATTTCGCTTCTGAATGTCACGGCCTGGATGGGGCTTGCGAGCTTTTCGCTGCTCTGGCTTTCGGCGTCTGAGGCAACCATCATTTGCTACACCATGCCGGTCTGGGCTGCGGTTTTTGCCTGGATTATACTGGGGGAAAAGCCAAGTCTCGCCCGCATTCTGGCGCTGGTGCTGGCGCTTTCTGGCCTGATCTATCTGGTGCTGGGCAAGGGGCTTGATCTTGGCATCGCGAAACTGCCCGGCGTGGCCTTGGGCTTGGGCTCAGCGGTGCTGTTTGCACTGGGCACAGTGCTGACCAAGCGCATGCCGCTTGGGCTGCCGCCATCAAGTTCTGTCGCCTGGCAGGTGGGGATTGGCGTGGCGCCGCTGTTCATCGCAGCGATGATTTTCGATCCGCTCGATTTCAGCCACGTATCCGCGCTGGGTGTTGGGCTGCTGATTTATGGCGGCGTCTTCGCGCTTGGGCTTTGCTATCTTTCCTGGTTCGCAGCGCTCAAGATGCTGCCGGCGTCACTTGCCTCGCTTGGCACGGTCATCACGCCCGTGGTCGGCGTGGTGGGTGCTGCGTTGTTCCTGGGCGAGCCCTTTGGTTTGCGCGAAATTCTGGCGCTGACCTTGGTATTGTCCGGCGTGGTGCTGGCGGTGCGCGGCTGATCCTGCGTCAGGCCGCGACGCCCATATTGTCGAGCAAGCGCACCGACCCAAGCCTTGCCGCTGCCAAAAGCCGCATCGATGCGGAGGTTTTTTGTGGCAAAGGCTCCAGCGTTTCCGCCTCGACGAGTGCCAGATAATCCGGCGCGAAACCTGATGCGATCAGACGGGCTTCGCCTTCCGCCAAAACCTGCGCAACGGCAACACCCGCGACAATCGCCCGCGTCACATCCTGCATGATTTGATAGAGCATCGGCGCTGTGGCGCGTTCATCGGCGTTCAGGAAGCGATTGCGCGATGACATGGCAAGCCCATCGGCTTCGCGAATCGTGGGCACCGCTTCGATATGGATGGGGATGTCCAGGTCGCGCGCCATGCGGCGGACCACCTGCAATTGCTGCCAATCCTTTTCCCCAAAAGCGGCGATATCAGCGCTGGTTTGCAAAAACAGCTTGGCGCAAACGGTCGCAACACCGCGAAAATGCCCAGGCCGCGCATCGCCTTCAAAACCCTTGGATGGGCCGGCAACTTCAATCACGCTGGCGCTGCCGGGCGGATACATGGCTTCCACGGGCGGCAGCCACACCAAATCGCAGCCGGCATCGCGAAGTTTTGTAAGGTCCCCATCCTCATCACGCGGGTAGCGCGCCAGATCATCACTGGCGTTGAATTGCAGCGGATTGACGAAGATGGAAGCGGCCACTGCATCCGCCCCGGCGGCACGCGCCGCATCCAGCAAGGCAAGATGGCCCTGATGCAGGGCGCCCATGGTCGGCACCAGGCCCAGGCGGCGGTCATTGACACGCAACGCCGCAGACGCGGCGCGCAGCGAAGGGAGGTCTCGGCAGATCAACATCATCGCTTACTGGCGCTTTGCGCATTGCGGGACAAGCGGCAAACCGCCATGGTCCGGCGCATGAATGCCACCGTACCACCCGTTATCCGCTTGCTCCCCGGCCGAGACCGCCGCGTAAAGGCTGGCCACCCTTGGGCCTTTTCCAATGAAATCGCCATGACGCCGGCGGCCAAGGCTTTGCCGCCGGGCAGTGTGGTGCGGCTGGAAGGCGATGATGGCGTCAAGCATGGCGTTTGGCATTTCAACCCGCATTCACTGATTGGCGCGCGCAAGCTGGACCGCAACCCCGATGCCGCTTGTGATGCGGCCTGGTTCAAGCAGCGCCTGCAGGAAGCGCTGACGCTGCGCAACAAGCTGTTCGACCGCCCACATTATCGCCTGATCCACGCCGAAGCAGATGGCCTGCCGGGCTTGGTGATTGATCGCTACGGCGATGCGGTGACCATCCAGGCCAATAGTGCGGGCATGGAAGCCGCGACACCGCTGATCCTGGAAGCACTGCACGCCCTGATCGCGCCCAGCATGGTGATTGCCCGCAATGACAGCGCCGTGCGTGCGCTGGAAGGCCTGGCCGAGGAAACCAAGCTGTTGCACGGCGAAGCCGGCATGATCTCGGTTGAAGAAAGCGGGCTTTCCTTCGCCGTGGATCCGCTCGGCGGACAGAAGACCGGCTGGTTCTTTGATCAGCGCGAACATCGCGCCCGCGTTGCGCGGTTGGCAAATGGCGCGACCGTTCTGGACGCCTTCTGCCACACGGGCGGCTTTGGTATTTCCGCGGCCGTCGCCGGGGCTTCCCACGTCACGCTTTTGGACCGCAGCGAAGCGGCGCTCGCCCTCGCTCTTGAAGCGGCGCAGCGCAATGGCGTTGCTGATCGCGTGGAAACCCAAAAGGCCGAAGCGCTCGAAGCCCTTGAACGCATGGTAGGTGCGGGCAAGCGTTTTGGTGTCGTGATCACGGACCCGCCCGCCTTTGCCAAGGCGCGCAAGGATCAACCGGCGGCGCTGCGCGCTTATGGCAAGTTGGCTCGTTTAGGCGCGACTTTGGTGGAAAAGGCAGGGTTTTTCTTCATCGCATCCTGTAGCCATCATGTCGCGCCGGGTGAATTTGCCGAGGCTGTCGCCTGGGGCGTGCAGCGCGCGGGGCGGGAAGCGCGCATTCTGCATATGGGCGGCGCGGGGCCGGACCATCCGCTGCACCCCATGTTGCCGGAAAGCGCTTACCTCAAGGGAATGTTGCTGCAATTGCGATGAAGCGGGCAGAACAGCTTTTTCGGGCCTATCGCGCTTCCTGCTATTTTGCGGGGGCACATGGTGCGCGCATCGGTCAGCGCGCACCGGCGCTTGATGCGCTGCTTGGAAGCTGGCGCGCGCAGGAAGGCGTTTTCATCGCCGCCGGCAATCCTTTCAGCCGACGCATGCCACAAGGCTGGAATGCGCGGCGCCATGCAGCCTTGAGGGAACGCTTGCGCGGCTTGCCCCATGTTGAAGGCAAGGGCGGCGCCAAGCGCTGGTGGGAAGCGCATTACTTCATCGGCATAAGCGCGGCGCGTGGCAGGCGGTTGGCGCGGTTATTCCGACAAAAGGCGATGGTGGCGCTGCGGCGCGGTGGCAGGGCGCGGCTGATATGGGTTTTTTGAAAACCGCCGCTGCCTTTCTTGTTGCAGTGTTTATCCTACGCGCGGCCTTGGGCGCGATGTTCCAAGCGCCCGGCGCCGCCGGTCCCGCCTTGGTCGAAGCCTTCGCTTTGGATTGGGCAGGCTTTGGCACGCTGGTTGGCTTGTTCTGGTTACCAGGGCTTTTCCTCGCCTATCCGCTGGGCCTGGTCGCGCAGCGTTTGGGCGACAGGCGCGGCGTGCTGCTTGGGATTTTGCTGCTGATCCTGGGGGCGCTTGTTTCGACGCATGCGGAAGCAGTAGCGCTACTGATCGCGGGGCGGTTGCTCATGGGCCTCGGCACGCTGCTGGTGATATTGTTGCTCACGAAAATGGTGCAGGACCGCTTTTTGGGCCGAGACCTTTTCCCCGCCATGGCGGTTTATGTGCTCGGCTGGCCGCTTGGCATTGCCGCGGCGCAGGCGGCGCTTCCCGGCTTTGTGCCTGATCATGGCTGGCAACTTCCCTATCAGGTCGCGGCTTTTGCAGCCGGCATCGCCTTCATCGCGGTCGCGCTTGCGCGCGGGCCAGAACCGCGCGCGCTGCCGGCAAGCACCAGCACCAGCAGCGCACTGACGCAGGCCGAGTTTCGCCGCATGTGCCTGGCCGGCGCCTGCTGGGCGCTGGTGAATGGCGCCTATATGGTGCTGGTGAGCTTCGCGCCGCCCATGCTGATGGCGCGCGGGCTTGGCCTTGCGGAGGCGAGCTTCGCTGTCTCCCTTATTTCCTGGTCCAATCTGCTGGCGGTGCCGGCAGGTGCCTGGCTCGCACGCCGCGCTGGTGTCGCGGGCCCCATGACGATCAGCGCAAGCCTGCTTGCCATGCTGGCCGCACTTGCCTTGCCGATCGCGGATGTCGCCTGGGCGCCGTTTCTCGGCCTGCTGCATGGCTTCTGCTACGCGCTGCCCATCACCGTGTTTTCGGCATTGGCGGCCGAGGCTGTGGCACCGGAACGCCGTGCGCGGGGATTGGGCGTTTATTTCGTGTGGTTCTATGCCGGCTGCACGGGCTGCCCGGCCTTCGCCGGGTGGCTGAGGGATATCACGGGCAGCGCGACAGTGCCGGTATTTTTTGCGGTGGCAGCGTTGGGCGCGGGGCTTGGGCTGTATGTTTGGTTCAGGCGGGATTTGGCGCGGGGGTAGCGCGGCTAGGTTGCAAAGAGCGCGTAGATATCTGCGAGGGTAACATTACCGGCAAGGATCACATCATCGCCCGCACCGCCATTGAATGTATTGGCAAACCCATTGCCGATCAGCATGTCATTGCCGGCGCCACCAGTGAGAGTGACACCACTGACATCGGTGGCGATGCGGAGTGCTTCAATATGATCAGGGATGGCCATGCTGAGCGAGGTGATGATGGTGTCAGCGCCCTCAGCCAAGTGTTCGATGACGAAGTCAGATGCCTCATTTATGAAAAAACTGTCATTACCGTCGCCGCCGAAAAGCGAATCATTCCCCTCGTCACCGGATAAGCTATCATTGCCGGCACCTCCATAAACAATGTCGTCTCCAGCGCCACCTGAAAGCTTGTTGTCCAGCGCGTTACCCCATAATTTGTTGTTGGCAGCATTGCCATTCAATTCCCGACCTTGCTTGCTTGAATCGGCCGAGAGCAATCCTTCTTCAATCCCTTCAGGTAACGTCACTTTCTCCACATTTGTGATGATGACATCAGTCTTTTCTGTCGCTGTCGCATTGGCGATCTGATCTTCGGTGACGAGCAGGCTCGTCCGGCGGCTTGATGTTTCATATGTATCATGTTGCAGAGGAGCGGGCCTGTAATCATCCTTTAGCTCCCAGCGGCGTGAATCTGGAATTTTCCTGAAAAGTTCAGAGTCAGAAAGCTCGATTTCTGTCAGCGCATGTTCGAAGCCAATTTTTATGGCCGCCGATAGCGCTGCAGAGGTTATTGCTGCCACCTTCCACCGACCGCCCAAAGCACCCATCACAGCTTCAGCAATTTCACCGTACCAGAGACCGTCCGCCGCCAGACATTTGACCTCAGCGGCGTCTGCAGCCGCACCGCCAATGGATTGCGCCGCTTTATTGAAGAAATAACCCAGAAATGCATTCTCAATCGGCGCATGCGCATTAGCGAGATCTTGCCTCATGACTTCATTCGCAATAGCGAGCTCTCGCCTTATGAATTCAGGTAGATTGACTGAAGGTAGATTGACTGACAATTCAAAATTACTGATGAATTTACGCGTGGCTTCTCCCGCCATTTCGGACACGACAGCCTTCTTGATCAATTTACCCGTGGAGATTTCTTCGATTGCAACCCCAAGTGCAAATTCGCCTACATATTTCCCCATGCAGAAATTTCGATCAAGGAGTTTCATCTCTTGAGCTAAGTCTTCTTTAATGTTTGAGCGGAGGTATTCAACCGATACGCCGCTGTCTGATTTATTGATCTGTAAATCCCAGAGATTGATTCGTTCTCCTAGAGAATCCGTTCCGAGATATATGGTAGTTAGAATATTCGATGTGTCAGTCTGAAAAAAGTTTATTTTCGTGTTCAACCCTTCATGTATAGCAATCGCATTTCCCAAATCGAGGTCAGGATCGATTCGAACCACGATTTTTTCGTTCAGTCCGAAATCCAGCAGGAAATCATCGTGGTCCATGAAAAAAAGGTCAGTTCCACTCCCCCCAAGCAGCGTATCGCCGGAAAGGCTGCCTTCAGTTGTGCCCCAGGCATTCAGGGTATCGCTACCAGAAAATCCCGAGAGAAAATCACGGCCTACCCCTGCGGCCAGGCTATCATTGCCGCCTTCTCCAAAAAGAGAATCCCGATACCCGATTGCGAAATCATCATCGTCCACAATCGTGTCATCGCCGTCACCACCATACATGGTATCGGCGTCAGTACCGCCATTCAGAGAATCATCACCATCGCCGCCCAATAGGCAATCATGACCGGCAGCGCCGATCAGGACATCATGATCTTCACCACCAGACAAACTATCATGGTCCCAATCCCCAAAGATAGAATCAGCACCCTTCCCGCCACCCAGTTTATCGCTTCCCCCACCGCCATCAATCGTGTCGTTGCCGTCATCACCGAAAATAGTATCATCGCCATGATTGCCGCGAAGGTGGTTCTGTTGCCAATCACCATTCAAGACATCATCGGAACTGCCCCCGAAAACATTCTCGATTCCAAGAAAGGCGTCCTCCGTTCCAATTGGCCGGACAAGATCCGCAGAAACAGGCAGGGTCTTGGCACTGTAATCAACCGTATCTATTCCATTTCCGCCATTGAAAAACGTACCTGGAAAACTGGTCGTTGCGGAAGTGGCGCTGCCATCAACAAAATAATCATCGCCATCTTCACCAAAAAGCTGCTCACCGCGGTTACTGCCTAGGAAAGTGTCATTCCCACTGCCCCCCCGCATGGGTTGCGATGCATCAAACCAGCGGTCACGCACTGGACCATCTGGCATAATGATGTAGTCATTTCCCGCCAATGCCGAATTGTACAACGCCGGGTGTGCAGCAAACCGGGCATAATCCGCCTCGGCCACTGTATTCAGGTCCGCGTAATCATCTGCATCGGTGAAAAATCGAAAGGCCGAATCCGATAGAAGGAACTCACCCTCCCAAAGATCCAATCTGAAATTCAAATTGAAAGAGGGTGATGTCACATAGATTCGAAAACGCTCCATGCTTTCACGGGCTCGGTCCTCAAGAAACTCAATACTGAAGAAGGCTTCAGTCTGATTGACGTCGAACGTAACATCGCCTCTAGGGAAAAAACCGTCAGGAAAGTCATTACCCTGAGCCTCCACGCTAATCAGAGACCATCTTAAATTCTGTGCCGATTGCGCCCCATCTTCAGGGCGTGTCACCCGGAATTGTACCGCGCCGCCATCTTCCACAAAGCTGGTGCGCCTTTGCGGATCGTATGTTTCAAAGGCACCACCTTGTGAAGTAGCAACACTGAAACTCGTGTTCTGCAAATATGCCGTGACTGGGACATTACTGTAAGTGTTCGCATTTACGAATGAATTGCTGGACCAATACGCATCGGGGTTTTCAATTGTCAGCCGAATTGAGTCACCCCAGATGGTTGCATCAGTCACATCATGGAACGTGCCAATAAGGCTATCGTCCCAGTTCGAATAAATCCGTGCCTCCCTGCCCGCATCGGCAGAAGAGGCAGCCCAATTCAAAACCTGATAGGACCATCCTCGATAAGTCCAGCCGGTATAGTCAGGGCTGCCATCTACGAAGCTGTTTGTATATTCGATACGGAACAATCCGGAAGTGCCCAAATCGCTCGAAACAACGCGGGGTTGAAAATTGTAGAAGAAAGTCAATACGCCGACAGTCGGAAATCCAGCAGTCGGTTGCTCCAAAGAATAATATAAATGCTCTTCTTGGCCCACTCTATCGGGCAGGAGTGAAGGATAGGAAATAACTCGATACTGGTATTCCACATCGTCCGGGTAGGTGTAGGCGCGCATGCGACCGAGGGACAGAAACCAATCCACGTCCGGATTATCAGTCATTCCGCTCGGTAAGCCCGTCAACCAGGGATCGCTCATGGAAACCTCCCAGATCGTCAAAGCGAATTTTCTTTAAGCATACGATTTATTAATTCTTCAGTAGCCTCTGTCAAGCGGAACCAAACCTAGCTGCCGCCCACTACCTCCGTGCCAGCAAAAATAACCGCCGAAACGGCAATAGCACCGCCCCATCCGGCCCCGGCGGATAGGCATCACGCATCGCTGCTGCATAGGCTGCCAAAAACCCCTTGCTGCCCTCAGGCCCCAGCGCATCCAAATAGGGCCGCAGGCTTGTCCCCATGGCCCAGCGTACCACCGGGTCTTCGCCCTGCAGCACATGGATATATTCCGTCACCCACATCTCAAGCTTTGCGACACGCGGGCTCAGCAGGGCGTAATAGGCCTTAGGAGTCAAAATGGCGGGCGCGCTTTTCACGCGCTGCAAGGTGTCGGCCCAAGGCCCTTCCCGCGCAATCAGGTCCTGTTCCGCGCGCAAGGGTGCCGCATGCATGGATGGCATTTGCACGGCCAAAACGCCGCCTGGTGCCAGGCATTCCAGCAGGCGCGGAAACAGTGCCTCATGCCCATCAAGCCATTGCAGCGCGGCATTGCTGAAAATCACATCCACCGGCGCTTCCGGCTTCCAGGTGGTGATCTCCGCCGGCGCCGTCTCAAACCCCGCCGCCGCAGCCTTGGCAAGCATCGCCGCACTGCCATCCACGCCCATCACGCGCGCCGATGGAAAGCGTGCAGCCAGCACCGGCAGCGCATTGCCCGCACCACAACCCAAATCCACCACCAGCTTCGGTGCTTCATGCGGAATGCGCGCGATCAGATCGAGCGCAGGGCGCAGCCTTTCATCCTCAAACTGCAAATAGACCTTGGCGTCCCAAATATCCTTGCCCGTCACAGGAAGCGTTCCCTGATATCCACGCTGCTTTCGCGGCCGAGCTTGTCAAAATGATCGGTCAGCCACTTATCCGCCGCATCGCGCCCGAATTGGCGCAGCATGCACAGGAATTCCCAATCGCCATTGAACTTCGTCGAAAGCTTGAAGGAACGCAGCCGATCCTCATCCTCGATCAAATGGATGAACAGGCGGCGATAGCGCGGCTGTTCCAGCCGCCCCGCATCAAGCAAACGCTGCACGAAATCAATCGCGCGCATTTCCGCCATCAGGCTGCCATTGAAGGTGATTTCATTCAACCGATTGACGATATCTGAAGCGCTGGTCGGCATTTCCTCGCGCACTTGCGGGTTCAACTGGATCAGCATGATATCGGGCGGCCCGCCTTGCTCATAAAGCGGCCATAGCGCGGGATTGCCCAGATAGCCGCCATCCCAATAGGGCTCACCGTCAATCTCCACCGCCTTGAAAACCTGCGGCAGGCAGGCGGATGCCAGCAGCGCATCGGGCGTAATTTCGCGGCGCGTGAAAACGCGCGGCTTGCCGGTACGCACGCTGGTTGCTGAAACAAACAGCCGCGGCGCCTTGGTTTCTTCGCGCAGCCGCTCAAAATCAATGCTTTGGTTCAGCGCATCGCGCAGCGGATTGTAATTGATGGGGAAGGGATTGAGCTGATAGGGCGAAAGCACGCGCGATAGTGTGTCGAAAGTGCGATAGGCGAAGGACCAGGTCAGGTCATGCCCCCACATCGCCTTTTCCCAAGGCAGCGCCTGCAAAGGGCTAACGGCAAGGTTCGCGGCCATGCTGCGCCAGAAACGATCCAACGCCTTGATCGCGCCAGCGGGGCCGCCTTCGATCAAGCCCTGCACCACCATGGCGCCGTTGATCGCGCCGGCCGAAGTGCCGGAAAAACCATCAAAGTCTATGCGTTCATCTTCCAGCAGGCGCTCCATGGCGCCCCAAGTGAAGGCGCCATGCGTGCCGCCACCTTGCAGCGCAAGACTGAGCCGCTTCTTCGCCACAGGCTTGGCAACCGCGGGTGAAGACACATCGTCCGCCGGCGCCCCGGCACCCTTCCCCGCCGGGATATTGGCGTCCATCACGCAGCCAGCCAGCCGCCATCAATGGAAAGTGCGGCACCATTCACCGCGCCCGAACCGGGGCCGCAGAGATACAGCGCCATGCGCGCAATATCCTCAACCTCAATCCAACGCCGCGATGGCTGCTTCACCAGCAAATGATCACGCAGCGCCGCTTCTTCCGATATGCCGAATTTATCCGCGAGTGGCTTTACCTGCGCCTCAGCCAAAGGCGTCCTCACAAAGCCGGGGCAGATCGCATTGCAGGTGATGGGTGTTTCGGCGATTTCCAGCGCAACCACTTTGGTCATGCCAACCACGCCATGCTTGGCCGCCACATAAGCAACCTTATAGGGGCTCGCGACCAGCCCATGCGCGGAAGCGATATTGATAATCCGCCCCCAGCCGCGCGCCTTCATCCCCGGCAGCGCTGCGCGAATGGCGTGGAAATTGGACGACATATTGATCGCGATGATCGCGTCCCATTTTTCTTCCGGGAAATCCTCAACGGGGCTCACGAATTGGATGCCGGCATTATTCACCAGGATATCCACGCCCCCCAGCGCCGCTTCGGCTTCCGCCACCATGGCGCGCACGCCGGCGGGCTTTGAGAGATCGGCCGCCGAATAAGGCGCGTCACCCCCGCCCATCGCTGCGCCGACCTTGGCCCGCGCTGCCGCGATATCTTCAGGCTTGCCCATGCCATTCAGCATGACCTTGGCGCCGGCTTCCGCCAGCAGCAGCGCAATGCCAAGCCCAATGCCCGAGGTTGAACCGGTAACGAGCGCCGAGCGCCCAGCAAGCATGCGTTCCATGGAACACCTGTGTCAGTTTAAGTTGACAACACTTAGCTGTGATTGATCAAAAAAGAAACAGGCAGGGCCAGAAATCAGCCCTGCCGGGCCAAACCGCCATTCAATGCCGTTCGTAGATCAGCCTTGCGCGGATGGTGCCGGGCAATTCGCGCAATTCGGCCAGAATCTCCTCTGCCTCCTTCCGCGCCTCGGCACTGTCGATCACCAGATAGCCGATATTGCCCGCGGTCTGCAGATACTGGGCCGAGATGTTCAAGCCGCGCCGGCCAAAGATTTCATTGATGCGCGAAAGCATGCCCGGCGTGTCCCGATGCGCATGGGTCCAACGCGCGCCCGATGGCCGTGCCGGCAATTGCACCTGCGGAAAATTCACCGCGCCAAAGGTCGCCGCGGTATCGGAGAAATCAATCAACTTCCGCGCCACTTCCTGGCCGATGCGCGATTGCGCTTCCCCGGTGCTGCCACCGATATGCGGGGTCAAAATCGCATTCGGCAGGCCCTGCAGGGGGGAAACAAATGCCTCCCCATTGCGCGATGGCTCCACCGGGAAAACATCCACCGCCGCGCCCAATACATGGCCATCCTGCATCGCGCGCGCGAGCGCTTCCAAATCCACTACCGTGCCGCGCGCATTATTCACGAAAACTGCCCCGGGCTTCATGGCGCGAATTTCAGCTTCGCCAATCATGCCCATGGTCTCAGCCGTTTCGGGCACATGCACCGTGACCGCATCGGATTCCGCCAACAATGCTCTCAGGCTTGGCATGGGCTGCGCATTGCCATGCGGCAGTTTGGTCGTGTGATCAAAATAGATCACCCGCATGCCAAAGGCTTCCGCCAGCACCGAAAGCTGCGCGCCGATATTGCCATAGCCGATAATACCAAGCGTCTTGCCGCGTACTTCCCAGCTATTGGCCGCCGATTTGTCCCATTCCCCGCGATGCGCCGCATTGGATTTCGGGAAGACGCCGCGCATCATCATGATGATTTCGCCAAGCGTCAGTTCCGCCACCGACCGCGTATTGGAAAATGGCGCATTGAATACGGGAATGCCGCGCGAAGCCGCCGCTTCCAGGGCCACCTGATTGGTGCCGATGCAAAAACAGCCGATGGTGATCAGCCGATCCGCCGCCGCCAGCACTTCCTCGGTCACCTGGGTGCGGGACCTTATGCCAAGCACATGCACGCCCTTCAGCGCGCGCGCCAGCACGGGGCCATCCAGCGCCTTGGTTTCGCGTTTGACGGAACGATAGCCAGCATCGGCCAGCAGCTCGACAGCGCTATCGGAAATACCCTCAAGCAACAGGATCTTGATCCTGTCCTTGGGGAGGGAGAGGCGGGTGGGGCTCATGGGGGGCGGTTCCTGCGCCTCATTCGCCCCGGTTTCAAGGGGAAATCCGCCCCGGCGCGCCTTGGCCCTTGCCGTCATCGCATCTTGCGACGCATTGTGGCGCTGCAACAGAGGCCCTTTTCCTGGGATTACCGATGGATTTCGCCGCCCTTTCCGAATGGGTCAATCTGGCCATACGCTGGCTGCACCTGATCACGGGCATCGCCTGGATTGGCGCATCCTTCTATTTCATTTCATTGGACAATCAGCTCGACCCGCCGGCGGACAAAAACCCGTTGGTGCGCGGCGAGCAATGGGCCATCCATGGCGGGGGGTTCTACTACAAGCGCAAATACATCCTGGCGCCGGAAAAGCTGCCGGAAAAGCTCCATTGGTTCAAATGGGAAGCCTATTGGACCTGGATCAGCGGCTTTTCGCTTTTCGTGCTGATCTATTGGGGCCAGGCATCCAGCTATTTGATTGACCCTGCCGTGATGCCGATGACGCCATGGCAGGCCATTGGCATCAGCGCCGCCATGCTGGTGGGCGGCTGGGTTGCCTATGATCTGGTCTGCCGATCCAAGCTTGGGGAAAATGAGGCGCTGTTGGGCGCCATCGGCGCCGTGGCTTTGGCGGTGGTGGCTTATGTCTCCTGCCAGATATTCTCGGGCCGAGGCGCCTTTTTGCAGGTGGGTGCCATGACCGGCACCATCATGGTCGCCAATGTCGCCATGGTGATCATCCCCGGCCAGCGGAAAATGGTCGCGGCCATGAGTGCCGGCGCGACACCCGATCCGAAATATGGCCGCTGGGGCAAGCAGCGGAGTGTGCACAACACCTATCTGACGCTGCCTGTGCTGTTCATCATGATCTCGCCGCATTACCCCATGACCTGGCAGCACCCGCTGAATTGGCTGATCCTGCTGGTGATTGGCCTGGCTGGCGCTTTGGTGCGGCAATTCTTCGTGCTGCGCCAAAAGGGGCAGAACGCGCTGTGGCTGCCCGCCGGCGCGGTTGCCGCCATGGTCGCGGCCTTCTTCATCGTGCAATCAGGCAAGCAGGATTACGGCAACGCAGAGGTGCCAGCCTTCACGGAAGTTCAGTCCATCGTCGCCGCCCATTGCGTAAGCTGCCATGCCGCCCGGCCGAGTTTTGAGGGCATTGCGGTGGCCCCCAAGGGCGTGATCATGGAAACCCCGGCGCAAATACGCCGCTGGGCGGCTTCCATGCGCCAGCAGGTGCAGACCGAAGCCATGCCCCCCGGCAATATGACCGAGATGACGGCAGAACAACGCGCCAAGCTGATCGCCTGGGTCGCCACCGGCGCTCCCTTGGATTGAAGAAGAATCCTCCATGGCCCGCAGCGGACCCGGTTCCCTTTCGACGCATGTGCTGAACACGGCTGAGGGCATCCCCGCCGAGGGCATGGTGGTGGAGCTTTGGCGCATGGACCCGGCACCGGTTTTGGTGGTGACGCGGCGCACCAATGCCGATGGCCGCACTGATGGCCCCTTGATGGCGCAGGCGGATTTCATCCCTGGCCGTTATGAATTGCGCTTTGCGGTGGCCGATTATTTCCGCGCCCGCGGCCAGGGGGCGGAGTGGCCTTATTTGGATGTGGTGACGCTTGCGGTTGGGCTGATGGCCGATCAGGGGCATTACCATGTGCCGCTGCTTTGTTCACCCTGGAGTTACGCGACCTATCGGGGGTCTTGAAGATGCTCAGTGCTGGTCGCTCTGCCCAAATGACTCCACGCTGAAGCGAAAGGCGCGCGTTTCGCTGGACCAATGATCCGGCGCCAAACCCGCCTTACGTTTCAGCGCGCGAATGAACGTGCGGGGATCAGGAATACCGCCCCATACATGCGGCAGAAATAGCGCCTGGCGCTGCCCGTCGCGCAGGATCAAGCCATCCCGATCAGGATCAAGTGCATGGATCAGCTCGGCCTCACTATTCACGGCAATCGGGCGGGGCTGGCTCAGGATGGAAACATCCACCTTCACCCCTGACAGTTCCTCAGCATTCAGCGGTTTGAAGCGCGGATCGCCAAAGGCGGCCTTCCAGGCGCTATCGGCAATATCCTCATGCAAGGCGCGATGCGCGGCCACGCTGCCGATGCAGCCGCGCAGCGCGCCATTCAGTGTGAGAGTTACAAAGCTTGCGCGCTGCGCCTTCATGGAAGGTGAAAGCTCCCCCCAGCCGATCTTGGGCCGGCGCCCCTGTTCCACCCCAAAGCGCACCATGAATTGTGCCAGATCGAAAACGAGCTTGCGGTCTGAATCCGTCAGCCGCGCTTCCTGCGCATATTCAAACGCAACCGAGGCATACCCAACAACGCGTGTCTTATCGCCATGGGTGTCGCCGGAATTGCGATAATCGAGCGATGTTGCGCGCATATCCAAAGCGCGCGCGCGTTCCAGCATCCCATAAAGCGCGTGCCGCCCGCAGGCTTCCGCGCCGCCAATGCGGTCCCCGCGCAATTGCTCAATCGCGGCGACGGTGCCGATATCTTTGGCGCGCGCTTCCTCATAGCCAAGGTAATGCGAGAGATCTGAGGAGATAATGATCACTGTCTCCGGCCCACCCCAGACCGCTTCAAGCGCTTGCGCCACCTGTTGCGGTGCGGCCTGCCCGACCAGCACGGGAATGATGGCAACCTGGCCCAGGGCGCGCTGGATAAAGGGCAGGTGCACTTCAATGCCGTGTTCGCGCGTGAAGGGCGCTGGGTTTTCCGCCACAAAGGGCAGCGCCAGCAGTTTCGCAATGCCAGCGCGATCCACCGGCAGCAGGCCAAGCGGCGTCGCCCAAGCCTGGGCGGGATGCAAGGCCAAGCCCTGCACCGCCATGCGATGCGGCGGGCTCAGGATCACCACGCGGCGGATGGTGCCTTGCTGGGCAGCCAGCAGGCGATAGGCGCTGCCCGCAATTGGGCCAGAAAACACATGCCCGGCATGCGGCGCCACCACGGCCTTTGGGCGCATCGCCCAGGGCCGCGCCGCGGCGATATGGCGATCCACCCCGGCGGCGAGGCTCGGCGCATCGGCGGGATAAAAGGCGCCCTGCACTTCCGGGGCTTTTGTCGCGGCATCCATCGCCCCATTATAGATCAAATGCCCGCCGAAACCATGATCCCCGAAACCCAGAAGCTGACCGGCGTGCCGACGCGCTGGTGGACGAAGCTGTCGGATGGCCGGTTTCGCTGCGATGTCTGCCCGCGCGAGTGCAAGATGCGTGATGGCCAGCGTGGGCTTTGTTTCGTGCGCGGCGCCAATGAGGATGGCGTGGTGCTGACCACCTATGGCCGGTCTTCCGGCTTTTGCGTGGACCCGATCGAGAAAAAACCGCTCAATCACTTCCTGCCCGGCACGCCGGTACTGTCCTTCGGCACGGCGGGCTGCAACCTCGCCTGCGATTTCTGCCAAAATTGGGGCATTTCCAAAAGCCGAGAGATGGATAGCGTCGCGTCCACCGGCCGGCCGGAAGTGATCATGCGCGCAGCGAAGCAACTCGGCTGCCGGTCCATTGCCTTTACCTATAATGATCCGGTGGTTTTCCTTGAATATGCCATGGATATCGCGAAGGTATGCCGGGCTGAGGGTATCAAGACGGTTGCCGTCACCGCCGGCTATATGAATGCCGGCCCGCGTGAGGAATTCTACCGCCACATGGACGCCGCGAATATTGACCTCAAAGCCTTTACCGAGGGGTTTTATCGCGACATCACCAAGGGCCAATTGGAACCCGTCAAGGAAACGCTGATCTATCTGAAGCGCGAAACCAAAGTCTGGTTTGAAATCACCACGCTGCTGATTCCGGGGCTGAATGATTCTGACGGCGAAATCATTTCCTTAGCGGAGTGGATTGTTGATGCCCTCGGCCCCGATGTGCCGCTGCATTTCAGCGCCTTCAAGCCGGACTTCCGCATGAAGGACCGGCCCGCCACGCCGCCCGAAACGCTGTTCCGTGCGCGGCGTTTGGCGCGTGCCGCCGGCGTCAGGCATGTCTATGTTGGCAATATCCATGCGCCATCGCGCGCCAGCACCTGGTGCCATGCCTGTGGCGGGTCGCTGATCAAGCGCGATTGGTATGAATTGCTGGAATGGCGCCTTACCCCGGAGGGCGGCTGCCCGGATTGCGGCACCCCCCTGCCCGGCGTGTTCGAGGAAAAGCCGGGTAACTGGGGCCGCAAGCGCCAAAGCGTGCGGCTCGCGCCATAGCGCGGCATGACCAGTCGCGTGGTTAAATGATTTTGTCACTTGAATTCGCGGAACAGGCGACGCACCAGATGCCATGCTCCGCCGCTCAATTCTCGCCAGCTTGCTGGCCACCCCTGCCTTGGCGCAAGCGCCAGACCGCGCAGCGCGCCTGATCATTGCTTTCCCCCCTGGGGGTAGCACCGATATCCTCGGCCGGCTGATGGCGCCGCGCATGGGTGAAGTGCTTGGCGCCACAGTAACGCCAGAAAACCGCAGCGGCGCGTCAGGTGCTGTCGCTGCCGGATTTGTTGCGCAAGCGGCCCCGGATGGAGCGACCATCCTGCTTGATTCCGGTGGGCAATCGGTCAATCCCTTCCTGATGCGCGGGCTTGGTTTTGATTACGTGCGGGATCTGGCGCCCGTCACTTTAGTGGCGACCTTGCCGCTGATCCTGATCACGCGCGCGGAATATGGCGTGGCGGATTTGCCTGGCTTGCTCACGCGGCTTCGCGCCAACCCTGCCGAAGCGCGCTATGGCAGTGTGGGTGTCGGGTCCCGCACCCATCTGGCCGCGGCAAGCCTGCTGCGGCGGGCGGGGATCAAGGGCGAACACGTTCCCTATCGCGGCGGGGCGGATCAGATGGCCGGATTATTGCGTGGCGATGTGCCTTTCGGCTTCACCTCCCTTGCCTTGGCGACACCCTTGATCCGGGACGGCAAGGCCCGCGCCATCGGGCTTTCCGTGGCAACGCGGAGCAAAGCCTTCCCAGCGCTGCAGACGATCAGCGAACAGGGGTTTGCTGGGTTTCAAATGGGCGATTGGCTCGGGCTTTTGGCGCCAGCCGCCACCCCCGCCCCAGTAATCGCGCGCCTTGCTGGCGCCGCGAAGGACGCCGTGGAACAGCCCGCCTTGGCGCCCCGGCTGGAAGCGCTGGGCCTGACGCCCGCCGCGGAAGGCCCGGAAGCCTTCGCCCAATTCCTGGCCACCGAGCGCGCCGAAATGCGCGATTTGATCACGGCTGAGAACATCAGCCTGACCTGAGGGGCCTCTTCACACGCGGGTGATCCCGCCAAGCGGTGCGGCTTCGGCGCTAATCGGGAAGGCTGCGTCAACCGCCGCCATGGGTAGGCGCAGATGATCCCTGAGCAAGCCTTTGGCGAGGCTTCGCATATCCGTGGTCGGCCAAAGATCACGGTTTTGGAACAAATTGGCCGGGGCTAGACCGGGCCAATCCCCAAGAATGCGCCCACCCTGTACCGCGCCTCCCAGGATAAAGGCCGCACCACCCGTGCCATGGTCTGTGCCCATGGTGCCATTCACCCGGGCGGTGCGGCCAAATTCTGTTACCACCAGCACGGCCGTGCGCCGCCAGACATCACCAAGCGCCTGTTTCAGCGCGACCAGCCCCTCATCCATTTGCGCCAGGGGGGCATTCAACCGAGCCAATTGTTGCGCATGGGTATCCCAGCCGCCCAGTTCAAAAGCCGCCACGCTCGGGCCTTGCGGTGCGGCCATCAATTGGCCGGCGGCCCTGGCCAGCACGGCGAATTGGCCCCCAGGTGGCGGGCGCTGGCGTGCCGCCTCCCCCAGGGTCTCCAGCACATAGCCCCGCGCCCGGACGCCATCGCGCAGCACGGGTCCAAGCGCCTGGTCGCGTAGGTTGAGATCCAGAATGCGCGCCATAAGGTCCGGCGGCAGCTCGGCCACACCGCGCGGCATGTAATTATCCACCCGCGCCCGGCCCCGCAGCAAAAGGGGCGTATTCGTCCCAATGGCAAGGCCGACTGCGCGCCCGGCGGCAGGGGGCGGCAGCGCGGTCAGCGCGCGATTGAGCCAACCACTCGCCAAACGCTGTTCCGCGCCGCTTTCAAGCAAATCCTGCGCATCAAAATGGCTTCTCGTGCGCCAAGGCCCCGCCACGGCATGCAGGATCAGCGCCTCATTTTCACGGAACATCGTGTGGATGCCGGCCAGGCGCGGATGCAGGCCAAAGCGCCCGCCAAGGTCCAAAAGCCCGTCCTCTTGGCCCGGTTCCGGCAAAGCCAAGGGACCGCGCAGCTCCGCGAAATGGGGGTCGGCATAGGGCTGCACGGCGTAAAGCCCATCAAGCCCGCCACGCAGCAGCACAACAACCAGCCGTGCCGGACCAGGGGCCTGGGCAAAGGCAAGGCGCACCCCAGGCAAGGCAAAGCTGGCGCCAAGGCCAAGCAGCAGGGCGCGGCGCCCAAGGCTGGGGAGATGGGCCTTGCTTGTAACACCTCCACTCATCGCCGCGCCTCCCGGCTAAGGTTGCGCGTCGGTAGCTGGGAGAGGGTCGCCGTGACGCGCTTGGGGGTTGGTCCCCGTAGATGAGATTGGCGCCCTCGCCCGGCG
>JBIIGZ010000194.1:0-6052 GCA_044236185.1 Roseomonas sp. | reverse complement strand
GAAGGCCGTATCCGCAAGTATTACGAGGAAGTGGTGCTGCTGGAGCAGGTTTGGGTGCATGATGGCGAAAGCCGCGTGAAGGAAGTGGTCAAGAAGGCGGGCGTGAAGCTCTCTGGCTTTGCCCGGTTCCACCTTGGCGAAGGCATTGAAAAGCAGCAGGGCGATTTCGCCGCCGAAGTGGCCGCTGCAGCCGGCAAGGCCTGAACTGACTACCGGCGGGGAGCCTGAGCGCTCCCCGCCCTTGCTGTACCTTATTGCCGCCTTCGCGGGCATGTCTTTATGGTGGCGCCCGTAACCTGAACCCGAGTCGAGACCAAGCCCCCATGAGCCAGAACCCGGCCTATAAGCGCGTCATGCTCAAGGTCTCCGGTGAGGCCCTGATGGGGGATCGGGATTACGGGCTGGACAATGCCACTTGTCGGCGCATTGCCGAAGATGTCCGGGGTGTCGTGGACCTGGGTGTGCAGGTCTGCCTGGTGATTGGCGGGGGCAATATCTTTCGCGGCATTTCCGGCGCGGCTTCCGGCATGGACCGCGCCCAGGCGGACAGCATCGGCATGCTGGCGACTGTGATGAATGCGCTTGCCATGCAGAATGCGCTAGAGAAGATCGGCGTGCAGACGCGCGTGCAAAGCGCGATCCCGATGGCGAGCCTTTGTGAGCCCTTCATTCGTCGCCGTGCTGAGCGGCATATGGAAAAGGGCCGCGTGGTGATTTTTGCGGCCGGCACCGGCAATCCGTTTTTCACCACCGATACCGCGGCTGCCTTGCGCGCGGCCGAGATGTCCTGCGATGCGCTGTTCAAGGGCACGCAGGTGGATGGTGTCTATTCCGCCGATCCGCGCAAAAAGCCCAATGCGGAGCGCTACACGACGCTGACCTATCTTGATATGCTGGCGCGTGATCTGGCGGTGATGGATGCGGCGGCGATCAGCCTGGCGCGCGAAAACAAGCTGCCCATCATTGTCTTCAATATCCATGAACCAGGCGCCTTCACCGCTGTCATGAAGGGCGAAGGCAAATTCACCACCGTGGTGGAACAGGCGCCATAACCCAGGGGGAAGGGCATCATGCCGACGGACGTAAAAGCCCTGAAACAGGATCTGACGCGCCGGATGGAAGGCGCGATGGAAACCCTGAAGAAGGAATTCTCTGGCCTGCGCACAGGCCGCGCCAGCCCCGCCTTGCTTGAACCGGTGCGCGTGGATGCTTATGGCAGTGTCTCGCCGCTCAATCAGGTGGCCAATATTTCGGTGGCGGGGCCGGGGCTGCTGGCGGTGCAGGTCTGGGACAAGGCGCTGACCAAGGCGGTCGAAAGCGCCATTCGGGAAGCCAATCTGGGGCTCAACCCGCAGGCGGAAGGCCAGGTAATCCGCGTGCCGCTGCCGCCGCTCACTACTGAACGCCGCAATGAATTGGCCAAGGCGGCGGCGCGCTATGCTGAACAGGCGCGTGTTGCCGTGCGTGGCGTCAGGCGTGATGGCATGGAACAGATCAAGGCCGCTGGCAAGAAATCCGAACTCGGCGAAGATGAGGTGAAGCGCGCCGAGGAAGAGGTGCAGAAACTCACCGACCAATTCGTCAAGCAGATAGACGCGGCCTTGGTGGACAAGGATAAGGATATCCGGACGGTCTGAGGATCATCCGGCATATTGGGGGGAATGGCGCTTGCGGAACCGGCTGGGGCCTGATCGCGCGGAAGGAAGCAGCGCATGAGCGCGGCCAGCGAACCCCGTCCCGCTGCGGGCGCCCCGCAGGCGCCGCCCGCCCATGTTGCAATCATCATGGATGGCAATCGCCGCTGGGCCGAAGCGCGTGGCGTGCCCATCGCGCTTGGCCATCGCGCCGGCGCAGAAGCGGCGCGGCGCGCGGTGCAGGCGGCAGCCGATGCCGGCATTGGCTGGCTGACGTTGTTTGCCTTTTCCAGTGAGAATTGGCGCCGGCCGATGGAGGAAGTCTCGGCCCTATCGGGCTTGCTCCGGCTCTATCTGCGCAATGAAGTGGCGGGGCTGGTGCGTGATGGCGTGAAGCTGCATGTGATTGGCGATCACAGTCGTTTCGGTGCCGATTTGTCGGCCATGGTGGCGGATGCCGAAAAGGCGACGGCGGGCGGCACGCGGCTCAATCTGGTCATGGCGCTGTCCTATGGCGCGCGGGATGAGATTCTGGCCGCGACGAAGGCGGTGGCGCGGGCAGCCAAGACGGGCACGCTTGACCCCGAAACCCTGACCGAGGCGCAATTTGGTGGCTTCCTGCAAACCGCAGGCATGCCCGATCCGGATTTGATCATCCGCACTTCGGGCGAACAGCGCCTGTCGAATTTCCTGCTTTGGCAGGCAGCCTATGCCGAATTTGTCTTTTTGGATGTGCTGTGGCCGGATTTCGCGGCTGCGGATTTGCAAGGCGCGGTGGCAGAATATCACCGGCGCGAACGCCGCTATGGGCTGCGCGCCTGACGTGAGCGAAACAAAGGCATCTCAACAGGAAGCCGCTACGGCGCCGCGCCCCTGGCGCGATTTGGGCCTCAGGGGCGCATCGGCAGCGGTGCTGATCCCGATTGCGGTGTTTGGCATTTGGTCCGGCGGGTTGGTCTGGGATGTTCTGGTCGGCGTTGCGGTGGTGCTGCTCTCCTGGGAATGGGCGCGGTTTTGCCAAATTTCCATCTGGCGCTGGCCGGGCGTGCTGATGCCGGCAGTGAGCCTTGGGGTTATGTTGTTGGCGGCCTTCGGGCCGCCGCTTGCGGCGCTTGGGCTTTTGGCGGCGGGGACGCTGCTGCTTTTCCTGCTGCAGCGCCAGGGCGATATCTGGCCGGCGGCCGGGCTTTTCTACATTGGGCTTGCGGGGTTTTCGCTCGTGCTGCTGCGGGGCGAGGATCACGCCGGGCTGCTCAATACGCTTTTCATGGTGCTGATCGTCTGGGCCTCGGATACCGGGGCCTATGTTGCGGGGCGTGCCTTGGGCGGGCCGAAGCTGGCGCCGGCCATCTCTCCGGGCAAGACCTGGTCGGGTGCTGCGGGCGGCTTGGTTGCCGCGACACTGATCGGCGCGGGGGCGGCGGCGTTGCTCGCACCGGGGGGGGCTTCACGCGCAGCGGCAATCGCGGCCATGCTGGGGGTGATGTCACAAGCAGGTGATCTTTTGGAAAGCGCCATCAAGCGTCGCTTCGGGGTGAAGGATAGCTCTGCCCTCATTCCGGGGCATGGCGGCGTCTTTGACCGGCTGGATGGCGTGATGGCGGCAGCACCCATGGCAACCGCCCTTGCCCTGCTGGCCGGCCGGGGCATGCCGCTATGGCATTGAACCAGCGGCCAGGGCCGCGCCGGGTGACTGTGCTCGGCAGCACGGGGTCGGTCGGCAAAAGCACTGTCTCCCTGCTGGAAGCGGCGACCGAGGATACATTCGATGTTGTGGCGCTGGTCGCCGGGCGGGATTGGCACGGTTTGGCGGCCCAGGCGCGGCGGCTCAAGGCGCGCCATGCGGTGCTGGCTGATGCCTCGCAATATCAGGCGCTAAAGGAAGCCCTGGCCGGTACGGGGACTGAAGTAGCGGCCGGGCCGGAGGCAGTGGTGGCCGCAGCGGGGCTGCCCGCCGATTGGACCATGGCCGCGATTGTTGGCGCGGTTGGGTTGCCTGCCACCATGGCAGCCCTTGCCCGCGGCGGCATCATGGCGATTGCCAATAAGGAAAGCCTGGTCTGTGCCGGGGAACCTGTTTTGGCCGCTGCCCGCGCCGGGGGTGCGACCATCCTGCCCGTGGATAGCGAACACAATGCGATTTTCCAGGCGCTGGATATGCGCGACCCTTTGGCGATTGCAAAAATCATTCTGACCGCCTCGGGCGGGCCGTGCCGGACCATGTCCTTGGCGGAGATGGCCGCCGTCACGCCCGAAGTCGCGGTGCGCCACCCGGTCTGGTCCATGGGGGCCAAGATCAGCGTTGATTCCGCCACCATGTTCAACAAGGGCCTGGAACTGATTGAAGCCGCGCGGCTTTTCCCGGTGCCGGAGTCGCGGATCGAAGTGCTGGTCCACCCGCAATCCACCGTGCATGGGCTGGTGCAATACACGGATGGGTCGGTGCTGGCGCAGCTTGGCACGCCGGATATGCGCACGCCGATTGCCCATGCCCTGGCTTGGCCGGCACGCATGGCGGCTTCCGTGCCGCCGCTTGATCTGATTGCGCTTGGCAAGCTCGAGTTTTTTGCGCCCGATCCGGTGCGCTTCCCGGCACTGCGGCTTTCGCGGGAAGCGCTTCGTGCCAGTGGCGGGGCGCCCACCATCCTGAATGCGGCGAATGAGATCGCGGTCGGGCTCTTCCTTGAAAAACGGCTCCGCTTTCTCGATATCGCAGTAGTGGTGGAAGAAACGCTTATGCGCCTTGGCGCGCCAGAGGCCGCGGATCTGACCGCTATTATGGCACATGATGCGGCGGCACGGTCCCAAGCCGGGCTGATTGCCGCAAAGCGTGCCGCCCTTGTGTGATTGCGTCCGTTTAAGGAGCCTTTCTCTTGGAATTTTTGCCTGAACCCTTCCGCAGCATTGCCGCCTTCGTGGTCGTGCTTGGGGTCCTGATTTTCATCCATGAGCTTGGCCATTATCTGGCGGCGCGCTGGCGCGGTGTGCATGTGGAGCGTTTTTCGGTGGGCTTTGGCCGCGCCATCTACACTTGGGTCGACAAGCGCGGCTGCGAATGGCGGATCGGCTGGCTGCCGCTGGGCGGCTACGTGAAAATGCATGGCATGGAGGATTTGGGCGAAGCCGGGGCAGAACAGGCGGCTGGCTTCCGCCCTGGTGAGACCTTCCACGAAAAGCCCGTGGGTGACCGTGCCCTGGTGGTGGCGGCGGGGCCTTTCTTTAATTTTGCCCTGGCGGTGTTGCTGTTTGCTGCGCTGTTCGTCGTGGTAGGCCGGCCTTCGCCGGTGCCGAGCGTGGG
Source organism: Roseomonas sp. (assembly GCA_044236185.1). GTDB lineage: Bacteria > Pseudomonadota > Alphaproteobacteria > Acetobacterales > Acetobacteraceae > Neoroseomonas. The sequence continues at coordinate 1,120 of JBIIGZ010000194.1, read as the reverse complement.
CAATGTGGTGGAAGCCTCAGCCGCGGCGCGGGCTGGCTTGGCGCCGGGCGATCGCATTATCGCCATGGATGGCCAGAAGGTTGAACGGTTTGAAGCCTTGCAGCGCTATGTCCAGGCGCGCGCCGGCCAAGCCATTGAAGTGCTGGTGATGCGGGGCGAATCCCAGGTCAAACTCATGGCGACGCCGTTGCCGCGGCCGTCTGACGGGCTTGGCATGCTGGGCATTACAGCGGGGCCGCCGGTCTTCGAGAAACTGGACCCCTTCAGCGCCGCCTGGGCGGGCGTGACCCATACTTTGGACATCACCTGGCAGACGCTTGTCGGCGTTTGGCAGATGATCTCCGGCGGCCGTGGGGCTGAGGATCTGGGAGGGCCGTTGCGGATTGCGCAAATGTCGGGGCAGGTCGCCAATATGGGGCTTTCGGCCTTCATTACCTTTGCTGCGCTGCTTTCGGTCAATCTGGCGTTGATCAATCTTTTCCCGATCCCGGTGCTGGATGGCGGGCATTTAATGTTCTACGCGGCAGAGGCCATCCGCGGTCGGCCCCTGCCCCTGAAGGCGCGGGAATACGGCTTCCGGGCCGGCTTTGCCCTGCTGATAAGCCTGATGATTTTCGCCACCTGGAATGATCTGGCGCAGCTTGGCGTGGTGCGCTGGGTGAGCGGGCTGCTAGGTTGATGGTTTGGGGGTGGCGAGGGGTGCGCCGCTCGGCTAGGTAGAAGCTTCAGCTTGAGAGAGATGCCGATTCCGTGAAGCAGCTACGCGCTCTTTTGGCCCTTTTCGTCTTTTTGGCCCTGGCCATGCCAGCATCCGCGCAGGAAGCTGGCCGTGGTGGCGGGCGCATCACACAGGTGGATGTGCGCGGTACGCAACGCATCGATCCCGATACGGTGCGCAGCTATATGCTTGTGCAGCGTGGCGACGCTGCGGAGCAGGAACGTATCGACCGCAGCATGCGCGCACTTTTCGCGACCGGGCTTTTCCGCGATGTGACGATCCGCACTGAAGGTTCCCGTCTGGTGGTTGACGTGGTGGAAAACCCCCTGGTCAATCGCGTGGCTTTTGAAGGCAATCGGCGCATTTCAAGTGACCAGCTGCGCGGCATTGTGTTGACGCAAC
>JBIIGZ010000193.1:0-6053 GCA_044236185.1 Roseomonas sp. | reverse complement strand
TGCGCCGATCCCGCCGGTACGGTTGGTTTTTTTCTCTGTCAGGCTGGGCAAAGGCTGCGCGGTGCGGCGATTGAAGCGCCGAGGCTCGAAGCGCGTCGGCTTCTCACGCATGTATTGGGTACAACGGAAGAAGCGCTGCTGCGAGACCCGCGCGCGGCGGTGCCTGCCGATAAGGCCCAGCACTTCGCCACCTTGCTGGCGCGGCGCGTGGCGCACGAACCCTTCGCCTATCTGATCGGGCGGGTTGGCTTCTGGACGCTTGAACTCGAAGTCTCCCCCGCCACGCTCATTCCCCGCGCCGATAGCGAAACCTTGGTGGAAGCGGCGCTGGAAGCCTGCCCGGATAAGGGCGCGGCGCTCAGGGTGCTCGATCTTGGCACCGGGACCGGGGCCTTGCTGCTGGCGGTGCTGAGCGAATTCCCTGCCGCAAACGGGATTGGCATTGACCTGAAGCCCGCAGCAGCGGCGCTGGCCGCGCGCAACGCGGCGCGGCTGGGGTTGGCGGCAAGGGCGCGCTTCCTCGCGGGCGATTGGGCGGCGGCGGTCCTTGGCCCTTTTGATCTGATCCTCTGCAACCCGCCCTATATCGAAAGCGCGGCCATTGCCGGGCTGATGCCGGAAGTGGCGCAGCATGAACCGGCCTCGGCGCTTGATGGCGGGGCGGATGGCTTGGCGGCCTATCGGCGCATCATCGCCGATCTGCCGCGGGTTTTGGCGCCGCGCGGTGTGGCGGTGTTGGAATTGGGTCAGGGCCAGCAGGCGGCGGTGGCAGCCTTGGGCCGGGCAGCCGGCCTCAAGCCCGAAGCCTGCTCAGCCGATCTGGGCGGGGTGCCGCGCGCCCTTGTGCTGCGGTCCGCGTGATTTTGCCCTTGGCGCGGCGGGGCTGAGGCGCTACAAGACCCTTGCGGTGAGGGCAGGAAGTTCGATTCCCCTCCCTGATCCCGAAAAGCCTCATGGGTATATGCCCGGTCCTTTCGGCACCGTTTGGATGCAACAGACTCGGAATTCAGGACGTAACCCAGGGCCTTGGCCCGCTGCGCCCCGGAAATGCCGAATGCGGAATAGCGAAACGCGATACAGATGAACATGAAGCGCATGCGCGGCCGGGGCGGTCACCGTCATGGTGGGGGCGGCCAGTTCCGTCATAGTGGCGGGGGTGGCAGCCAGGGTGGCGGCCAGCCGCTCAACCGCAACCACGTTTTTGATTCGAACGGGCCAGATTTGCGGCTGCGCGGCACGGCGCAACAGCTTTTCGAAAAATACCTCCAGCTTGGGCGCGATGCGACCAGTGGCGGGGATCGCGTGATGGCGGAGGGCTATTTCCAGCATGCGGAACATTACTTCCGCATCCTGAACGCGATGAACCAGGCCGCGATGCAACATCAGCAGCAATATCAGCAGCGTCGTTATTCGCAGCAGGACGGCCAGGAAGGGCCTGAGGGCGGCGAGGCTGGCGACCAGCCGGAATATCGCGGCGAAGCGCAGACCATCACGCCTGATTTGAATGAAAGCGGGGCGGAAGTGGTTGCCCCCGCGCGGCCCGCACCGGCGCCCGAAGCAGCCTAAAACGCCACTTGAACTGCCGCCCGGCGCGCGGCGCCGGGTTTTGGGGAAAAGATCATGCCCGTGAACCCCGCCGATGGCGCCGTGCTCGGCGCGCTTTATGGCACGGATGCCATGCGCGCTGCCTTTGGCGAAGACGCCTATTTGCAGAAGATGCTGGATGTGGAAGCCGCCCTTGCCCGCGCGCAGGCGCGGCTTGAGATCATCCCGGCCGAAGCCGCGGCCACCATCACGCGCGTCGCGCGCGCGGAAAGCTTGGATCGCGCAGCCATGGCCGCCGCCACGCGCAATACGGGCTACCCCGTGGTGGGCCTGGTCAATCAGCTTTCCAAACTGGCCGGGGAAGATGCCGGGCGCTGGACGCATTGGGGTGCCACCACGCAAGACATCATGGATAGCGCCCTTGTTTTGCAAATCCGTGATGGCTTGGCGCTGATTGAAGCGGATTTGCGCGCGACCATTGCGGGGTTTGCGACGCTCGCGGCACAGCATCGCGCCACGGTGATGGCGGGGCGGACGCATTTGCAGCACGCCCTGCCGGTGACCTTTGGCTATAAGGTCGCGGTGTGGGTCAATCCGCTGATCACGGCTTTGGAGCGGCTGGAACAGCTTCGCCCGCGTGTGCTGCGCCTTGGCTTTGGCGGCGCGGCTGGCACGCTGGCCTCCTTGGGGGATCAGGGCCTGCCGGTGGCGCGGGAATTGGCGCAGGAACTTGGCCTGATCGAAGCCGATATCCCATGGCATGTGGCGCGCGATGGTGTCGCGGAAGTGGCCTGCTGGCTTGGCGTGCTGTGCGGCAGCCTTTCCAAGATCGGCACGGATGTGATGCTGCTGATGCAAACGGAATTGGCCGAAGTGGCCGAACCGCATGTGCCAAAGCGCGGCGGGTCTTCCACCATGCCGCAAAAGCGCAACCCGATCGCTTGCGAGTATATTTTGGCGCAATCACGCGGCGTGCATGCGCTGGTGCCGCAAATGCTCGCTGCCATGGCGCATGATCTGGAACGCGGCACCGGGCCTTGGCAGGCCGAGGCGTTGGCTTTGCCGCAAGCCTTCCTGCTGACCCATGGCGCGATGGCGCAAGCGCGCTTCCTGGCCGAAGGGCTGCAAGTGGATGCGGCGCGCATGCGTGCCAATCTGGATGCAACCCATGGCATGATCATGGGTGAGGCGGTGATGATGCGCTTGGCCCCCATTCTGGGCCGTGGCGAGGCGCACCATAAGGTGAATGACGCCTGCGATGCTGTGCGGGCGGAGGGCATTACGCTCGCCGCCGCCTTGTCACGCATCCCGGCCATTGCGGCGCAGCTTGATGCGGCGGCGGTGGAAGCCATGACCGATCCGGCAAGCTATTTGGGCAGTGCCCATGCCTTCACGGATCGTGTGGTGGCGCGGGCGCGCGAAGCGCTATCTACCTAGCCCGAAAGCATTTACCATTGGCCTGGGCTGCCCCATATGCTGCCCATGCCGCCGCTCCTCCGCGCCCTTTGCGTCCTGCTGCTCGCGCCCCTGCTGGGCGCGCCGGCTGAGCGTCTGCCAACGCCGGACCCTTTGCGTGCTGCCGGCTGGCAGAAGGGTGGCTGGCCAGGCATCAAAGCCGCGAATTTTGAGGCGCTGCCTGACGGAGGGCTCCGCATCATGGGGGTTGGCCAGGGGAGTTTCGTTTGGCGTTCTGTCCCCAAGGCCGATGCCTGCCTTTATTGGCGCTGGCGGGTGGATCAGGGGCCGCCGCCCACGCCCTTGGACCGCAAGGGCGGGGATGATCGGGCTATTGCGCTCACCGTCGGTTTCGATGGCTGGCCGCCAGAGGCGAGCTTCTTCCAAAAGGCGCAGCACACCATGGCGCAGGCCATGGCCGGGGATCACCGCCTGCCGAGGAGCATGCTGGTTTATGTCTGGGGCGGCACGGGCCAGGAACCGCGCCCTTTTCCCAACCCCTATATGGCCGGCCTGGGTAAGGTCCATGTCTTGCGCCCTGCCAATGCCCCACGCCAGCAATGGTTTGACGAAAAGATTGACCTCAGCCGGGATTGGCGCGCTGCCTTCAAGGGGGCGAACGTCCCGCCGGTGCTGGAAATCATGATTGGCACCGATGTGGACGACACCAATGCGCGGCTGGATGCGCGGATAGAACGCATCCGCTTCGCGCCCTGCTGACACCGTCCCCCGCGGCATGATCCGGCGCAAGGCAGCGCGTGGTGGCAATGCTAACGGGCTGCGCGAGATCAGGAGAGCCGCATGACCGACCCTCTACCCACCATCTGGAACCCCGATCAGCGCATCGGCGATATGCTGAAGGGCAAGCGCGGCCTGGTTGTTGGCATCGCCAATGCCGATTCCATTGCCTTTGGCGCCGCAGCCAAGCTGCGTGCCTTTGGTGCTGGCCTTGCCGTGACCTGGCTGAATGACAAGGCAGAGCCCCATGTGCGCCCCTTGGCTGAACAGCTTGGCGTGGACATCACCATGAAGCTGGATGTGGAAGCGCCCGGCGAAATGGAGGCAGTATTTGAACGCCTGACCCGCGACTGGGGTAAGCTTGATTTCATAATCCATTCTATCGCCTTCGCCCCGCGTGCCGATTTGCATGGCCGCGTGATTGATTGCTCGGCTGAGGGTTTCGCCCAGGCCATGCGCGTTTCCTGCTGGTCCTTCCTGCGCATGGCGAAGCTTGCGGAGCCCATCATGGCGCCGGGCGGCGTGCTGGTGACCATGAGCTATTATGGCGCCGATAAGGTGGTTGCGAATTACAATGTGATGGGGCCGGTGAAGGCCGCGCTTGAAGCCTCGGTCCGGTATGCAGCGGCGGAGCTTGGTCCGCGCGGCATCAGGGTATTCGCGGTCTCGCCCGGGCCGCTACGCACCCGTGCCGCCAGCGGCATTGCGCAATTCGATGAATTGATCGCGGATGCGAAGGAACGCGCACCATCCCAGCGCCTGGTGGATATTGCCGAGGTTGGCCGCGTGGTGGCTTTTCTGGTGAGTGGCGCGTCATCGGGCATGACGGGCGATACCATCTATGTGGATGCGGGGCTGCATCATGTCGCCTGAAGCGAAAGGCGCTGCACTTCTGGTGCTGAATGCGGGGTCATCCTCGCTGAAATTCGCCGTTTTTGCTGTGGAAGGACGCGGATTGACGCAGCGCTATGATGGCCAGATGGAAGGCATTGGCGCGGCACCGCATTTCACCCTGCGCGATGCTACGGGCGTGGTGCTGACAGACCGCCGCTTTGCAGAATCCGAAGCACCCAAGGGCCATGAAGGCGCGCTTGGTGTGATATTGGCAGCACTCTCGCCCTTGCTGGATGGCGCTTCCATTGTCGCCATTGGTCATCGCGTGGTGCATGGCGGGCGGGATTTGAGCGCGCCGGTGATGATCACCAACGCCATCATGGCGCAGCTCCGCGCGCTGGTGCCACTGGCGCCCTTGCATCAGCCGCATAATTTGGCAGGAATTGAAGCGGCTGCGCGGCATTTTCCGGGTGTTGCGCAAATCGCCTGTTTCGATACGGCCTTTCACCGCACACAAAGCCATGCCGCCGCGACCTTCGCCCTGCCGCCACGCTTTTTCGATCAGGGTATTCTGCGCTACGGCTTTCATGGACTTTCTTACGAATACATCGCGCGCCGCCTGGCCGCCGAGGATGCGGCGCTGGGGCGCGCAAGGCTGGTTGTCGCGCATCTTGGCAATGGCGCATCGCTTTGCGCCATTGCAGGCGGGCAAAGCCGCGCCACCACCATGGGCTTCACCGCCTTGGATGGCGTGCCCATGGGCACGCGGAGTGGTCAATTGGACCCCGGCGTGGTGCTGCATATGCTGGATAGTTTGCAGATGACATCGAAGGACATCATGCATCTGCTCTATCACGAAAGCGGGCTGAAAGGCATGTCCGGCGTATCACAGGATGTGCGCGCCATTGAAGCCGCCGGGACCGAAGCCGCTGAGGCCGCGCTTGATCATTTCGCCTTCCGCGTGCGGCGCGAGATTGGTGCTTTGGCCGCTTCCATCGGCGGCATTGACGCCTTGGTGTTCACCGCCGGCATTGGCGAGAATGCGCATGGTGTGCGCGCGCGCATCTGCGCGGGGCTTGGCTTTCTTGGCATCAACCTGGACCCCGAAGCCAATGCCGCCAATCGGCCAGAGATTGGCCGCGCTGGCGATCCCGTGCGCGTGCTGATACGCCCGACGGATGAGGAAGCGATGATTGCCGAGCATGCCTTGGCATTAGTTGCGCAGCACTAACATCAGAAAATTTGAGCGCCTCTAGAGCGTGTTGCGTTCACATGGGTTCACGCAACCCGCTCTAGATCTTTGTTTTTCAAGCACCTTCCCACGTTCAGATTTTCCATCTGAACGTGATTTGCACTAGGTCACAAACTCATAAAGGGGATTCCTTGGGCGAGCGAGTTGTGATTCAAAGTCCGGGGAGGAATTTCGATGCACGCTCGCCGGTACGAACTGACGGATTTCGAGTGGTCGATCATCTCGCCGC
>JBIIGZ010000192.1:0-6071 GCA_044236185.1 Roseomonas sp. | reverse complement strand
TTGCGCTGGTGGCGGCTACGGCAAGCGTTATTCGTTCCGGCCTTGGCGTCATGGGGGTGACGCCGGTCGAGGAAATGCGCTGACACTATTCCAGCGCCGATCGGGGGATAGGCGTGAGGGAAGTTCCGGTTCCAGCCTATAGGCTGGGTCGCAAGACGGGTGGGGGCCCGCCTTGGCGAATGATTATCATCGCGGGGTCTGTCCTTGCGGTGGGGGCATTGATTGCAGCACTCGTCTGGGGATTTTCGCGCGGGTCAGCGCGGAATGCGCCGCTGATCGAAGCGGATGCGCGCCCGATCAAGGTGCGACCTGATAATCCTGGGGGCTTGCGTGTGCCCAATCAGGATGAGCTGATTTTTGACCGCAATCGCGGCGCCGGGCCGGCTACGCAAGGTGGGCTGGCGCCAGAGGCGGAGAATCCGCGCGTGGATCAATTGCGCGCGCAATTGGCCGAACGCGCGGCGCAGGAAGCCGCCCGCAGCGCGCCGCCCCCCGCAACCCCTTCGCCGGCTCAGCCCGCCACGCCGCAAGCCGCACCGCGCAGCGCGCCCCAGGCCGCCGCGCCCACCACGCCCACCACGCCGGCGCCACCGGCCACGACTTCTGCGCTGACCGCACCGAACCTGCCGGCGCCGGTGCCCGCGAATGCCGAGCGTTTTGCGCCTGTGGCAAATGGTCGCGCGCAGGTGCAATTGGGCGCGCTGCCAAGCGAAGCCGCCGCACGCGGCGAATGGGAACGCCTGCAAAAACGCGTGCCGGAATTGCTCGGCAATCGGCGCGTGACGCTGGCACCCTTTGATCGCGAGGGGCAGACGACGATGTATCGCATCCGCACCGGTGGCTTTGCCGATGCCGCGACCGCTCGGGCCTTTTGCGAGGAAATGAAGACGCGCAGCATCCCCTGCATGGTGATTGGCGGATAGGTTCATATGGCGCCTTCACGGGCTGCGATACTCGGCCTTTCCGGGCCTCGGCTGACGGCGGCGGAAGCGGCGTTGTGGCGGCGCTTCCCGCCTCTGGGTGCCATTCTGTTTGCGCGCAATATCCAAAACCCGGCGCAGCTGCGCGCGCTGACCAATGATATTCGTGATGTGCTGGGCGCCGCCGCGCCGATCCTGATTGACCAGGAAGGCGGGCGTGTTGCGCGCCTGAAGCCGCCGCAGTGGGAGGCGTTTCCCGCCGCTGCGCGGTTTGAAGGGCTGCCGGAACTCGCGCAGCGCGCCAATGCGCATCTGCTGGGGGCGATGTGCCGCGCGGCTGGCTTGGATGTTGTCTGCGCGCCGGTTTTGGATTTGCGCCTGCCTGGTGCGCATAAGGTGATTGGTGATCGCGCCTTCAGTGCGGAACCTCAGGAAATTGCGCGGCTGGGTGTTGCCTGCATCGCCGGGCTCCAAGCGGCCGGCTGTATTCCCGTGATCAAGCATATTCCAGGGCATGGCCGTGCCTTGGCGGATAGTCATCACGAATTGCCGCGCGTTGGCGTGGGTATTTCGGAATTGGCGAAGGATATCGCGCCGTTTCGCGCTTTGGCTGCCAGTGGCGCCTGGGCCATGACCGCGCATGTTTTGTATGAGGCGTGGGATGCGCGCCTGCCGGCCACCCTTTCGCCTGTTGTGATTGAACGCGTGATCAGGAGCGAGATTGGCTTTGATGGCCTGCTGATCACGGATGATTTGGCGATGGGGGCACTCGCGGGGCTTGCGAATGATCTTGCGGGTGCTGCGCTTTCCGCTGGCTGCGATGTGGTACTGCATTGCACGGGTAGGCTTGAGGATGCGGCGGCGTTGCTGCCGGATTGCCCGGTGCTGAGCGATGATGCGTTGCGGCGGTTGGCGTATGCGGATGCGGCGCGGCGGGGGTTCGGCGCGGGGGATGGCGCGGCGCTGCGCGGTGTACGGGATGGGGTGCTGGCTGTGCCGGTGGTGGCGGTGGCGGAGGGGGATCCGACGGAGCGGCTATAACCGCCCCCGCACCCCGGCCCAAATCACCGCAATCCTATCCATCACCCCGCGCGGCATTGGCACCACCATCTCCGCCGCCAGCCGCCGCAAGTCACGCGCCGCCAGCACCGCAAGTAGGCCAGGGGCAATTAGCGCCTTCGGCACATCACGCGGCGCGGTTCGCAAGGCTTCCAACCCCTCAGCCGCCATCTCCGCGCAAAGCCCCGAAAGCGCCGGTGCCATGGGCGCGCTGATCACCGCCTCAGCATTCAGGCCCGCAGCTGCCAGCCGATCACCCGGCAGCAGGCAGCGCCCTTGCGCGGCATGGGCCGTCACGGATCGCAGCACCCCCGCCAGCCCATAAGCTGCACCAAGGGCGCGGAGCTTCTCGGCCTCCTCAGCGCTGCCGCCCAAGGCGAGCCCCGCCGCATAGGCAAAGCCGCCCGCGGTACCGCGCAGCCATGTCACGAAATCCGCCTCGGTCGGGATGCCGGCTTCCTCGGCCTCCGCCTCACGCGCGTGAATCATGGCGCCAAGTGCCACAGGGTCCAGGCTGCCGGTGGTGAGGGCAGCGTGGAGGGGCTCGGCAACCTCATGCCGGCGGGCTTGTTTGCCGGCAAGTGCTTCCTCCAGCGCATCGCGCCACCATTGCAGGCGGATCAGCGCGGCCATGGGGTGGCTTGCGGCTTCGCGGGCGCGGGCCAATTCATGGTTGAAGGCGATCAGGGTGAAGATCGCCTCTCGCCTTTCCGGCGGCGCGAAAAGCGCGGCCAGGAAGCGGTCCGGGTCATGGGCGCGGGCAAAGGCCGCTATCGGGGAAAGGCTCACACTGGCTGATATGCCTGGGCGCGCGCCGCGCGGGAAGGGTGCGGTTGACGCTTGTGCTGGCCCCGCTTACCTCAGGCTTAGAGTTAATCGCTCATATCTGAGGAACGGAGAAAACCCATGGCTTTCAGCCTGCCCGCGCTGCCCTATTCCACCAATGCGCTTGCCGCCAATGGCATGTGCCAGGAAACCCTGGAACTGCATCATGGCAAGCATCACAATGCCTATGTCACGGCGCTGAACGGGCTGATCGAAGCCAAGGGCTTGGCTGGCAAGTCGCTTGAGACGATCTGCGCTGAAGCCGGCAAGGCGGGCGCGGATGGCCTGCCGGTGCTGAACCAGGCGGGGCAGCATTACAACCACATCCTGTTCTGGCAGGTGATGCAGCCGGGCGGCGGTGGCGACAAGCTGCCGGGCGCGCTGGCGGCCAAGATTGATAGCGACCTGGGTGGCCTCGCTGCCTTCAAGGAAGCCTTCAAGCAGGCGGGTGTGACGCAGTTCGGTTCTGGCTGGGCCTGGCTGATCATCGGCGCCGACGGCAAGCTGAAGGTGACCAAGACGCCGAATGGCGCGAACCCAATCTCCACCGGCGAAGGCAAGCCCATTCTGGGCGTGGATGTTTGGGAACACGCCTATTACCTGGATTTCCGCAATGTGCGCCCGAATTACCTGGATAACTTCCTGAATAAGCTGGTGAATTGGGAAGTCGTGGCCGATTTGATGGGCAAGGGTGGTCTTGCTTCCGGCCAGTCTGCCTAATTGGCCGCAGGGCCATGAAAAAAGGCGCCGGGGGGTGACCCTCGGCGCCTTTTTTGTGGCCTGTCGGAAGGCTCAGCTCTTTGCCTCGTCATTCGCGGCTTCGGGGCGAAGCACGCTGCCGATGGTGCCGCGCACTACGGTGACCTTCACATTGGGGGCGATTTCCGCCTCAATCTCGTCAGAGCCGTCCTTGACCTTGGTGATGGTGGCAACAATGCCGCCCGCAGTCACCACGCGATCCCCGCGCTTCAATTGGCCGAGCATTTCACGATGATCCTTCATCTTCTTCTGCTGCGGGCGAATCAGCAGGAAGTAGAAGACAACGAAAATCAAAACCAGCGGCAGCAATTGCATGACAACAGCGGCGGTGCCGCCCGCATCCTGGGCATAGGCGGGGCTGATGCCAAAAAGTTTTTCCATGGTCCGGCATTCCTTTTGCGATGATGGGGCGGGAAACTAGCGGCCGCCCCCTTTCCGTCAATAGCGTCCCGGCCTATTCCGCGCGGCCATGGAACATTCTTCGCTTCTCCCCGCCCTGACCCGCATTGCCGAGGCGCTTGAACGCCTGGCCCCGCCGCCGGCGGCCGCGCCTGACCTGACCGGGGCCGATGCCTTCATCTGGCATCCGGAACCCGTGGCGCGGCTTTCGCCCGTGCCCAAGGTAGCGGCGGTGCCGATTGACCTGCTGCAAGGGGTGGATCGGCAAAAAGAGATTCTCATGGAAAATACGCTGCGCTTTGCGCGCGGCTTCAGCGCCAATAACGCCATGCTCTGGGGCGCGCGGGGTACGGGCAAATCATCCCTGGTCAAGGCCGCGCATACGGCGGCGAACAAAGAAGTACCGGGCAGCCTCGCCTTGATTGAAATCCATCGTGAGGACATCAAGACGCTGCCGGAATTGCTGCGCTTCCTGCGTGCGGGCACGCGGCGCTGCCTGGTGTTTTGTGATGATCTGTCTTTTGAGCGTGAGGATGCGGATTACAAGGCGCTGAAATCCGTATTGGATGGCGGCATTGAAGGCCGGCCCGCCAATGTTTTGTTCTACGCCACATCCAACCGCCGGCATTTGATGTCGCGCGATATGATTGAGAATGAACGCAGCGCCGCCATTCATGGATCGGAGGCGATTGAGGAAAAGGTCTCGCTTTCAGACCGCTTCGGGCTTTGGATCGGCTTCCATAACGCCAATCAGGATACTTTCTTCGCCATGATCGAAGGCTACGCCAAGCATTACGGCTTGAATGTATCGGTTGAGGATTTGCACGCCCAGGCAGTGGAATGGTCTGTCACGCGTGGGTCCAGGTCTGGGCGTGTTGCGTGGCAATTCATCCAGGATCTGGCGGGGCGCATGGGCGTGAAGATTGAGGGCTGAGGGCGCGGAGTGTCCGTAGTCAAATCATGTAAGACCCATTTGGTGCTGTTATCACCGGCGTACTGGACCATTTATCACCCGCCTTTGGATACGCCACTGGCCTGTAAAGAGAAACTGCCTCTATGTCTCCCGAGCAACGCGGCCTAAGCTCACCTCACATCGAGAGGATATCATGCCTGAAACAACGCCCCGTATTGTCCTTGTTACTGGCGCGGCTGGCGGCATCGGACGCGCCATGGTCGCATCGCTTCTCGCTGCCGGACACCGCGTTGCTGCACTTGATTACGATACCAAGGGCCTGGATGCGTTACTGGCGGCGTATGGTTCCCACTCAAATTTGCACGCAATTGAAGCGGATCTTTCAACGGCACAGGGATGCGAAGCAGGTATGGCCGCCGCCATCTCCCATTTCGGCCGCGTAGAAGTGGTCGTGAACAATGCGGGTATTGGTGTCTCGAGCCTGCGCCCCGATGCCGAAACCCGACTGCCAAGCCTTGAGGAGCTCGGCGCACCTGTCTGGGATCGCTTTTTTGCGATTAATGTCACGGCGCCAATGCTGTTGACGCGGGCCGCCGTGCCAATGATGCGTGAGGCTGGCTGGGGAAGGATCATCAATAACACCACGTCCTTCCGCACCATGCTGCGCGTATTGCCCTACGGCGCCACCAAAGCGGCGCTGGAGGCCAGCTCGGCAGTCTGGGCCGCTGAGTTCGCTGGCACTGGCATCACGGTGAATGTTCTGATCCCAGGTGGCCCCACTGATACGCCTTTCATTGGCGCCGAGTCAGGCTGGGCCAGGGATGCGATGCTGAGGCCAAGCGTCATGGGCCCACCCTTGGCTTGGCTTGTCTCCGACGCAGCAGGGGATTTTACTGGCCAACGCATCATAGCGGCACGTTGGGACAACAGCCTTACGGGTGCGGAAGCCGCTGCCAGTGCAAGCCGTGCGATTGGCTGTGACGTGCCCCCCTGAATGTATCCACTCAGACGGAGAGTCTCCTGCTTTGATGGCTGATGGTTGAGGTTATGGCAACGGGGATGGGGGCATGCCCCCATCCCCGTTGACCGGCGATCTCGGCGGGGGTGAGCCCGCCCAGCTTCGAATGCGGCCGGACGGTATTGTAATCCTGCCGCCAGGCCGCGAGCACGGCCCGTGCCTGCGCCATGGAGGTGAA
>JBIIGZ010000048.1:0-19821 GCA_044236185.1 Roseomonas sp. | reverse complement strand
ATGGGCACAAACCTCATTATCGTGGTGTTTGCCGTGGTGGTGATCGGCGGCATGGGCTCCATCCTGGGCTCCGTGCTGACCGGCTTTGGCCTCGGTATCATTGAAGGTCTGACGAAGGTTTTCTACCCGGAAGCCTCGGCCACTGTGATCTTCATCATCATGGTTATGGTCTTGCTGGCGCGTCCCGCCGGCCTTTTCGGGAGGGCGTGATCCATGGCCGGTCATTCCATGACAAGCAGCGCTGCCCCCACGGGCCCGCAGGAATCAATCTTCGGCTTCACCAAGGCGCAATTCATCGCCCTTTTGGTGATGTTTGCGGCCTTGGTGGCGGCGCCTTTCTTCCTCTATCCTGTCTTTTTGATGAAGCTGCTCTGCTTCGCGTTATTCGCCTGCGCCTTCAATCTGCTCATCGGTTATGTGGGGCTGACATCCTTCGGCCACGCCGCCTATTTCGGTATGGGGGGCTATATCGCCGCGCATAGCGCCAAGGTTTGGGGGCTAACGCCAGAGCTTTCCATCATCATTGGTGCCTTATTGGCCGGCGTGCAGGGGGCGATTTTCGGTTGGGTCGCCATTCGCCGCCAGGGCATTTACTTTGCCATGATCACCCTGGCGCTGGCGCAGATGATCTACTTTTTCTGTCTGCAAGCGCCCTTCACCGGTGGTGAGGATGGCATCCAGGCAGTGCCGCGCGGCCATCTCTTCGGCTTCATCTCTCTCGCTCCCGATATGACCATGTATTGGTTTGTCGCGGCGGTGTTTGTGCTCTGCTTCCTGCTGATCCACCGCATTGTGCATTCGCCCTTCGGCCAGGTGCTGAAAGCCATTCGTGAGAATGAACCGCGCACCACATCGCTTGGCTATCGGACGGATGACTATAAGCTGGTGGCTTTCATCCTTTCGGCGACCATTGCCGGGGTTGCGGGTGGCACCAAGTCGCTGGTGTTCGGCATTGCGACGCTCACTGATGTGCATTGGTCCATGTCGGGCGAGGTGCTGCTGATGACGCTGGTGGGCGGGCTTGGCACGGTATTCGGGCCCATGATAGGCGCTGCCGTGATTGTCGCCATGCAGAACTACCTGGCCGAGATGGGGGCCTGGGTCACCGTAATCCAGGGCGTTATCTTCATTGCCTGCGTGCTGGCCTTCCGGCGGGGCATTGTGGGCGAGATTGGCAATCTGCTGCGGGTACGCCTGTAAGCCGCTCAGTCTTTCTGAAACAGGGCGCCTCTGCTGCGGTTCGCGGCAGGGGCGCTTTGCTTTTGGGCATGGCGCTGCGCCGCTGGGCCGCCTTCAGCAATCAAGGGCTTGCGGAAGCGACGCTTTGGGGTTTTTAGTCGAGAAATGACGCCTCCGTTATACGCCATCGGGATTTCCCTGTGACCACGCCGGTTCTGGACGTGTCTGGGCTTAGCCTTGGCTTTCGCCAGGATGGGCGCATGCTTGGCATTCTGGATGGCATTTCCTTTCGCGCTGAAGCTGGCAAGACGCTCGCGATTGTGGGTGAAAGCGGCTGCGGGAAATCTGTGGCTTCGCTGGCCATCATGGGGCTGCTGCCGGAGAATGCAGCCGTGTCTGGCAGCGCGCGGCTGATGGGGCGGGACTTGCTCGGCATGTCCACGGAAGAACGGCGGGCCTTGCGCGGCGCTGAGATGGCGATGATCTTCCAGGAACCCATGACCAGCCTGAACCCGGCCTTCACGGCTGGTGAGCAGGTGGCCGAGGCTTTGCGACTGCATCAGCGCCTGGACCGTGACACAGCCTTCAAGGCGGCGGTCGCGATGTTGGAGAAAGTGCGCATCCCCGATGCGGCGCGGCGCGCGCGGCAATACCCGCATCAGCTCTCGGGCGGGATGCGTCAGCGTGTAATGATCGCCATTGCACTCGCCTGCCGGCCCAAGCTGCTGATTGCCGATGAACCGACCACGGCCTTGGATGTGACGGTGCAGGCGCAGATACTGGCGCTGCTGGATGATTTGAAGCGGGAGACCGGCACGGCAGTTATCCTGATTACGCATGACCTTGGCGTTGTTGCGGATCATGCCGATGACGTTGTTGTCATGTATGCCGGGCGTGTCGCCGAACAGGCACGGGCGGCTGATCTTTTTGCGCGGCCTGAGCATCCATATACCGTAGGGCTTCTGGGCGCAGCACCAGCAGCAGGCATACGTGGCGAAAGGCTGGCCAGCATTGAAGGCACGGTGCCGGATTTGCGCGCGCCGCCGCCGGGTTGCCGCTTCGCGCCGCGTTGCCCCTTTGCCATCGCCCGCTGCGCTGAAGGTGCGCCCCCATTGACCGAGTTGGCGCCTGGGCATTTCAGCGCCTGCTTGCGCGCCCCACTGGATACCATGCTGGGGGCAGCGGCATGAGCGTGTTGCTCGAACTCCGCGATGTCGTGAAGCATTTCCCGGTGCGTGATGCTTTGGGGCGGCGCGCAGGAGCTGTGCATGCGGTGGATGGCGTTTCGCTTTCGGTGGCGGAAGGTGAGGTGCTCGCCATTGTCGGTGAAAGCGGCTGCGGCAAATCCACGCTCGGGCGCGTGATGCTTCGGCTGATTGAACCTGATAGCGGTTCGGTGCGATTTGCAGGTGAAGACCTTGCCAGGCTTTCGCCTTCCGCGTTGCGCGCGCGCCGGCGCGATATGCAGATCATTTTCCAGGACCCTTTCGGCAGCCTTGATCCGCGCATGACGGTGGCGCAGGCCATTGCGGAACCACTGCGGCTGCACCGCCTTGTCCCGCGAGCCGAAGAAGCTGCGCGCGTTGCGGAATTGCTGCGCCGCGTTGGCCTGCGGCCGGAAAATGCCGGGCGCTGGCCGCATGAATTCTCGGGCGGGCAACGCCAGCGCATCGCGATTGCCCGTGCGCTGGCCAGCAATCCACGCCTGATCATTGGCGATGAACCCGTGAGCGCGCTGGATGTTTCCGTGCAGGCACAGGTGATCAATCTGCTGCGCGATCTGATCCGCGATTTGCGCCTGACCTTTGTATTGGTGAGCCATGATCTTGGCGTGGTGCGCCATGTCGCGGACCGCGTTGCGGTGATGTATTTGGGGCGCATTGTGGAAGAAGGCCCGGCGGAGGAAGTATTGGGCGCACCGCGCCACCCCTACACGCGCGCGCTCGTGGCCGCCATGCCAGGCGCGCAGACGAAAACGCCGCCCTTGGAAGGCGATGTGCCAAGCCCGATTGCGCCGCCATCCGGCTGCCGCTTTCATACGCGTTGCGCTTTTGCCGCTGAGCGCTGCCGCGCTGAAACCCCGCGCCTTGAAGGTGCTGGCCATGCGGTGGCCTGCCATTTTGCCGCAAGCCTGCCGCCACCTGCTGGGCGCATCGCGGCACTCGGCGGCGGGGAAAGGCTCGCGCGCCTGCAATCCTTTTTCCGGGGCAATGCCCCTTCACCCACCGGGATGGGAGATCACGCATGAAAACCATGATCTGTGCGGCGCTCGCCGCTTTTGGGGTATTGGCCGTCACGGCCGCCCCTGTCAGCGCGCAGCATTTGCGTATCGCGCTTCGGGAAGATCCCGATATTCTGGACCCGACCCTTTCGCGCACTTATGTCGGGCGCATTGTTTATATGGCGCTTTGCGATAAGCTTTTTGACATCAACGAAAAGCTTGAAATCGTGCCGCAATTGGCAACTGGCCATCGTTGGGAAGACCCGCGCACGCTCAGTATCACATTGCGCGCAGGTGTGCGCTTTCACGACAATGAAGTGATGGATGCGGAAGCGGTGCGTTATTCGCTGATGCGCCATTTGACCCTGCAAGGCAGTTTCCGCCGCAGTGAAATCGCCGATATGGAAACCGTGGAAGTGGTGGACCCGCTGACCATCCGCATTCGCCTGAAGGGGCCATCCGCTTCCTTCCTGGCAGCGCTCTCGGATCGTGCCGGCATGCCTGTCAGCCCCAAGGCGGCCGAGGCGTTGGGGCGCAATTTCGGCACACGCCCTGTTTGCGCCGGGCCGTTTCGCTTTGTGGAGCGTGTGGCGCAGGAACGGATCGTCACCGAACGCTTCCCCGAATATTGGGATGCGCGGAATATCCATCTGGCGCGCGTGACCTATTTGCCCATTCCGGACAACACGGTGCGTCTGGCCAATCTGCAATCCGGCGCGGTGGAATTCGCCGAACGCATGGAACCGGATGACATGAAAACCATGCAGCGCAACCGCAATCTGCGCGCCGTTGCCGTGGATGAGCTTGGCTATCAAAGCATCAGCATCAATACCGGCAATGGCGAACGCGCCAATACGCCCTTTGGCCGCGATGCGCGCATCCGCCGCGCCTTTGAATTGGCGATTGATCGCGCCGCGGTGAACCAGGTGGTTTATGAGGGTATGTACGTGACCACGCGCCAGCCCTTCCCGCCGGCGAGCCCTTTCCATGTGCGTGATTTCCCGCCGACCGCGCGTGATCTGCCGCGCGCCCAGGCTTTGTTGCGCGAAGCCGGTGTGGCGCTGCCGATTACGCTTGAAATGACCGTGCCGAACAACCCTGATCTGCGACAGGTTGGCGAAGTCATTCAGGCAATGGTGAAGGAAGCGGGCTTTGATCTTCGGCTGAGGGCCATGGAATTCGCTTCATCCTTGCAGGCGGCTGCGCGGGGCGAGTTCGAGACCTATCTGGTTGGCTGGTCCGGCCGCACCGATCCGGATGGCAATATCTTCAGCTTCACACGTACCGGCGGCGGGCAAAATGATGGCCGCTATTCGAATGCTGAGGTTGATCGTTTGCTGGATGAAGCCCGCAAGGAACTCGATCAGGCCAAGCGCCAGGCGCTTTACGCCAGCGCGGTGCGTCTTGCCTATGGCGATGATGTCCACCGCATTTATCTGTGGCACCGCAAGAATATCATGGGACATAGTGCGAAGCTTACGGGCTATCGCCCCATCGCTGATGGCATGGTTCGGCTGCAAGGTATGCGGTTGCAGTAAGCGCCATGTGGGTCTGGCTTCTCAAGCGGATTGGGCAGGTTGTGCCCACGCTTTTCATCCTCTCCATCCTGATCTTCGGGCTTCAGCAATTGATGCCCGGCGATCCGGCGCTGATCCTGGCAGGAGAGGAGAGGGGCGATCCGCAAGTGCTTGCGCAAATCCGCGCGGAACTCAGGCTTGATCGGCCGATCTATGAACAATACCTCTATTGGATCGGCAATGTGCTGACGGGCGATTTCGGCTTTTCCTGGCGCATTCGTATGCCAGTAAGCCAGCTTATTCTGGATAAGCTGCCGGTCACCGCCCAGCTTGCTGCCATGTCCTTCATCATTGCGGTGCTGATTGGCGTGCCAGCGGGCATTCTCTCCGCCGTCAAGCGCGATCAGCCGGCGGATTGGGCGGCGAATGGTGTCGCGCTATTCGGTATTTCGACGCCGAATTTTTGGCTCGGCATTATGATGATCCTGTTCTTCAGCGTGGAACTTGGCTGGCTGCCCCCCTCGGGCTATGTGCCGCTCACTGAGGATTTCTGGCAATCCATCGCGACCACCATCATGCCGGCCTTTGTGCTTGGCACGGGCGTAGCCTCGGTGCTGATGCGCCATACACGCGCGGCGATGCTGACGGCGCTGTCGCAAGATTATGTGCGGACGGCGCGTGCCAAGGGGCTACGTGAAAGGGTCGTGGTCTGGAAACATGCGCTGAGGAACGCGCTGATCCCGGTGGTGACCTTGGGCGCCATTGAATTTGGCCGGCTGCTGGCTGGTGCGGTGCTCACCGAACAGGTCTTCACCATTCCGGGCTTTGGCAAGCTGATTGTGGATGCGGTGTTCAACCGCGATTATCCTGTGGTGCAAGGCGTGGTGCTCGCCACTGCCCTGATTTTCGTGGTGCTCTCACTCGTGGCTGATCTGCTTTACATGGCGATCAATCCAAGGCTGCGTCAGGCATGAACGCGCCTGCCATCACCATGGGGGAAAGCCCCACACGCCGCGCGCTGAAGCGGTTCTTCCGCCACAAGCTTGCGGTGTTTGGCCTGGTGGTGGTGGTGGCCTTTGTCCTGATTGCGCTGCTCGCACCCGTCATCGCGCCCTATGATCCGCTGCAAACGAGCTGGACCCGTATCCGCAAGCCGCCATCGGCTGAGCATTGGTTCGGCACGGATGAAAATGGGCGCGATGTGCTTTCGCGTGTGATTTGGGGCGCGCGGGCTTCGCTGATGGCGGGCGTGATTTCGGTGCTTGGCGCGCTTTTAATTGGCGTGCCGCTGGGTCTGCTCGCGGGCTTGATTGGCGGTTGGGTGGATGGGCTGATTTCGCGCGTGGCGGATGCCATGCTCTCAGTGCCGTTTCTGATCCTGGCAATTGCGCTGGCGGCGTTTCTGGGGCCTGCCCTGGAAAACGCCATGCTCGCCATTGCCATCACCGCATCGCCGGTTTTCGTGCGGCTCACGCGCGGTATGGCTTTGGATGCGAAATCCACCGATTGGGTGGAGGCAGCCCGCGCGCTTGGCAATCCGCCCTGGCGCATCGGGCTTTTTCATGTGCTGCCCAACATCATCCCCCCCTTATTGGTACAGGCCAGCCTTGCGATTGCCGAGGCGATTATCGCCGAGGCATCGCTTTCCTTCCTCGGGCTTGGGCAGCAACCGCCGGCACCTTCCTGGGGGTCCATGTTGAATAGCGCGCAACGGTTTTTGACCCAGGCGCCTTGGCTTTCCATCATGCCGGGGCTGGCGATTTTCGTGGTCGTGCTGGCCTTCAATCTGGTGGGTGATGGGCTGCGCGATGCCTTGGACCCAAGGGCGGATCGGAAGTGATGGAAATACGCGGCGCGCCTGGGCATTTGCCGCGCGGGCGGCGCATTTATGCCATTGGCGATATCCATGGCACGCTGCCGCAGCTGCGCGATCTGCACGCGCAAATCGCCGAGGATTTGCGCCGCCGCCCCGTGGCTTCCGCGCTGCTGATCCATCTTGGCGATTACGTGGATAAGGGGCCGGATTCACGCGGCGTGGTGGATTACCTTTCAGACCGCGACCCCATTCCTGGCCTGCCCACGCTGCATCTGATGGGCAATCATGAGGAAACCATGCTGGGCGCACTTGCGGGCGATGGCGCCGCGGCAGCGGATTGGCTCTGGGGCGGGGGCAGGGCGACGCTCGATTCCTGGGGTGTGGCGCCAGATGCACCGCGCGATGCCTGGCCCGAGGCGATTGCCCCGCATCAGCGCCGCTTCCTGCGCGATCTGCCCCTATGGCATGAGGAAGGCGGCTATCTATTCGTCCATGCCGGCATCCGCCCTGGTGTGGCGCTGGAAGACCAGTCGCGTGAGGATTTGCTGCGCATCCGGCATGATTTTCTGAACAGCCCGCGAGATCATGGCTTTGTGGTGGTGCATGGGCATACGGCGGGCTTCATGCCCGTGGTGCGGGAGAACCGGATTTGCATTGATACCGCCGCCTGGTCCGGCGGGGGGCTAACGGCGGTGATGTTGGAAGGCGAATGCCTCGCGTTTTTGCAGGCGAAATAGGGCGACTATTCGCGCGCCTTCTTCTTGTGCGCGAGCACCCCCATCAACCGCCGATCCCGCCAGGCTGAACGCTCCCCAATCTTCTCCAATGGCAGCGCCGCGCGGCGTTCCGCGGTCACGCGCGCAACCGTCGCTTCATCATACAAAAACGGCGTCTGTTCTTCCGTAATCCCGCCCATCAAACCGCCGAAGCGCGCGGCGTAATCCGCAACGCCGCCCGGCGCGTTCAGATCAATCGTCTCGAACGGCCCCATGAAGGACCAACGCAGCCCAAGCCCATCCTTCACGCAGGCATCCACATCTTCCACGCTCATCACGCCATCGCGCACCAGGCGGAAGGCTTCTGCCACCAGCGCGGCTTGCAGGCGGTTCAGCACGAAGCCGCGGGTTTCCTTCATTGCCGTCACCGGCACCTGACCGACACGCGCCATCAAGGCGCGTGTGCGCGCCACAACCTCCGGCGCGGTCCAGGGCGCGCCCACCAATTCCACGAGGGGGACCAGATAGGGCGGGTTCACCGGATGCGCGACCAGACAGCGCGCGCGCCCGGCCAGCCCCTCGGTAAAGGCGCTGGCTGGAATGCCGGAGGTTGAAGATGCCAGCACCACATCCGGTCCACACAGCGCATCCAAACGCGCGAAAAGCTCCCGCTTTGGCTCCACGCGTTCCGGGCCGTTTTCCTGCACATGCGCAGCCCCCGCCACGCATTCCTCCATGCTGGCAGCAGCGCGGATGCGCGCGGCGATTACGGCAGGTGCTTCGTTGATCAGCCCTGCCTCGGCCAAATCCTGCAGGCTTTGTCCGATCAGGCCGAGGGCGGCCTCAGAGACCCCGGCCACCGGGTCCCAAATCCGCACGGGATGGCCGGCGCGGGCAAAAACCATGGCCCAGGCACGACCAATCAGTCCTGTTCCGATGATGGCGATTTGTTCCATGGTGTAACTTCCCCCTTTGCCGGTCTTGATAGGGCGCGGCACAAAGGCGATGTAACGCCGCGTGAGTAGAAACCGCAACGCGCCTCTGCCGGCACCCCAAACCCCAAGCCTGCCGCTTGGCATCAAGCGCTCGCTTGGCTTCATGCTTCTTGGCGGCACCATGGCGCTGGCGGGAACGCTTGCGCTCTGGCGGGCGGTCGCTTCGGTGTTTCGGCTGTGAATAGCTTCTGGCGGCTGTGGCTGCTGCCCATGATGGGGCTCGCGCTGGTGCCAGCCGCCATCTTCAATCTTTTTGCCATGCGTCAGCCGGCCTTGATTGGCTGTTTGCTCGGGATCGGTCTGCCCTTCATCGCCGCGCGTATCATGAAGCGCGGCAGACGGGGCGACGCCAAGCGTGCCGCCGTGCTGATGGGGGTGGCGGCAGGCCTCGCCACCGGGCTCGGCGCCGGGGCAGGCCCGATCATTGGCTTGCTTTTCGCGCTTGGCGCCTGGGGCGGCACACGGCTGCTTTATGCCGAAATCCCGGAAGTCGCACCGCCCGCGCCGCCACCACCGCCGCCCTCAGGCCCGCTTGCGGATGCACGCATCAGGCTGGCCGGCATTGAAGCCATCGCAGCGCGGGGCAATGAACCGCGTTTGATCCCGGTGGCGCAGGCCATTGGCCAAGTGCTGGATGATCTGGAAGAACGGCCTGAGGGCATCGCCCGTGCGCGCCGCTTTCTGGTGGTGCATCTGGACGGGCTGGAACGCATCGCCACACGCCTTGAAGCCGGCGCTACGCCGCCGCCCGCTTTGGGCACACTGCTGCGTGATCTGGAGGCCGCCGCACGGCGCTTGCGCGATGATCTCCGCGCGGAGGAGAGCGCGGCGCTTGATATCCAAGTCAAAGTGCTGGCCGATCGGCTGCGTGAGGAAGGCTATTCATGACCGACATCATTACCACCCCCGAAGAACGCCGCGCTGAGGTTGAACGCCTCGCCGCGCAGCTTGATGTGACGGATCCGGCTGCCGTGCTCCGCTTCGGGCAGGAAGCGCAAACCCGCGCCTCGGCCGCCGCGGATGCCATGCTGGAAGGGGCCAAGAATCGCGAAGCGGGGGAGGCGGGGCAGACGCTTGGCAACCTGCTCACCACCTTACGCGGCTTTGATGTTTCGGGCCTTGCGGAGAAGCCCGGCTTCTTCGCGCGGATCTTCAACAAGGCGGGCGCTGAAGCCGCGCAGGTGGTCAGCCGCTATGAAGGGCTGAAGGACCAGGTAGAGGCGATTGGCGATAAGCTTGATGGGCATCGCACGCGGCTTTTGGAAGATGTCGAAAAGCTTGAACGGCTTTATGGCGCGACGCTCGATTGGTTCCATGGCCTTGGCGATCACATCGCGGCTGGCGAGATTGTGCTGAAGAATGCGGACAGCGCCGCCATCCCGGATGCTGAAGCGAAGGCCAGCGCTGGCGATATGCTGGCCGCGCAGAAGCTGCGGGATTTGCGCGCGGCGCGTGATGAGCTTGATCGACGCATTCATGATCTGCGCCTGACGCGGCAAGTGGCGATGCAGGCCCTGCCTTCCATCCGGCTCATTCAGGAAAATGACAAGGCGCTGGCCGCGAAGATCCAATCCGTGGTGGCCAATACCGTGCCGCTCTGGCGCCAGCAGCTTGCGCAAGCACTTGCCATCCAGCGCATGCGCGATGCGGGGCAGACGCTGAAGCAGGCCAATGACCTGACCAATGAATTGCTCACCGCGAATGCTGAGAGGCTGCGCCAGGGCAATGCAGAAGCACGGACAGAAATTGAACGCGGCGTTTTTGATCTGGCCGCGGTGAAGCAGGCCAATCAGCTGCTGGTAGCAACGATTGAAGATAGCCTGAATATAGCCGAACGCGCCCGTGCCCAGCGTGCCGATGCGGCGGTGGAGCTTGACAAGGCGGAAGCCGAGATCAGACGTGCGCTCATGGCCGCGAAAACCATACCGCCCGCGCCAAAAGCCTGAACCAAAAAATACCGGGAGAATCCTTGCATGTTCACCAAACGCGCCATCCTTGCTGCCATGCCGGCCGTGCTTACCGTGCCGCATCTTGCACGCGCCCAAGGCGCCTGGCCTAATGGTCCGATCCGCATTGTGGTGCCGTTTCCCCCGGGCGGTTCCACCGATGCTTTGGCGCGGTTGCTGCAACCGCATTTGCAGGCCGAATTTGGCGTGCCGTTCATTGTTGAGAGTCGCCCGGGTGCCTCTGGCTCACTCGGCACCGCGCAGGTCGCGCGCGCAGCACCCGATGGCAATACCTGGCTGATCGTGTTTGACACGCATGCGGTCAATCCGGCGCTTATCCCGAATATGGGCTTTGATACCGAACGCGATTTGACCTCACTTTTGCTGTTCGGCACCGCACCCATGGTGCTGACGGCGCATCGCACGCGCCCCTATCGCAGTTTTGCCGATGTGGTGGCGGCAGCGAAGGCCAAGCCCGAGACGGTTACTTATGGCACCATCGGCAATGGCAGCCTCGCGCATTTGACCATGGAACTCATTCAGCGTGCCGGCGACTTCAAGCTTGTGCATGTGCCTTATCGTGGCGGTGGGCCGCTGGCAGTCGCCGCTGCGGCCGGTGAGGTGGATTTGCCCGTCGCAACCCGCCCCGCACTTGGTGTGCATATTGATGCCGGTACGCTGGTGCCCCTTGCGCAAACCAGCGCCACGCGCAGCCCCAATATTCCGAATGTGCCAAGCATGACCGAACTCGGCATTACCGGCATTGATTCACGCGCGTTTTGGGGTTTCCTCGGTCCCGCGCGGCTACCGGATGCGATCAAGGCGCGCATGGAAGCGGCGGTGCGCAAGGCCTTGGATGTGCCGGAACTCCGCCAGCGCATCATCGGCCTTGGCATAGACCTGAACCCGCAGGGGGAGGGCGCGTTTACGCAATTCCTCTCCGCCCAGATTGCGACCTGGGGCAGGGTGGTGCGGGAAAACAATATTCGCCCAGATTGAACCCCACCCCCAAAGGCCGCGCCTGATCAGCGCCGCCGAAACAACCCGCCCGGATCGCCGAGCGGGTTGCGCGGATCCACATTATCATCGCGGTAAACACTGCCAGTGCTGCCCTTGCCCTCGCTGCCAAGGGCTGCAGGCTTGCTCGGCAAATCATCGCCCGGCGGCAGCACCTTGCCACCCTTGCTAGCCATGCCACCCGCCGCGGCCGCACCGGCCCCGCCAAGGAGGCCACCGAGCAAGCCGCCCAAGCCCCCGCCTCCCTGTGCTTGCTGGCCGCCGGCCATGGCACCCATGAGTGGTCCCAAAACATCCATCAGCCCGCCTTGTGGCTGTTGCTGCTGGCCGCCCATCATGCCGGAAAGAACGCTGCCCAGCACATCGCCAAGCCCGCCCCCCATATCGGCTTGCGATTGCGGCAAACGTCCTTGCGGGGTCATGCCATTGATCACCGCCGGCAAAAGCTGCGCCAAAATGCCTGCCATGGCGCCGCCGGAAGCAGTGCCGCCGCCAAAGCGTTGCGCAAGCCCCATCAATTCATCGCCGCCAAAGGCCTGGGCCAGTTTTTCTGGCGCAACGGGCATATTCTCGCCAGTGCCCACCCAGCTTTCCACTTCCTGCTGAAGCCCGCCTTGTTGCAGCTTGCCAACAAGGGAAGCTAGTCCATCAGCCGAACCGCCCCCCATCATGGCGCCAAGCAAATCGCCAATGCCGCCGCCAGCGCCCTGGCCCCATGGATTACTCATGTTCGCTTCTCCCTCCGGTTGTGGAAACCAGCTTAGGCAGCTTTCGTGTGCCGTCAAAACAACCCTGCTTCGGCCATCGCACGGCACCGCTTGACCGCGAGCCCCAGGCTTGTTCCCATGCTTCCAACACGAGAAACATGAGGAAGTGAGCCATGCGCGCCTGGGCCGTAGTTGAAGCCGGTAAGCCCCTTCAGGAGATCAATATCCCGACGCCGGAACCCACCGGCCAGCAGGTCTTGCTCGAAATCACCCATGCGGGGGTTTGCCATTCCGATCTGCATATCTGGGAAGGCGGATATGATCTCGGCTCGCGCGGCTATCTGAAGCTGTCGGATCGCGGCGTGAAGCTGCCGCTCGCCATGGGGCATGAGATTGTGGGCCGCGTACTGAAATGGGGGCCTGATGCCAATGGCGCGGGCCTCAAGGTCGGTGACCATATGGTCGTCTTCCCCTGGGTCGGCTGCGGTACCTGCGATTCCTGCCGCGCGGATGAGGATAATATGTGCCTCACGCCCAAAAGCCTCGGTGTTTATCAGCATGGTGGGTATGCGACGCATGTGCTGGCGCCGGAACCGCGGCATCTGGTTCCCGTCGGTAACCTCGATCCCGCTTTGGCCGCGACCTATGCCTGTTCAGGCATTACCGTGTTCAGCGCCATCAACAAGGTCATGCCGATGCCGGCCGATGAGCCGATTGTCCTGATCGGCGCGGGCGGGCTCGGGCTGAACGCGATTGCCGTTTTGAAGGCCAAGGGCCATCGGCGGATTGTGGTGGTGGATGTCAGCGCTGCCAAGCTGGAAGCGGCCAAGCGGGAAGGGGCAACCGATATCGTGCAGGGCGGGGATGCCGGCACGGCCCAGCGCATCATGGATGCCTGCGGCGGTCCGGTGCGCGCCATTATTGACCTGGTCAATGGCACGGAGACAGCGCGGAGCGCCTTTGATGCGCTGCGCAAGGGCGGCAAGCTGGTGCAAGTGGGGCTCTTTGGTGGCGAATTGGCCGTCCCGCTACCGGTGATGCCGATGCGCGCACTCACTATCCAGGGGTCTTATGTGGGCAATGTCAAGGAGTTACGAGAATTGGTGGATATTGCCCAAAAGGGAAACCTTCCGGGTATTCCGATCACGCGCATGCCGCTTAACCAGGCTGACACAGCGCTCAATAGGTTGAAGGACGGCAAGGTTACTGGCCGCATTGTTCTGACTTCGGAGGTATGATGGAAAAATCTAAAACTAATGGTTGCATTTCAACTCAAAATACTCAATCCTTACACGTATGGACAACGGAAGCACCCTGGTTCAAGACATCGCCCCCTTGCGAGACTTCGTCCGTGGCATGACTGCCCTGGCCGATGCGGG
Source organism: Roseomonas sp. (assembly GCA_044236185.1). Classification (GTDB taxonomy): domain Bacteria; phylum Pseudomonadota; class Alphaproteobacteria; order Acetobacterales; family Acetobacteraceae; genus Neoroseomonas. The sequence goes on along the minus strand of JBIIGZ010000048.1, from coordinate 6,328 downwards.
TGGCGATGAGGCTCTTTTCCTAACGGAGGCACCGGACCTGCTTCGAAGGCTGGTGCTTTCCGATAATTGGCTGCCGCCGGAATATACGGCGCCCACTGATACTTATCGGCAGCTATTGCTCCATTGCGACCCTCAGGAGCGTTTCTCGGTTGTCTGTTTCGTTTGGGGGCCGGGGCAGCAAACGCCCGTGCACAACCACACGGTCTGGGGCCTGGTTGGCGTGCATCAGGGCGAAGAAATTTCCACCGAAATGGTCGCAGACCCGAATGGCGGGCCGATGCGCCCTGGGCGCGTGGACCGGGCCAAGCGCGGCGATGTGGTGGTTCTCAGCAGTGATAGCTACGACACGCACCGCGTTGAAAACGCGGTGGAAGGGCGAACCAGCATCAGCATCCATGTCTATGGCGCCAATATCGGCGCGGTAAAGCGCGCCATGTTCAACGCAGATACCAGCCAGCCCGATTATTTCATCTCTGGCTACGACAATAAGTCCGTCCCCAATCTTTGGGATTTGAGCCGCTCGGCCAATTGAAGGCCGCCTCTTGCGCCTGCGCGCATGAGGCGTGATGCTGCCTGACGATAAGCAGGGGTTATTCTTCATGGCCGACAGCATTCCCGTTTTGGATCTTGCGCCCTTACGCGCGGGTACGCCTGGCGCACTGGACAGGCTGGGCGAGGAACTGCGCCACGCCTTTACAGAGGTGGGCTTTTATTTCGTCCGCAATCACGGCATTTCGGAAGCGCTGCTCGATCAAACCTTTGCCGAGGCCGCGCGGTTTCATGCGCAACCCCTGGACGCCAAGCTCGCGCTGAAGATCAATGAACACAATATCGGCTATATGCCAATGCGCGGTGCCACCACGCGCGTGAATGCGGTGGGCGAAGTGGCGCTACCCAATGCTAATGAGGCGGTGTTTTTCAAGCGCGACCTGCCTGCGGATCACCCGGATGTGGTGGGCAAGGTGCGTTTCCGTGGTGCCAATCAATGGCCGGCTCTGCCGGGCTTTCGGGAAAATATCTTGCAGGCCATGGGGGCTTTCGAAGGCTTGGGCCTGTCGCTTCTGCCGATCTATGCCCGCGCGCTTGGTCTGCCCGCCGATTACTTCGCGCCCTTCTTTCGGGAACCCATGTTCACGCTGCGGATGTCGCATTACCCGCCGCAGGAGCCAACCGCGCCCGAAAATGAATTCGGCATCGCGCCGCATATGGATACAAGCTTCATGACCATCCTGGCGCAGAACAAGGTGCCGGGGCTGTCGCTTCGCTTGCCCGATGGGCGGTGGTTGGATGCGCCTGCACCCGAAGGTGCGCTTCTGATCAACGGCGGGATGATGCTCAGGCGCTGGACGGATAATCGCTTCCTCGCGACACCGCATCGCGTGATCAATCGCTCTGGCCGCGAACGTTATGCGATACCCTTCTTCATGGATGCGAATTACCGCGCTGTCATGGCGCCGATCACCGCTGATGGCGCTGCCGGGCGGATGGAACCAATCACCTATCCCGATTTCATGACCGGCTATCAGCGTGCCAATTTCCATCATGCTGCTGAGAAGACCGAAGAAAAGGTACAGTTGCAGGGCGCCTGAAGTCCTGGACCGTACCGGGGGGCTTTACCTTCCTTCCAGATGGCGTAGCCTTTTCCAAGCCGGCTAGGCTGAGAATCAAATTGGGAGGAAAATTCATGCAAGTTACACGTCGCACGGCCCTCGCGGCCGGCGCGGGCATCGGCACCGGTATTGGTGGCCTGCCCTGGCGGAGCGCAAAGGCGCAGGCCGCGAATACCATCAAGATCGCGCTGCTGACAGATTTCTCAGGCACTTATCGCGATGTGAGTGGTCCTACAGAGCTGGCCTGCGTGCGCCAGGCCGTAGCTGAAATGAGCAATCGCGGCTTCAATATCGAAGTACTCTACGGCGATAATCTTAATCGCCCTGATGTAGGTTCCAATCTTACGCGGCAATGGATTGACCGCGACGGTGTTGATGTTGTGGTTGACGGCGGGGCTTCATCGGTGGCGCTGGCGGCGAATGATATCATTCGAGACAAGAATAAGGTTTTCCTGAATACCACGTCTGCGACCTCGGATCTGACAGGCCGGGCCTGCACGCCGAATACGGTGCATTGGACTTATGATACCTGGATGCTGGCCAATTCCACTGGCGGTGCCACAGTGCGCGCAGGTGGCGATAGCTGGTATTTCATCACGGCAGATTACGCGTTTGGCCATGCGCTTGAACGTGACACAGCGAATTTCGTGCGCAATGCGGGTGGGCGGGTTCTCGGTCAGGTGCGCACACCTTTCCCGGGCACCACGGATTTCTCGGCCTTTCTGGTGCAGGCGCAAGCTTCCCGCGCCAAGGTGATTGGGCTTGCCAATGCCGGCAGTGATACCATCAACTGCATCAAGCAGGCTGCAGAATTCGGTATCATGCGCCGCGGTATCAAGCTTGCCAGCTTGTTGATGTTCCTGCCCGATGTGCATTCACTTGGGCTTGCCACCACGCAAGGTCTGATTTGTACCGAAACCTTCTATTGGGATTTGAATGACCGCACCCGCGCTTTCTCTGCCCGCGTGCGGCCCAATATCGGCCAGAATGCGCTTTGCATGAACCACGCTGGCGGCTATGCGGCGGTGCTGCATTATCTAAAGACAGTCGCCGATATGGGCGCGGCGCAGGCCAAGCAAAGCGGTGCAGCCACGGTTGCGCGCATGAAGGCCATTCCCTGTGATGATGATTGCTTCGGACCCGGCACCATTCGCGCCGATGGCCGCAAGCTGCATCCTGCCTTTTTGTTTGAGGTGAAAAAGCCAGAGGAAAGCCGCGGCGCGTTTGACTATTACAAGCTGCTGCAAACGACCGAGGCGAATAATGCTTTCCGTCCGCTTGCTGATGGTGGCTGCAACTTCATCCGGAGCTGATGCAGACCCACTGAAGAAGGGGGCGTCTCAGCGCCCCCTTTTTATGTTTTGCGCGCCCGAAACACTAATTGGCGCGACAGCACGAAATTCCCAAACATCCCCGCAATCGCCCCCGCAGCGACACCCAGCACAGGATGCGCTGCCACCAGCGGCACAAAGGCAATCAACGCGGCATAGGTGCCGTAATTCATCGCAAAGCCGACCAGATTGACCAGCAGGAACAGCGCCCATTGCTGATGAACAGGGCCATCACCGCGCCCGCGAAACGTCCATGCCCGATTGAGCGCCCAGGTCGTTGTCGCCGCCACCAGGTACGAAACCGCCCGCCCGCCATAAAGCCCAAGCCCAAGCGCCAGCCCAGCATAAAGGACGGTGGTATCCACAACGAACCCGATCGTACCCACCACGCCGAAGCGCAGAAATTCTGCAAGCAGCTTGAAACGCGCCGGGCCGAGCTGATCCTGAATGCTGACAAGAAAGTCGGAAAATGCCATGCGCGCCTGTAACGCAGGAAAGCGGGGCGGCGCAAACGGTGATGGCCTTGGCTCGGTTCAGGCGCTATTCAAGCGCCCCAGAAAATCGAGCTTGCGGGGGGGGAGGGCGCCAATGGTCGCGGTGATTGGTCTCGGCAATATGGGCATGTCCATGCTCAAGCGGCTTCTGGAAAAGGGTCATCAACCGCGCGCCTGGGATCTGGACCCCGGCAAGCGCGCGGCGGCGCAGCAGGCCGGTGCCTTGATCGGTGCAGACCTCGCCGGCAGTGTCGCGGACATAACCATTTTCTCCCTGCCGCATGATGCCGCTGTGGCCGAGGTGCTGATGCACGCATTGTCAGCTTTGCCAAAGGGCGCGGTGATTACTGACACCTCCACCCTTTCGCCACGCGCCGTGCGCGGTTTTGCGGAACAGGCCAAAGCGCGTGGCGTTTTTTATCTTGATGCGCCAGTCTCCGGCGGCCCTGCCGGTGCGGCGGCGGGCAGCATGGCCATGATGGTGGGCGGCGATGCCACTGCCTTGGAACGTGCAACCCCCTTGCTGCAGCATCTCACCGCACGGCTGTTGCATATCGGGCCATCCGGCGCGGGGCAGGTGGCGAAGCTTGTGAACAATCTGCTGGTCGCGAGCCATCTGGTCACCGCCGGTGAGGCGCTGCGCCTTGGCGCCGCTGCCGGGGTGGCGCCGGAAGCGCTTTTGCCGGTGTTGAATGGCGCCTCTGGCCGATCCGCCGTGACCGAGGTGAACTGGCCGCGCTGGATCATCCCCGGCAGCTTTGACTCAGGCTTCAGCGCCGGGCTGATGCGCAAGGATGTGGGCCTGGCGATGGAATTGGCGCGGGAATTGGATGTCGTCCTGGAAGCCACTGGCCGCGCCGCCGCGCTGTGGCAGGAATTGCGCCAAGCCGTGCCGGATGAGGCCGATTTCAACCGGCTTTCAGCAGTAGTTTTTGAAGGAGCCAAGCCATGACCCCCTTCAACGCCAAAGCCGTACTTGCCGACGAACTTGCCGTGCTGCTGGGCGGGCGCGCGGGGAGCCTGGTGGATGGCGACATCATCGCCGGCGATGGCGCAAACATCACCTTGCAAGACCCGACAACGGGTGAGGCGCTGCTTGAATATCGCAGCGCTGACCCTGGCCTTGTCGCGCAAGCCACCAGCAGCGCCGCCCGCGCGCAGGGCGTTTGGCAGGCTTTGAGTGGCGCCGAACGCGGCCGCCGGCTTTGGGCCATCGCGCCCTTGCTGCGGCAATATGCGGAGAACCTCGCGCGGCTGGAATCCGCGCAAACCGGCAAGCCCTTGCGCGATACGCGCGCCGAAGTGGCACGCGTTGCGGAAATGGCGGAGTATTGGGCCGGCTGGTGCGACAAGATCGAAGGCCGCATCATCCCCGTCCCGTCCGGCCATACCGTCATGGTGCGGCGCGAGGCACTTGGCGTGGTGCTTGCCATCACGCCCTGGAATGCGCCGCTTTTCACCGCCGGCTGGAATGTCTTTCCCGCGCTGGCTGCTGGCAATGCGGTCGTGCTGAAGCCATCGGAATTCACGCCCTTGACCTCGCTCGCGCTGGGGGTGCTGGCCGAAAAGGCCGGGCTGCCGCGCGGCCTGTTTCAGGTGATCGCCGGGCCAGGGCAGGGGACCGGTGCCGCGCTACTGGCCGCCCCTGAAATTGCCAAGGTGGTGTTTGTGGGCGGTGTCACGGCGGGGCGCGCCGTTGCCACAAGTGCCGCCGCGCGTGGCGTGCCGAGCTTGCTCGAACTCGGCGGCAAAAGTGCCAATATCGTCTTTGACGATGCCGATTTCGCCAGCGCCATCCAGGGCGCGCAACAGGCGATCTATGCCGGCAGCGGGCAATCCTGTGTGGCGGGATCACGCCTTCTGGTGCAGCGCAGCCTGCATGATCGGTTTGTGGCCGCGCTTGCGGAAGCGCAGCGGCGCATTCGCTTGGGCGATCCCTTGGATGCCGCAACCGAAATGGGCCCCGTCGCCAATGCCCGGCAATTCGCCCATGTGCGGGAATTGCTGGCCGCTGGTGCGGCTTCCTGCGCTGCCGTGCTGGCCGCCGAAAAACCCATCGCGCTCCCCGCAGGCGGTTTTTGGGTGCCACCCACCTTGCTCGCCGGGCTTTCCAATGAGGCCCGGCCAGCGCAGGAGGAAATCTTCGGCCCCGTGGTCGCCGCCATTCCCTTCGATGATGAGGATGAGGCCATCACGCTGGCCAATGCCACGCCCTTTGGTCTGGCCGGCGCGGTCTGGACGCGTGATCTGGGCCGGGCGCATCGCGTGGCGGCAAGGGTCAGGGCAGGGACTTTTTGGGTCAATGGCTATCGCACCATTCACGTCTCGGTGCCCTTTGGTGGCTTTGGCGCTTCTGGCCATGGTCGCTCCTCGGGGCAGGAGGTCCTGGCTGAACTGACGCAAAGCAAGGCAATCTGGATCGATACTGCCCAGGAACCAGCCTTGGGTTTCGGCCATAGGCCCGGCTGAGGCCAAATCGCGCTTGCGCGTCCTGCCGCAAGCGGGTCTGATAGGTGGAACACGAAAAGGGGGCTCACATGCAACGTCGGGATGTCTTCAAACTGGGTGCCGCCGCAGCCGCAACCTCGCTGCCGTCCTTCGCCATTGCCCAGCCAGCACAGAACCGCGTGCTGAAAATGGTGCCGCAGGCGAATCTCACCAGCCTCGATCCTATTTGGACCACCGCCAATATTACCCGCAATTTCGGCCATATGGTGTTCGACACGCTGTATGGCATGGATGCGCAGTTCCGCCCGCAGCCGCAAATGGCGGCCGGCCATAGCAACGATGATGGCGGGCGCAGTGTTACCATCACGCTCCGCCCCGGCTTGAAATTTCATGATGGGGAACCGGTGCGCGCGCAGGATGTGGTGCCAAGCCTGCAACGCTGGAT
>JBIIGZ010000191.1:0-6091 GCA_044236185.1 Roseomonas sp. | reverse complement strand
CCCATTCGGTGTTTTCCCGCTATTGGGCGCTGATCATGAGCGATTAGTCTTATCGTGCGGCAATTTCGGCAATTGAGGCCTGTCTTGGCGCAGCCCCATTGCGCCCGGCAGCGCCCTGGCCCATCAAACGCTTCTCATGAATTATCGCCACGCCTTTCACGCCGGCAATCACGCGGATTGCCTCAAGCACAGCCTGTTGCTGGCGCTGCTGGCTGCGCTGCAGCGCAAGCCCACCCCCTTCGCCGTACTCGATACGCATGCCGGCTGCGGCATCTATGATTTGACGGCATCGGAAGCCACCCGCACCGGTGAAGCGGCGCGCGGTGCGCTACGCGTGGCAGAAAGCACCAACCCAGCACTCGCCCCCTTTCTCGCTGCGCTGAAGCAGGCTGGCTTTCCGGCCTTTTATCCAGGCTCTCCGGCGCTGATCCGCGCCGCGCTCCGCCCGCAGGATCGGCTGATGGCAGTGGAACTCCACCCGGAAGACCACGCCAAGTTGAAGGCGCATTTCAGGCGCGACACACAGGTTGCGGTGCATAAGCGTGATGCCTGGGAAGCCTTGCGCGCCCTGACGCCTTTTCCCGAAAAGCGCGGCCTGGTGTTGATTGACCCACCCTTCGAACAGGAAGGCGATTATGGCCGCATCACTGAAGCCATGGCCATGCTGCGCCATCGCTTCCGCGCTGGCATCATCGCGGCCTGGTATCCTGTGAAGCATCGCGCACCGGTGCGCGGCTTTCACCATGCCCTGATGGAAGCGGGTGTGGCGCCGTTGCTGGCGGCCGAGCTTTGGCTGCGTGAACCGACAGATCCGCAAAGGCTGAATGGCAGTGGGCTGGTGGTCGCCAATCCCCCACAAGGCTTTGCCGAGGAAGCGGCGGAAATCCTGCCCGCCTTGCTCGCCGGCCTTGGTGCTGATGAAGCGGGTGCGGGAAGTGCCGTGTCATGGCTGAAGCCATGAAGGATCATATTGCCATCATGGGCGCTGGTGCCTGGGGCACGGCGCTGGCCATTCAGGCAGAACGCGCGGGGCAGCGCGCCATGCTTTGGGCGCGTGATCCGGCGCGCGCGACATTGATCCAGCAAAGCCGTGCGAATGAGCGTTTACTACCTGGCGTGGCGTTGCCAGATGGCATCAGCATCACCGCCAATGCTGGGCAAGCGTTGGAAGGTGCTGCGCTAATCCTGCTGGTGGTGCCGGCGCAGGCGCTGCGCCCGGTGCTGCAAAGCCTGCCGGCGCTGCCTGCCCCGGTGCTGATCTGCGCCAAGGGGGTTGAGGCAGGCAGCCTGCTACTGCCGCTTGAAATCCTGGCGGATACGCATCCGAGTAGTATAGCCGGCGTGCTGAGCGGCCCCAATTTCGCCCATGAAATCGCCCGTGGCCTGCCCGCTGCCGCCGTGGTTGCCAGCCATGATGCTGGCCTACGCGCGCTGGGTGTTGCGCGGCTTGGATCCGCCGGCTTCCGGCTTTACGGCGGCGACGATCCGGTGGCAGCCGAGATCGGCGGCGCGGCCAAGAATGTGATTGCCATTGCCGCCGGCGCGGTGATGGGTGCCGGCCTTGGTGAGAATGCGCGCGCCGCGCTGATCACGCGGGGGCTTGCGGAAATTGCGCGCTTGGCGATTGCTCTCGGGGGACGCGCCGATACGGTTGCGGGGCTTTCGGGGCTGGGTGATTTGCTGCTGACGGCAACGGGGCCAGGTAGCCGCAATACCTCGCTTGGCATGGCGCTCGGGCGCGGCGAAGGCTTGGCCGATATTCTCGCCGCACGGCAGGGTGTGACAGAGGGGGTGGCGACAGCGCCCGCCTTGGTCGAGCGCGCGGCGAAGCTTGGTGTTGACCTGCCGATTTGCACCGCGGTGGCTGAGTTGGTGCGCGGCAGGGTGACGGTGCAGGAAGCGGTGGCGCGTTTGCTCGCGCGGCCGCAGCGGGATGAATAGGGCACGCGAAGCCCCGGCCAAAGGCCGCAGTCGCGCCGATTATGCCCGACCCCGTTTGCGCTTGACCGGAACCGGAGGACTGTTACTCTTCAACACAAATTTCTTGACCTTAACGGAGGATATCGTCGTTGCGTCTGGGGCTTCTGCCATCGCGAAGGGGTCATTTGCCTCTATGGCTTCGCCTCGGCGTGCATATCTCACTCATCATTGCCCTGGCCATCGGCCTGATCAGCTTTCTGAACTATTATAATTTTGAGAAATCCTTCCGTGAACTGAACGTCGCACGCGTGAGCGTGGTTGCACGTGATCTGCGCCAGGCGATTGAGGTCGGTCTCAATATCGGTCTCGCCCCGCGCGACAATCTGGAACTTGCCCGCGAAATTGCGGCCGCCAGGGATCGTACCGTCGGGTTGCGCTTTGCGGCCGTGATTGATGAACAGGGCCGAAGGCTGATGGAAGTTGGCGCAGCAGGCGCCGAACAGGATTGGGGCTTGCGGCTGGATGGGCAGGGCTGGCTTGGCGAAGACGCCGCCAGCTACCAGATCGGTTTGCCTTATCGGAACAGCTTCGGCCTGATTTCTGGCGCCATCATTCTTGGTTATGACAAGGCGGAGATTGACCGTGCAACTGCAAAGATGCGCCAGGCACTGCTGATTGATTGGGTTATCGCGGTGTTGGCTATCAGCCTTTTGGTCATGTTGGGCACTTGGCTCATCACCCGCCGACTCAGGCATGAACTTGATGTGGCGGAAAGTGTCCTGAAAGCGCCTTATCACGGTGGCGCCGTGCCCAAGCTACACTTGCCTATCCTTGGTGAGGAGGTTGAGCAGGGCATTTCCGCTCTCGGCCAGAAACAGGTGTCCCTGATGGAAGGCGCCCAGGGTCCAGCGGCCCATTCCGCGCGATGAGGGCGATACGGCGCGACCTGTTCATCCTGACCGCTCTAGTATTGATGCTGGCGGCTGCTTTCGTTTCTTTCCGCGCGGGGCTTTATGCGGAAGAACATCTGGTCAAGGAACGGCTGGGCGTTCAGCGGGAAATCGGCCTTTCTGTCGCAGCCGTAATCGAAAAGGCTTTGGCCTATGGCGTTCCTTTCGATCGGCTGGTGGATGTGGACCGCTACCTTGAAGCAATGAAACAGGATAATCCTGAATTGGATTACCTGATCGTCTTGGACAGGAACGGCACGCCCCGCTATTCGACCGAACTGCGCGCACTTGAAGGCCGGAGAGTTCTTTTGGGTGCCCTTTCGCGCCTGGCGGAAAGCGAAGGCGTGGGGCATGCCGGCCAGTATTTCAATATGGCCATACCCATCAAGCTGAACTATCGACCCATAGGGTGGCTTCATATCGGTGAAAGGTCGAATTTCATTGCAAAGCTCATGTGGGATATCGCCTTTGATATTCTGGCTGTGCTGGTTGTTGCCATATTGGTGGCGTTTGAATTGCTTCGCCTGATGCTGGCTGCGGCGTTCACAAGCCCGCTCCGGGCCATGCAAGAAGTGCTCGCTGATGCTTCGCGTGGCGATTTTCGCCAGTATCTTCCACGCGATTTTTTCGGCGGTATCGGCCGCCTGAACCGTGCGATCAACACAAGCCTTGATACCATCAATCAAGGTGCCCGTGCGCGCCAGGCGGCGGGCACGGAACTCCCCGCCGGCAGTCTTTTTGACCTGTCCAATCTGCGCCATGTGCTCCGCATCAATGCCGTTGAAAACATCGGCTGGCCATTTTTTCTGCTGATTTTTTCGGAATCGCTTTCGCTCTCCTTTTTCCCGATTTTTGTCTCACAATTCGTGGATCCGAACTCGACGATTTCTCAAAGTATTGTCATTGGCCTGCCCATCACAGTTTTCATGCTGGTCTGGGCGGTCACCATGCCTTATGCGGGCACCTGCTGTGACAGGATTGGTTTTCGCAAGGCATTCGGCCTTGGCGCCCTGATCACCACGCTCGGCCTTGTGCTGACCGCCTTCGCGGAAAGCATGCTGCAATTGCTGCTTTGGCGGTCATTGACCGCGATTGGCTACGGCTTGGTCTATGTTACCACCCAGGCCTATATCACGACCCATTTCCCGCCCACGGAGCGAACGCGCGGCCAGGCGCTTTTTCTGACCACTTTCTTCGCGGGCTCACTTTGCGGTGCGGCCATTGGCGGGATTCTGGTGGATCGGCTGGGCTTTGAGAAGACCTTCCTGCTTTCGGGCGGGTTAAGCGCGGTGGCTTCCTTCTACGTCCTGCGCTTCATGAACAAATCGGTCGGTCAGGCAACAACCAGAAAGACCCTGGCCCTGGGGGATTTCGGCCTGCTTCTGAAGCAACGGCAATTCGCGGTGATTACCTTCCTCTCCGCGGTGCCTGCCAAGGTCGCCCTGGCGGGCTTTCTTTACTATTCGATACCGCTTTACTTGAAGGAATTGGGGCATGACCAGTCCAGCACTGGGCGCATCATGATGGCCTATGGCCTTGTGATCATCATGCTAAGCCCCCTGGTCGCGCAATTTGCCGATCGCGCAACGCATCGTTGGCGCTTTGTCATGTTTGGTGGCTATGCGGCCGCGCTTGCGGTGGCCATGCCACTTTTCTTCGAAGGTGGCACCGGTGCCGCCCTTGCTGTTATAGGTCTTGGCATTGGTCACGCCATTGGCGTTTCTTCCCAAATGACTCTCATCAATGATCGCTGCGAAGACGTGGTGAAGGAAGTCGGGCAGGCTGCGGCCGTTGGTATCTTCCGCATGATTGAACGCATTGGCATGCTGCTGGGCCCCATATTGCTTGGCGCGATGATCGCGCTTTCAAATTTCGTCAACGCCTTCGTCGTCATGGCAGGGCTGATTTTTCTGGCAACGACAGCCTTCACCCTATTGCTGTTCCTGCCCGACAAGCGCCCGACGCCGCCATCATGAAAACAGGAAAAGCGATGCGCAGATTACTCATCGGTGGCCTGCTCAGCCTGCCGCTCTCCAAGCCTTTTTTGTTGCGCAGCGCCATGGCGCAGCGAAGCAACCATACTGTCATGATGATCCTTTTCCGTGGCCAGACCGCGGCGGAAGAAGCCTTCATGCTTTATTTGAAGGAACGGCTTTCGGTGGAATTTCTTGTCCGTGATATTGATGGCGACCGCACAAAGACCCGTCAATTCATCAATGAAGCCAAGCAGCGCCGCGTGGATCTGGTCTATACCTTCGGAACAACGGTGACCCAGGATGTGGTGGGTGTTCTTGGTTCCGTGGACCGCAATCGGCACCTTGTCGATATCCCTGTGGTTTTCAATATCGTTGCCGATCCTGTCGGCGCCGGCCTTGTGGATGGGCTTATCCCAACGGGGCGCAACGTGACCGGGGTATCGCATCTGGTGCCGCTGCGCGATCAGATCAGTGCCATGCAGCGCTTTGCAACGGTCCGCAAACTTGGCGTCATCTACAACGTATCCGAAGTGAATTCGCTGCTCGCCGTGGTCCAACTGCGCCAGCTTGCGAATATTCTCGATTACGAATTGCTCGAAGCGCCGCTTGGCACAGGCCATCGCCCAAGCACGACCGAGATCGAGCAAGCGATGGGAAGGATGCTCTCAGGCAGGCCCGATTTCATCTACTTGCCCTCCGATTCATCCATGATCGCCAATGCACAGACCATTGTACGGCTTGCCACGGCAGCGAAGGTGCCGGTCATTTCCGCGACCGAGAGCCCCATTTATGAAGCGGGTGCGCTGGTCGGCATGGTGACCAAATATGTCAATGCCGGCGCCTTTGCCGGCCATAAGGCCGAGCAAATCCTGCTCAGAAGACAACCTGTAGGGAGCATTCCCATCGAAAGATTGCAGCGCTACTCGCTGGTCATCAACATGAATGCGGCAGCGCAGCTTGGCATATATCCACCGCTTGATCTGCTGCGGATCGCTGAACTGGTCGGAACCCCTACTGGCACGCGATAGGCAAGGCGTCTGGGCCAAGCATGCGCAAGGCCTGCAGCATCCTCGCCAACCGCGCCCGATCGGGTCTAGCCTTGCGGGATGCCGCGCCAGGCCGCCCGCGCATCACGCGCCGTTCTAATCACCCGCCCGGAACCCGGCGCGGCGGAGTCCGCGCGCGCGGTTGCCGCACTTGGTTGGGATGCGGTGCTGGCGCCCGCGCTGATCCTGACCGCCCTGC
>JBIIGZ010000047.1:0-19928 GCA_044236185.1 Roseomonas sp. | reverse complement strand
CTGCCGGCCATTCGCCGCCTGATCCGCGCCGTGCCGGTGGAACGCCAGACGCTGTTCTTCAGCGCCACCATGCCAACGGAAATCAACCGCCTGGCGGATGAGATGCTGAAATCACCCGTGCGCGTGGCAGTGGCGCCGGTGGCGACCACGGCCGAGAAAGTGGCGCAGCGCGTCATTCACGCCAATCGGCAGGATAAGCGTCGCGTATTGGCGGAATTGCTGCGCGGCGAAGGTGTTGGCCGTGCGCTGATTTTCAGCCGCACCAAGCATGGGGCAGATCGAATTGTTAATCAATTGGACCAAGATGGCATCAGCGCCAATGCGATCCACGGCAATAAATCGCAGAATGCGCGTGAAGCTGCCTTGGCTGCCTTTCGTGATGGTCGCGCGCCGGTCATGGTGGCGACAGATATCGCCGCGCGCGGCATTGATGTGGATGGCGTTACCCATGTCATTCAATTCGATTTGCCGGAAGTGCCGGAAACCTATGTGCACCGCATTGGCCGCACCGCACGCGCTGGCGCGGCGGGGATTGCGATTGCGCTCTGTTCGGGTGAAGACCGTGACAAGCTGCGCGCGATTGAAAAGCTGATCCGCACGCAGATCCCTGCCGAAGATCGCCGCACCGGCGAAGCCGAGGAAGCCGCCCCGGCCCGCCCACCGCGTCAGCCCCGCCCGCAGCGTGCCGCGCAAAAGCCACGCCAGGTGCAGGAACAGCAACGCCCGCGCCGGCCTGGCCCGGCACGGAGTGGCGGTGGTGGTGGCGGGGGTGAAGCGTCCCGCCGCCGCGCTGGCTCTACCCCCGGTTCGGGGCAGTTCGGGCGACTGCCACGCTAGCGAATCGGCAAGCCAAGCGGGATCATTAGAGTAGATCACGTTCAGATGGAAAATCTGAACATGTGAAGATGCTCGAAAAACAAAGAGCTAGAGAGGGTTGCGTGAACCCATGTGAACGCAACACGCTCTAGTTGGCTCAGAAAATACCGCCAAGAAAAAATTATATCCGGTTCAGATGACCGAAGGTGAAGAGATATCGCATTGGTGCGTGTCCCTTTACCTTTTTTCAGCAGACATGCACTAAGCCTAAGAAGGCCATTCGGGCATACCGGCAAACCCCAGGTGAGATGGTGTCTCCCGGGACCCGGAGTCCTGGTGCACGCATTTTCACCATGCTGCCATTTGCAGGCCCATCCCTCGGTCTTCTTTAAACAGACTCAACGGTATTGGGTCACATTTTGGTGAGAGCAGGAGGTAATGCATTACGTTCTCACTAAATTCAGCCGCATAATCGAATCACAAAAGCAACGCAGTTTCGCGGTTCTGTTTTCTGACAGCCGGGTCCTACACGTCACAACTTGGGAGAACTGAATGCAACCCTCATGTCTCGATATGGATGGATCTATTCTTGCTGAAATCCTCGATGCAGCGATGGAGATCGGAGAGGCGGATTGCGGGGATATTCGGCTCGTCAACGGGCGCACTGGAATCTTGGACTTTGTTGTCCAGCGGGGATTTTCAGGGGAATGGGAAAGGTATTGGCGGTCAAAGCCGCTTAAATTCAGCATTTGTGAGATGGCCCTTGATAGAAAACAGCCAATCCTGATCAAGGATATCGGAAATTCCCCTTTTTTTAAAACGATTCCTTCACTACGCAGAACCCAGGAATTGGGCTGTAATTCACTCAGAACAACACCCCTTCTCTCCCGTTCTGGCGGGCGCCTGGGCACCGTTGCGCTGTTCAAAAAGCAGCCTCAAGACCCTGATGATCGTTCCCTGCGCCTATTGGATCTCTTTGCCAGGCAGGCGGCGGATCGTATCGAAAATTATTGCTCGACAAGGAAGCTAAGCGAGAATGAGGAACGACAAGCCTTCTTGTTGAAGGTTGCCGATACACTCGCCCCGTTGAAGGACCATCTCGCGGTAGAGCGTGAAGCTTGCAGAATGCTCGGAGAATATCTGAATGTTGGTCGTACATATTTTGTGCATTTTGATGAAGAAGACGACACCGCCCTCATTCAGGAGGACTACGCCCAGGAATCCAATGCCTCGCTCAGGGGTACATATACAATTTCGGAATTCAAATGGGCCATCGAAAAGTTACGGCGAAATGAATGCAATATCGTTCCTGATATGAAAGATATGGCGTCGGTACCAGAGGCACATCAAAAAGCCTGTCTCAAACTGGGTATTTTGAGTTCTGCCAGCGTGCCCCTTTTGCGCGCTGGTAAATTGGTTGCAGCACTGTGTCTCGCGCATCATCAGCAACGCGCATGGCTGGAAAACGAGATCACCTTGCTCCGGGATGTCGCGAGCCGCATCTGGGAGGTTCTCCAGCGCATAACATCAGAAAAAGCGCTGGAGCTTGCCAATGAAACGCGTGAGCGCGCCCAAAGGCTGGAGGCGCTGGGGCAGCTCACGGGGGGCATCACGCATGACTTCAATAATCTGCTCATGGTTCTCTCGGTGAATCTTGAAATTGCGGAAATGCAGATGAATGCTGAAAGAGGCAAAATTGCCATTGCCAGGGCGATGGATGCGATCAAGCAGGGCGCCAGCCTCAATCGCCGGCTTCTGACTTTTTCTCGGCATCGACCACTGAAAACCGAGGCGATCAATATAAATGAGCGTATCGTGAGTTCGATGGAACTACTCCGCCGCGCAATTGGGGAAGAGATTCATATAACCACAAATCTGGCCGAAGATTCCTGGATTGCGTGCATCGATTCGGGGGAATTCGATAATGCGCTGATGAATCTGGCCATGAATGCGCGTGACGCTATGGAAGCGGGAGGAAGGATTTCAATTGAAACACGCAACGTTTTTTTGCATGGCGAAAAGGCCGGTGTTCTGAATTTACCTGAAGGTCCCTACATCAGCCTGGGTGTGCGAGACACTGGAACCGGCATGTCACCGGAAGTCATCCAGCGGGCGATCGAACCATTCTTCACCACGAAATCCGTTGGGAAAGCCAGTGGGCTTGGGCTTAGCAGCATCTATGGGTTCGTTCGGCAATCGGGCGGTGCTCTTGATATCAAGAGCAGGCTTGGTACCGGAACCATAGTCTCTCTTTATCTGCCGAAATCCACTGAAGTGAAGGCGGTACCAAAATCCAACGACCGGGATACGCGCTTCCTTACGGGGCAGGGCGAAATGCTTCTTCTTGTTGAGGATCATGAGCAGGTTCTGGAAGCGACCTCAGAGCGTCTCAGGATGCTGGGCTACAATGTGCTTGTTGCGCGCAGCGGGCGTGCAGGGATAAAGGCGCTTGAACTGAACAGTCTTATCAGGCTTGTCGTGAGTGACATTGTCATGCCTGGCGGTGTAAGCGGTTATGATCTTGCAGAATGGGCGAAAAAAAACCGGCCCGATGTGCATGTCATTCTTGTTTCGGGTAATCTGGGGGCTGGGGCTTCCCTGTCCCAGCAGAACAGCTATCGCATATTGCTGAAACCTTATTCCTTCACGGTTTTGGCAAAAGCGCTGCGAGATGTTTTGGAAGCACCCGAATCGGCAGCGTGAGATGGGCTTCACCCAAGGCAGCTTTCGCTTGGTGGTGACATGCCAGTTTTGTTGTCATTGGTGGCTGACTTGACGCTGTTTCACGGCAATTTAGCGCTGATGGTTCGAAAACCACGCAGCCAGGCAGCGCATTTAACGCTCAAACGGCGATGTTATCACGTTGCCTATACAGGCTTGGGTTAGAAGGGAGGCTGATGAGATTGCTTCTTCCTTTTCCGGCCCAGCCAATGCGCAATAGGGGATATTATGCGAGAATCCGATTTGCCAGAACAGCTTCTGGTGAGGTGCTTGAAGCCAGCAGGCAGACGCGAAACCAATGATATTGACAAGTTTGTTGGCGATCGCATCAGGCATTTCCGCGCCATGACTGGGATCAGTCAGCAGAAGCTTGCGGAAAGCCTGGGCGTGACGTTCCAGCAGCTTCAGAAATATGAGCGCGGTGAAAATCGCATCGGTGCAGGCCGATTGCTTATGGTTGCCAATGCGCTTGGAATTCCCATCACCTTCTTGCTCGACCAGGAAGCGCTGGAACAGCAAAAGGCCGGGGTGCCGATTGCCGAGGCAGGAGGGCCTGACGCATCCAGAGACGCCTATAATATCGGGCGCGCCTTTGCCCAGATCACTGATCCGGAAGTCAGAAGATCCATTGCGACATTGGTGAGAAGCCTGGCGGACCAAGCGGAAGTGCGGTGAACGTGCCGCACCCCTCCGATACAATAGCTGATTGTGATACTATTAAGTCTTATTGCGGTTATGGGTAGGATGCGATGCGGAAGCGTCAAGGAATTTGACCAGTTAGCCTGAAAAGACCAGCTTCATCCTGGCGTGAAGCGCATCAGCTATCGATCAGCTGTTCCGAAAGAACATCATCCCACCCAATCGCCGCCGGCAGCAGATGTGCTGCGGCAATCGCCCGCGACAATTCAGGCAAGGCTTCGATTTCCTGGTTGCTGAAGCTGCGTTCCATATGCATCGCCGCCGCCCATAGGCGGAGGATTGCAAGTTCCAGAGCAGGCGAAATTCTGTTTCCGGCCAAATTATCATCACCATCGCGCGGCATGACGGGATTTCCCTTTTCCTAAGCAGGTGCAGGTTACGCAAATTCATGCCAAATAGAAAGCACTTCTTGCAAATTTTATGAGGCGGGATAAGGGTTTTTTCTGATAAGTCCCGCGGATCAGGGCACTGGTTTTTCGGCTTTCCGGAAAAACACCTCGCGACGTGTTGTGCCGTTCTGTATTTCAATCCTTGTCGGTTTCGTCACGTTCCTTGGCGCGTTGGGTCTTGCGCAGCGAAACCGCGTAATCGCCAAGCTTACGATGCGGGTCCTTGTTCGGACGTACGATGGTGTGGCGGAAATCATTCCACTCAGCCTCACCAAAGCCCGACAAATTCTCAATGATCGAGAAGTTTTCCGCCGCCGCGCCATAGGCTTCGCGGGGGAGGGGCTGCACCTGCAGAAAGGGAAAGTTCGGGTCGAATTCGATCGGGTGATGCGTGCGTGTCAGGCGCACATTGATAAATAGTGGGCCGAACCAGCTGCTGGTTTCCACAATGCCTTCATAGCATTCATAACCGCGATTACGGACAAAATTGGCCGGCGCGCGAATAAGCGCTGCCCAACCTGGCGCGGTGCGCATTGCAAGGCCGCTCCAGATCTGGACCAAGCCTGGTTCGATGAAGGTGCTCAGGAAGGGTGGTGAATAGCCCTTGATATCTTCCGGCGCAGCATCATCGAAATGTGGCGCGAAGTTCGGGAATTGCGCAGTGGTCAGCGGAAACCAATCTTCCACGCCATCATAGGTCCAGATCACATCTGAACCATCCCACATCAGCTTGAAGCCGATGGGCGGGAAAACATACCACCCGAATGAAGAGGCGGTGGTCATTGCCTCACAGAAGCGGAAGGCGCGGGTCGGCATGGTGCCGGCAGCAGCACGATCGGCGCGCTGTGGTGGGCGCGCCGATGGGATCATCCGGTAGAAGGTGGCAAGCGGCGTTTCCGCCTTACGGGATTCAGTCAATTTCCAGCCTGTCATGCGGTTGGGGGATTGAGGGAGAAGGAACTCTCCCTGGATTTCCCCAAACCGCCATCCGGGGCGCGGTGCCCCGGAAGCCATAGGGCTTGGGTTCAGCGCGGGAGGCTTGGGGCATGGCCCCCGAAGCGGACCTTGCCGGCGTCGGTGGCGGACACACGCACGGGCGGGAGGCTTGGGGCATGGCCTCCGAAGTGGACCTTGCTGGCTTCGGTGGCGGACACACGCACGGGCGGGAGGCTTGGGGCATGGCCTCCGAAGTGGACCTTGCTGGCTTCGGTGGCGGACACACGCACGGGCGGGAGGCTTGGGGCATGGCCCCCGAAGCGGACCTTGCTGGCGTCGGTGGCGGACACACGCACGGGCGGGAGGCTTGGGGCATGGCCCCCGAAGCGGACTTTGCTGGTTTCTGTTGCGGCGATGCGTACCGGCGGGAGGCTTGGGGCATGGCCCCCGAAGTGGACCTTGCTGGCATCGGCGATCGCGGGCCCACCAAGTGAGACCGGCTTCATGGAAGGAAGCTGTTGAATGTGCATCTCGCTCATGTTTGTATCTCCTGGGTTAGGGGCCGCCTCAAAATCTACCAGAGGTTGAGGCAAAGACGATGTCCTGCTTTGTTGGATCGCAGCTTGCTGCCCCGGCGTTAATGCGCTGTGAAGCCAGCATCAGCGCAGCGTTAAAAAAACGCATTTGCGCGTAAAATAACGCTTGCGCACCACAACCACAGGTTATAGGCTGGTTGAGTAATGTCCCTTATGGACAATCTCGGGGGTGGCATTGGCGCAGCAAAATGCCAATCAGAACAACCTTGTGGCGCTGGATGTCGGCGCCCGGCAGGCAATTGTTCGCATCCACCTCCTCGGCGCGCTTCGGGCCATCAGCTATCTGGGTGAAGATCTGGTGCCCCGCGGCCGCAAGGCCCGTGCCATCCTTGGCTATCTTTGCCTGCATGCCGGCCAGCGGGTACCACGGGCCAAACTGGCCGCCCTGCTTTGGGACCGGGTGCCGGACCAGCAGGCCCGCGCCAGCCTGCGCCAATCGCTTCGAGAATTGCTGCTGGCCTTCGGCCCCTTAGCGGATGAAGTGCTGGAAACTGATGCTGAAATGGTCCGGCTCAATCAGCGCGTTTGTTGGGTGGATAGCGCCGCGATCCTGGCCGGCCCGCACCCTGCCAATCTGCTCAGGACCGATCTTGCCGCCTTGTGCGAAGGCGAATTGCTGGAAGATTTGAACGGCATCTCAGAAGCCTTTGATGAATGGCTGCTGATGGAGCGCGCACGCTTCGCGACTGAAGTCACCGCAGTGTTTGATGAGGAATTGCACCAGATCACCCAGGCCGATGTCCCCGCCGAAAGGCGCGCGGGCCTTGCGCGCCGGATCATTGCTTGCGAACCGACACATGAGGGCGCCAGCCGCATCCTGATGACCGCCCTGGCCGATATGGGGGAAAAAGCGCAGGCGCTCCGCGAATTTGAGCGCTGCCGCATGGCGATGCGCAGCCGGCTGGAGGTTGAGCCCGCGGCCGAAACCAGGGCGCTTTACGAAAAGCTGCGTTCAGCGCCGACGCGCCCCAAGGTCGAGCTTGGGAACGGACGTGATAGCCATGCCGAAGCACGCGCTGGCGGTACCGTTTCGGCGCCCGCCGCGTCGCGACTACGGATCGGCGTCATTCCATTCCAAGCCAGCGCTGAGGAGAATGCGCAACTGGCCTTTTCTCTCAGCCAGGAAATCGCCTCTGCCCTCGCAAGATTTCGTTGGTTTGATGTCGTGGCCGCGCTGACGCCGCAGCCGCAAATGGCGCAATGGGATGAGGCTTTCCTTCGCACCAAGGGCTGGCATTACGCTGTGGAAGGTAATCTGATCAGCGGCGCGGACAAGATCAGCATCAGTATCCGGCTTATGGATATCGGCCAGGATATTCGCCCGGTCTGGAGTGATCGGTTTGAACTCGCGACCAATATGATGGATCAGCTCCATGACCGTGTCGTGGCGCCAGTGGTTGCGCGCATTGATCCGGCGATCTTGTTTATTGAAGGGCAGCAGAGCACCTCACGCTGGTCCAGCGCGACCAGGCTGGTGGTACAGGCTATTCCGATGCTTGCGTCAATGCGCCGAGGGCCATTTGAAAGGGCTGGTGAATTACTGACTGAGGCTCTTCGCCTGGAACCGGAAAATGCCAAGGCTGCAGCCTGGAACGCCTTCTGGTATATCTTTCACATCGGTCAAGGCTGGTCCCCTGACCCTGTCATGAGCATCAGAAAGGCGCAAGAGCTCGCTTTTGGCGCGATCAAGAGTGATCCCGAAAGTGCTGAAGCGCATGCGGTATGTGGTCACATCTGCGCTTTCCTCGAAAAAGATTATGATTCGGCTTTGCATTATTTCAATGTCGCGAGCCGTTTAAACCCTAATGTGGCAGTGGTCTGGGCCATCAGCGCGGCGACCTATTGTTATATCGGTCAGCCTGACTTGGCGCTCAAGCATCTGGATCGCTACCAGAACCTAGCGCCATCAAACCCCAATACGCATGTTTGGGATGGCGTCTTTACCACCGCCTATTTCATTCGGCGCGATCACGAACAGGCCTATCGCCATGGCCGACGTTTTGTGCGTGAGAACCCGGATTTCTCGAACGGCTACAAACCGCTTATCGCAGCACTCGGCCATCTTGGCCGCCCTGATGAAGCGGCGCCTTATGTGCAAAAACTTCTGCAACTGGAACCGCATTTCACCATTGCACGCTTTATAGGGAGCTACCCCCTCGCCCGTCAGGAAGACCGCGAGAACTATGCGCGTGGGTTGGAATTGGCCGGCGTGCCGAAGGACTGAAGCCTTGCGCCGTTCTGCCCCTCGCGCGTGATTTAAGCCTCGCGTGTCGGCCCATGCCCAAAGCACCACGGCCGAAGCTATGACAAACACCAAGCTCCACGGCACCCTATGGGCCGCGCTCACGGTCATTGTCTGGTCCGCCTGGCCTGCCTTTACGCGGCTCGCAGTCACCGAATCCGTCACCCCGGCTGATATTGTCCTGCTGCGCTATGGCATTGGGGGCTTGATCCTGCTGCCAGTGTTGCTGCGGCTTGCGGGTTCCATGCCGCGCCATGCCTGGCTTGAGGGTCTCTGGTTCGCGCTGCTGCAAGGCGCACCGCTTGCCATGTTGACGGCACAGGGCCTAGCCCTTGCGCCAGCCGGACATCTGACGCTTTCCACCGGCCTCATGCCGCTATTTACCAGCCTGCTCTGCTTTTATTTCCTGGGTGAGGCGATTTCACGCATGCGCAAATACGGCCTCGCCCTGATCACGCTGGGCGCGCTTGCCATTGGCGGGGTCTCAGTTTCCAGTATCCATCTTGATTACTGGAAGGGCGATATTCTGTTCGTTTGCGCGGGCATATTGGGTTCCACCTATCTGCTGCGCATGCGCCGTTCCGGGCTTTCCGCGTTGCAGGGGGCAGCCTTGCTCAGCGTCTATTCCATGCTGATCTATTTCCCGTTTTTCGTGCTGTTCTTCAGGGAATCATCAAAGCTCACGCAAATCCCGACCGCTGACGTGTTGTTTCAGGGCTTCTATCAGGGTGTGCTGATGGGTGCCCTGACCATGTTCTCGCTCGGGCGTTCGACCATGCTGCTCGGCGCGCCGGCCGCGGCAATGAGCCTTGCCTTGTTGCCAGTTGCAAGTTTCCTGCTGGCTTTCTTCATCCTGGGTGAGGTGCCGAGTGTGTTTGAAATTCTGGGCGCTATCGCGATCAGCCTGGGTGCCTTCCTTGCTGCCCTTTCGGCGCGGATCGGCAAGCCTGGCTGAAGCAGGCACTTCAGACCCTGATGGAAAGGCCCGAAATCATCGCAAAGGGATCGCTTGCAGCGCTGGCCGAATTTGCCGCGGCCTTATCGGCTTCCGCCATCAAATAGCGTTCGGCCAGCGCACGCACCTTGGCGCTATCCTGTAGGTCCGCCAGCTTCATCCGCGCAAGCACGGCGCGTGCCTGGGTTTCAACTGGCTGAATGGCAATTTGATCCGGCATGCCAAGGGCGCCCAAGACAACGCGGCGCATCACACCATTACCCAGAATGTCATAGACCGATTTCACCGTTTTCGCATTTTCGCTGAAATAGACAGCATTTGCCATGCCTGGATTCTTGTCACTCAGCCCGGTACGGTATTCGTATTTCGTGAAGCCATTGGTCAGGATTTCCAACATTTTCGGATCGGAAAGACTGCCAAGTCGAAGCCCAGCCTTCATCCCATCCACGATCTTACTCGCGTCAGAACCCAGGATGCGGGATTGCTGAAGGCCGACCGCAATTGAAAGCGGTCTCCCATCACGGCCATTCAATACCTGCCGGGAACGGCTTACGAGCGATTGCGCCTGAAATGTTTGATCAAGGTTGCTCGCACCGGCCAGCATGCGGTCTGCCATTGCCGCCGAAATCTCCAGCGCAAAATTGACAGTGCCGTTGATGCCGTCCTTGTGAAAATTCTCAAGCCTGGTCTGAAAATCCCGAGACCGCACAGCGCCTGAAGGCGTATCAAGTGCAGCCAGTTTCTCGAGCCGTTCAGCAACGCCCGGCGCATTGCGCCGCACCTGTTCGACCAAGGCACTGGTTTCAAGCAGGGCCGCGCTGCCAATGCGCTTAGTGGCTGCGGGCATTGCCGTGTCATCAGCGATGGCGGTCAAAGCCTCATCAGCGCGCTGAATGGCTGAACCATAGGAACCTGCGCGAATCATCTGGGCCATCTCGCGCAAGGCTTCACTTGCTTGTGTTGGCATTCCAAAAACTGCTGTTTCAGCAAGCTTGATGGCGCTGAGTGCCGCGCCCGCCGCGTAAGTCACCTCAATCTGAGCACGCGAAACATTTGGCAGTGCGACGTTCTTCATCGCGTCCAACAGCTTTGTCGCATCCGCCTGGGTGATGCGCGCGGGGGGCACGCCTTCAACGGGTGCCTTGGTCGGCTTGCCATCCCGCGTATTCAGGATGTTATTTGATGTATCGAAATAGGTTTTCGCCAGATCGGTTTCGATGGAAGATATGGCGGCGTCTTGCATGCGCCGGGCCATGGCGGTGGCCACTTCCAGGGAGAAGTTGGAATTCTTGTTGACGCCTTCAGCATGAAACGCGTCAAGCCGTGTCTTATAGGCCGGCGCCCAGGCCGGGCTGCTTGGCGAATCAAGGGCGATCAGGCGTTCAACCCGCGCCGCAACACCGAAGGCATCGCGGCGCATCTGTTCAATGCTGATGCCGCTTTCCATCAGCGCAATGCGGCCTTGGCGCAATTGGTCGGATGTCAGCCCAGCCGTATTATCAAGCGCTAACAGGGCATCATC
Organism: Roseomonas sp.; assembly: GCA_044236185.1. Lineage (GTDB taxonomy): Bacteria > Pseudomonadota > Alphaproteobacteria > Acetobacterales > Acetobacteraceae > Neoroseomonas. The sequence goes on along the minus strand of JBIIGZ010000047.1, from coordinate 9,052 downwards.
CACAATGGCAATCGCGGCATCCAAAGAACCGCCCCGCAACAAGCCTGCCATTTGCTTAAGCGCATCCTGTGCGATTATCGGCAGGTCTGTCGCCGGTGCTTCACCCTGACGTATCGTTGCCGCGGTCAGCACAGCGGTCTGTTCAATTTCCTGTCGCGCACGAGCGGGCACCAATTCCTCACCAGGGCGCAGCCGCGCGATCAGCGCGCTGGTGACCTGATCCGCCAAACCATCGTAAGCGCGGAGCTTGGGTGTGGTCGCCCGGCTTGCAGGTGCCGTCAGTACCGCCTCGCCCAGGCGCAATTGCCCGGCTACCGCGCTGGTTTCCCGATCCGTCAGCCCTTCGAAGGCGGTGGTCTTCGGCGTCGTGGTCGCCTTCAGATTGAGCGTCGCGGCGGCAGTCTTCCAGGTGGTGCCAAGCTGTACCGCCACGCCCTTCTTGTCATTCGGATCAGACAGCAGCGCCCGCTTGACCAAGCCCGCATTACCCACCTGATCCGGCAGGCCAAGGGCGGGCATCAGCACCTTGAGGACGCGCGGATCAGAAAGCGCCTTGTCGATATTCGGCGCCGCATCCAAGGCCTGGCGAAACTGTGCCAGCGCTGTCAGCGTAACCGGGTCTTTCTTTTCGCGCGCAAGACCCTTTTCTTCCTCACCGGCTTTGGTGACGCGGCGGAAGGCGACCACAGCTTCCCCGGCGCTGGCCGCAGGGGCAGCGTTACCGAAGGGGAGCATCAGCGAGCTCTGGCCTTGTTGGCCAAACAACCCCGCTAAAAGGGTGGCACTCATATTGATAGCCATAGGCGCAAATTGCGCCGGAAAAGATTAACAAATCCTGAAGAATGGCCAGGCGACGCCGGATTTCAGCGCAAAATCCCCGGATCGCAGGTCACAGCATGATCCAGCGGCCCATGCCCGGCGCCATAACCCGGCGCGGCGGCAATCGCCGCGCGCACATAGGCCCGGGCGCGGATCACGGAATCCCTGAGCGACATCCCCTGCGCCAAGCCTGCCGCCACCGCACTCGCCAGCGTGCATCCCGTGCCATGGGTGTGGCGGGTTGCGATCCGCCGATCGCGAAAGATTTCCAGGCGTGTGCCCGTCGCGAGCAGATCGACCACCTCATCGCCCGGCAAATGCCCGCCTTTCAGCAGCACAGCTTTGGGCCCCAGCGCCAGCAGCGCCTTGGCCGCCTGGTGCATGGCGGCGACATCGGGAATGGCAAAGCCGCATAGGGCCTCGGCCTCCGGCAAATTGGGGGTCAGCACGGCGGCCATCGGCAGCAGGCGGCGCTTCAAGGTCTCGGCAGCTGCCGGCACCAGCAAAGGGTGGCCGCCTTTGGCCACCATCACCGGGTCCGCCACCAAGGGCAGGCCGGGGGCGCGGGCAGCGATTTCGTCACACACCGCTTCAATGGTCGCGCTATCGGCCAGCATGCCGGTTTTCAGCGCATCCGCACCCAGATCATCCAGAACCACCGCGATCTGCTGGCGCAGGAATTCCAGCGGCACGGGCAAAACGCCATGCACGCCAAGCGTATTCTGCGCCGTCAGCGCCGTAATCGCCGTCATGCCAAAGGCGCCCAGCGCGGTCACGGCCTTGAGGTCCGCCTGAATGCCGGCACCCCCGCCGGAATCAGACCCGGCAATGATCAAAACACGGCCCTTCATGCCGCGCGTGCCTCGGCCTTGATAAGATCAGCGAGGCGGCCCACCACGCCCTCCACCAGGGCTTCATCCTCGGCTTCCGCCATGACGCGGATGACGGGTTCGGTGCCACTCGCGCGGATCAGCACACGGCCACGCGCGCCAAGCGCCGCTTCCTCGGCCGCGATGGCCTGGGTCACCACGGGCTTGCCCAGCGGCGAGGCGCCGGCATAGCGCACATTCACCAAGCGCTGCGGCAGGGGCGCGAAGCAGCGCAGCACCTCGCTCGCGGGGCGCTTTTCTTCCACCAGTACGGAAAGCACTTGCAAGGCCGCGATCAGCCCATCCCCGGTCGTGCCGAATTCAGGCATGATCATATGGCCGGATTGCTCGCCGCCCAGATTGCAGCCGGTCTCCCGCATTTTCTCGCCCACATAGCGGTCGCCAACAGCGGTGCGGAGCAAGCCAAGCCCGCGCGCCGCCAGATAGCGTTCCAGCCCCATATTGGACATGACGGTGGCCACCACGGCGCCGCCGGTCAGCCGGCCTTGCCCGTGCCAGGAATGGGCGATCAGCGCCAGGATCTGGTCGCCATCAATCACCTGCCCGGCCTCATCTACCAGCACCAGCCGATCAGCATCGCCATCCAATGCAATGCCCAAATCGGCGCGGCGTTCCTGCACCAAAGTCGCAAGTGACGCGGGCGCGGTGGAACCCACCCCCTTGTTGATGTTGAAGCCATCCGGGGCGACGCCAATCGGGATCACCTCGGCGCCCAATTCCCAGAGCACGGTGGGCGCCACGCGATATCCGGCGCCATGGGCGCAATCCACCACAATGCGCAGCCCATCCAGCGTTTGCCCGCGCGGGAAAGATGCCTTGGCCGCTTCAATATAGCGCCCCGGCGCATCTTCCAGCCGGCTGGCGCGGCCAAGCCTTGCGGGCGGCACCAGTGCGGCACCAAGATCACCTGCCATCAGGGCTTCGATTTCGGCTTCCTGATCATCGGTCAGCTTCAACCCATCGGGGCCAAACAGCTTGATGCCGTTATCTTCGTATGGGTTGTGGGAAGCGCTGATCATCACGCCCAGATCGGCGCGCAAGGACCGCGTCAGCAAGGCAATGGCCGGCGTGGGCAGGGGCCCGACCAGCACCACATCCATCCCTGCGCCGATGAAGCCCGCCGTCAGCGCCGGTTCCAGCATATAGCCGGAAAGCCGCGTATCCTTGCCGATCACCACGCGGTGGCGGTGATTGCCGCGATTGAAGAAACTGCCCGCCGCCTGGCCCAGGCGCAAAGCGGTGGCTGCATCCATCGGCGCGGCATTGGCCTTGCCGCGAATACCATCAGTGCCGAAAAGCTTACGGGTCGGGGTTGGGTCGCTCATGCGCAGCTTATAGCCCCTTGCCCGAGTCAGATAAAACCCGCCCGCGCCCGGAGCCCCAGGCGCGGGCCTTAGGCTCAACCCCGCCGGATATTCCAGAACAGCGGCGGCTGGCCCTTCAGCATGCCGGTCAAGTTCCGGCGATAGGCGGTGGGCTGGTAATACATGCCGGTCGGGACATAGGGCACTTGATCGAAGGCAATGCGCTGCATTTCCCGGCCCGCCGCCGCTTCCGCCGCCGCATCCGGCGCATTGAACCAGGCATCGCGCTGGGCTTCCAGGGCCGGAATGGTCGGCCAGCCCGGCCAGGCATTTTCGCCATGGCCGCGGATGGAAGCGTGGCTCGCCGGATTCCAATGGTCAATGCCGGACCAGAAGGTGAAGAAGCCGGACCAGCCGCCCTGTTCCAGCGGATTGCGGCTGGCGCGGCGGGCGACCAGCGTCCCCCAATCCGTGCTGACCAGATCCACATTGAAGCCCATGCGGGTGAACAAATCCGCGCCTACAAGCGTGGCGGCGTTGATCGAAGACAGATCCGTCGCATTCAGCAGCACAAGGCGCTGGCCCATGGCGCCGGCGGCCTGCAATTCAGCGCGCGCGGCTTCGATGCTTTTGCGCATGCGTTCCATGCCGACATTGCTCGCCATCGGGCTTTCGGGGGCAAAATAGCCAATGCCTTCGCGGCGGAGATCAGCTCGGCCTTCAATGCCCGAGGTGCCGATGATGGCGGTCATGAAATCAATCTGATTGACCGCTGTCAGCACGGCGCGGCGCACCGCCGGGTTATTGAAAGGCGCGGTCGTATGATTCGGGCGGAAAATACCGATCAGCCCGGTGTCATTGATGATATCCACGCGAATATTGCGCGCGGCTGCCCCGCGCAGAAACAGGGGAAACAAATCGGCCGTTGGCTGTTCCCACCAATCAATCTCACCCGATTGCAGCGCGGCAGAGGCGGTGCTGGCATCCGGAATAATCCGCCATTCCACACGATCAAAATGCGTGACCTTGCCGCCGGCGGTCATGGAAGGCGCTTCCTGGCGCGGCACGTAATCCGCATTGCGCGCATAGGCCAGCATGGAGCCCGGCACCCATTCATTCTGGATGAAGCGATAAGGCCCGCTGCCGACGGCTTCCGTGATGTTCGTGAAAGGATCAACATTGGCCAGCCGTTCCGGCATGATGAACAGGCAGCTTGTGGTCACCTTCGCCAGGCAATCGAGCATTTTCGGGAAGGGCGCGGTCAGCCGAATTTCAAAGACGCGGTCGCTGACTTCGACCATATCCGCAACCCGCGCCATGAGCACCTGGCCGAAGGCATCCCGCCTTCCCCAGCGCTTGATGGAAGCGATGCAATCCCGCCCACGCACCGGCGTATTATCGTGAAATTTCAGCCCTTCGCGCAAAGTGAAACGCCAGGTCTTGCCGTCATTTTCAACAACATGGCCTTCGACCATTTGCGGGCGCGGCTGGAACTTATCGTCCATGCCATAAAGCTGGTCATAGACCAGGAAGGCGTGATCGCGCGCGACAAAGGCCGTATTGGTGAAGGGGTCAATATTCGGCAGATTGGCGTGCGGCACATATTTCAGCACACGCGGTGCTTGCGCGATGGCCGGTGCGCCGATGGACGCGAAGGGGAGCGCTGCCGCGCCGCCGAGCAGATGTCGTCTTTGAAGCATGTCATTCTCCCATTTGCGTAAGGCGAAGCCTTCGCCCTGTTTTGCTGAATTAAGTTTAGTGCGAAAGCCATGGTCTATTCAATGATTAGCCAAAGTCTCGGTCTCAAAAGAACTGGTTCGGCGGCCTGGGCAGCCCCAAATGCTCCCGCAGCGTGGCCCCGGCATATTCCTTGCGGAAAATCCCCCGGCGTTGCAGTTCCGGCACCACCAGACTGACGAAATCCTCCACCCCGCCCGGGATGGTTGGGAACATGATGTTGAAGCCGTCACAGGCATCGCTTTCCAGCCAATGTTGCATCTCATCGGCGATGGTCTTGGCGCTGCCGGTGAAGGACAGCCCGCCATAGCCGCCGAGTGCCACCGCCAATTGCCGCACGGTCAGGTTTTCACGCCGCGCGCGTTCCAGCACGCGTTGGCGGCCGCTTTGGCTTTGATTGGTCTCGGGGATATCGGGCAAGGGCGCGTCCAGATCGAAGGCCCGCGCATCGGTGCCGAGCGCGATGGAAAGCGCGGCCATGCCGCTATCGGGATGCACCAGGCTATCCAATAGCGCGCGTTTTTCGCGGGCGGCGTCATCGGACTCCGCCACTGTCACCAGCGCGCCGGGTAGGATCTTTACCAGTGCCGGATCGCGCCCTGCCTTGGCCGCGCGGGATTTGATGTCCGCGTAATAGGCGCGCGCATCGGCAATCGGCCCGCCGGCGGCGAAGATCATCTCAGCCACCTCGGCCGCGAGTTGCCGGCCAGAATCAGAAGCCCCCGCCTGCACGATCACCGGCCAGCCCTGCACCGGGCGCGCAATGTTCAAAGGCCCGGCGATGGAAAGATATCTGCCCTCGTGATTCAGTTTATGCATCCGCGAGGGGTCCCAGAAGATGCCGCTTTCCTTGTCTCGGATAAAAGCATCTTCGGCGAAGCTGTCCCAAAGCCCGGTTACCACATCGTGGAATTCGCGCGCGCGGGCATAGCGTTCCGCGTGATCCATATGTTCGGTCATGCCGAAATTGCGCGCTGCATCAGGGTTGGAGGTCGTGACGATATTCCACCCCGCACGCCCGCCGCTGATGTGATCGAGCGACGCAAAGCGCCGCGCGATATGATAGGGCGCGTCATAGGTGGTGGAGGCAGTCGCAATCAGCCCGATCCGTTCCGTCACCATCGCAAGCGCGGATAACAGCGTGAAGGGCTCAAAGGATGTGACGGTGCCGCTGCGCTTCAGCGCATCAATCGGCATGTTCAGGACGGCCAGATGATCGGCCATGAAGAAGGCGTCGAATTTGCCGCGTTCCAGGGTTTGGATGCAGTGAACCAAATGCTTGAGGCTGAAATTCGCCTCAGGCGCTGAATCAGGATGGCGCCACCAGGCGGTGTGGATGCTGACGGGGCGCATGAAGGCGCCAAGATGCATTTGCTTCATGGGGGTATTGGTCATCCAGCGCTGCCATTCGCGCAAGCCTGCCAGACGGCCAGCGCCTGAATGGTTTCCGCCACATCATGCACGCGCAGAATGGCCGCACCCCGCGCCGCACCCGCGAGCGCCACGGCAAGGCTGCCGGCAAGCCGCGCCTCGGCATGTTCTACGCCTGATAACGTGCCGATGAAGCGCTTGCGCGACGCGCCCAGCATGATGGGGCAGCCAATCCCCGCCAGGATGGGCAAGGCTTCGATCAAGGCGAGGTTATGCGCCATGGTCTTGCCAAAGCCGATGCCGGGATCAATCGCGATCCGCCCGCGCGCAATGCCAAGCGCTTCAAGCGTGGCCACACGGTCGCGCAGAAAGCGCGCTACCTCCAGAACCACATCAGCGTAATCGGCCTGCGCCTGCATCTGACGCGGGTCGGTGCCCGGCATATGCATCAGCACCACCGGTGTCTGGATGCGCGCCAGCAAATCAACCGCCGCCGGATCATGGCGCAGCGCGGTCACGTCATTGATGATTTCAGCGCCGGCTTCGAGCGCCGCCTGCATGGTCGCGGCATGGCGCGTATCAATGCTGACCGGGGCGGCCTTCGCCAATTCCCGCACCACCGGAATGACGCGGGCGATTTCGGCTTCAGGTGATACCGGTTCCGCGCCGGGCCGCGTTGATTCACCGCCAATATCCAGAATATCCGCGCCTGCCTCGAGCATGGCATGGCCGGCAGCCATGGCGGCGCTGGGATCAAAATGTTGCCCGCCATCGGAAAAACTATCAGGCGTGATGTTGAGGATGCCCATCACCAGCGGGCGGGAGGAAACCAGCCCGGCAAAGGGCAAGGGCCGCGCGGTAATCGCCTCGATCTCATCGCCCCAAGTTTCCGGCAGCGCCGCGACAGGTAGGGTCGCGAGTTCTCGCCCATCCTCGATTAGCTGCGCCAAGGAAAAGGCCAGATCGCCCCCCTGCAAGGGTAGCGCCTGGCCTTCACCAATGGCCCGGAACGCGGCTGGGCCTGACAGAAGGCCCAGCGGATGCAGCCAACGCTCGCGCGCCACGGTTCAGGTGGCGGGTGCGGCGCCTGGGGAAAGCCCGCCGGGGCGCATGGTCGGCCGGCCTGCCGTCGGCACGCTGCCGCGGCCCTGGTTCACCGGCTCATCCGGGCGATTGCGCACCACGGGTTCACCCTTGATCACCTGACGGATTTCATCGCCGCTCAGCGTTTCATGCTCCAGCAAACCCTTCGCCAGCAAATGGAGTTCATCCATTTTTTCGGTCAGGATCTGTGTAGCCCGCGCATAGGCGCCATCAATAATGCCGCGGATTTCGGCATCAATCATGCGCGCGGTTTCTTCCGAAACATTCTTCGTCTGCGTCACGGAATGGCCGAGGAACACTTCCTGGCTATTATCGCCATAAGCGATCATGCCAAGCTTCTCACTCATGCCCCATTCGGTCACCATCATGCGGGCCTGATTGGTCGCCATTTTGATGTCGCCGGACGCACCATTGCTGACCTTATCCGCGCCGAAAATCAGTTCTTCCGCGACGCGCCCGCCCATCGCCATGGCGAGTTCGGATTTCAGCTTGGATTTATGCTTGGAATAGCGATCCCCTTCCGGCAGAGACATCACCAGGCCAAGCGCACGGCCACGCGGAATGATCGTCGCCTTATGCACCGGGTCACATTCCGGTTCATTCATCGCAACCAAAGCATGGCCCGCTTCATGATAGGCCGTCATGCGCTTTTCGGCATCCGACATCACAAGGCTGCGGCGTTCTGCGCCCATCAGCACCTTGTCCTTGGCTGCTTCGAATTCCGCCATGCCAACAGTGCGCCGACCCGTACGCGCCGCAAGAAGTGCGGCTTCATTCACGAGATTCGCCAGATCAGCACCCGAAAAACCCGGCGTGCCGCGCGCGATCACCTTCGGGTCCACATCGGAAGCAAGTGGCACCTTGCGCATATGCACACGCAGGATTTTCTCACGCCCATTCACATCCGGATTGGGCACCACAACCTGCCGGTCAAAACGGCCGGGGCGCAGCAGCGCGGGGTCCAGCACATCCGGGCGGTTGGTCGCGGCAATCAGGATCACACCCTCATTGCTTTCAAACCCATCCATTTCGACAAGCATCTGATTGAGCGTCTGTTCGCGTTCATCATTGCCGCCGCCAAGGCCGGCGCCGCGATGGCGCCCGACCGCATCAATTTCGTCAATGAAGATGATGCAGGGCGCGTTCTTCTTGCCCTGTTCGAACATGTCACGCACGCGCGATGCACCGACACCCACGAACATTTCGACGAAATCCGAACCGGAAATCGTGAAGAAGGGCACATTGGCTTCGCCGGCGATGGAACGTGCCAGCAAGGTCTTACCTGTGCCGGGCGGGCCAACCAGCAGCACACCCTTCGGGATCTTGCCGCCCAGGCGCTGGAATTTCTGCGGATCGCGCAGGAATTCCACAATTTCCTCAAGCTCCGCCTTGGCTTCGTCAATGCCGGCGACGTCGTCAAACGTCACACGGCCCTGCTTTTCCGTCAGCAGCTTGGCGCGGGACTTGCCGAAACCCATCGCGCGCCCGCCGCCGCCCTGCATCTGGCGCATGAAGAAAATCCAGACCCCAATCAGCAGCAGCATCGGGAACCAGGACGCCAGATAATGCAGCAGCGGATTGACCTCGGCCTCCTCCGGGCGGGCCACCACGCGCACACCCTTTTCGGTCAGGCGCGAAATCAGGCCCGGGTCTTCCGGCGTATAGGTGGTGAATTGGCGGCCATCACTCAGCTGCCCGGTCAGGGTGCGGCCCTGGATGGTGACATCGCGCACATGGCCGGCCTGCACCTCATTCAAAAAGTCGGAATAGGCGACTTGAGAGGTACCAGGGCGGCTTGAGCCGCTGGGTTGAAACAGGTTGAACAAC
>JBIIGZ010000190.1:0-6147 GCA_044236185.1 Roseomonas sp. | reverse complement strand
AGCTTGAACAGCGTTTTGAAGTGGTAACACGCCAGCTGCAAATGGAATGCGGCGGCAATGGGCGCGCTGCCTTCTCACCCCAGGCATCGGGCAATCAATGGGGCAATGGCGCCATTTCCAATGCGGAATGGACTGGCGTGCGGCTGCGCGATGTGCTGCGCGCTGCCGGCGTGAAGGACAGCGCCAAATTCACCGGCCAGCATGGCGCCGATACGCATCTTTCCGCGCAGGGCCCGGCGATCAGCCGCGGCATGCGGATTGATAAAGCGATGGATGAAAATACCCTGATCTGCTTTCGCATGAATGGCGCGGCCATTCCGCAAATCCATGGTGCGCCGGCGCGGCTGATTGTGCCGGGCTGGCCGGGTTCGCTCAGCCAGAAATGGTTCACCCGGCTTGAAGTGCTGAATGCGCCCCATACCGGGCGCGGCATGGGCGGCACATCCTATCGCATTCCGGTGCGGCCCATTGTGCCGGGCAGCCGCAACAACGGCGCTGATTTCGTGGATATGGAAAGCATGCCGGTGCGCTCCGTTTTGACCAGCCATGCGCATGGCACGCGCCTGCCCGCCGGCACACGCAGCCTTGATATTCGCGGCCATGCCTGGGCCGGAGACCTGACCGTGCGTGAGGTGCATGTTTCCACCGATTTCGGCCAAAGCTGGCAGGCCATGCAGGTGGCGGCCCCAGCCAATCGCCATGCCTGGCAGCGTTGGCAGGGCCGCATCGCGCTGCCGAGCGATGGCTATTTTGAAGTCTGGTATCGCGCGACAGACAGCAATGGCCGGATGCAGCCGCATGTCGCGGCGAATTGGAATCCGCAAGGCTATGGCGCCAATCCTGTCAGCCGTGTCGCCATTTTGATCGGCTGAACCTGCCATGAGATGGCTGCCCTATGCGGCGGTGGCGATGCTGTTATGCGCATCAGCCACCATCGCCCAAACCCCCGATCCGGCACCACGTCAGGCGGAAGCCGCCGCTGACGTGGCTGAGCAGCAGGAAGAGGAAAGCGTGCTGGCAGAAGGCGAAGGCCGTTCAGAGGTATTCGGCTATTGCACCGCCTGCCACAATACCGCGCTGATCCGGCGCAGCGCCTTCACGCGCGAACGCTGGGATGAGCTGATGGATTGGATGACGGAAAAGCACGAGATGAATCCGATTGAAGGCGAGTTCCGCGATACCATTGTGGATTATCTCGCGCGCCATTACGGGCCGCGTACACGCGGCCCGCGCGGGGGTAATCCCTTCCTGAATTAATGCGCTGGGGCGGGTTCACCCGCCTACGCTGATATTCGCTTCCTGCGCCACACGGGTCCAACGCGCGAGTTCCGTGCGCACGAATTCACCAAGCTTTTCGGGCGGAGAAGGCGGCGCCATTTCCACATTGATGGAAGCGAAGCGGCGTACCAGTGCCGCATCATTCTGTATGGCGGTGATGGCGCGGTTCCAGAAGGTGATGACCTCAGGCGGTGTACCTGCGGGGGCAAGCAGCCCGCTCCAAGCCATGGATTCAAGCGGTGCCAATTCCGGCATGCCGGATTCCGCGAGTGTTGGAATTTCAGGCGCCAAGGGTGAACGGCGATTGGCCAGAACAGCAAGCGCCTTCACCGCCTTGCCCTTCACCTGCGGCAGTGCGCTGGTCATGGCATCCACCATGAAATGCACGCGGCCCTGCTGCATGTCCAACAGCGCTTGCGCACTGCCGCGATAGGGCACCTGTTCCATCTTGATGCCAACAGCGCGGAAGATTTGTTCTGTCACCAGATTGCCGAAAGTGCCCGCGCCTGGATTGCAGGCGATGTAGCGATTGGGATTGGCGCGGAACAGTGCGATGGCCTCGGCAAGCGTATTCGCCGGAAAATCCGGCGGTACCACAATCAAAAAGCTGGTCCAGCCGACCAGACCAATCGGCATGAGCTCCTTCGTGACATCAAAGGGCAGGTTGCGTGTGACGGCAGGGTTCACCACCAGCGGTGAATTCGAACTCATCAGCAGCGTATAGCCATCAGGCGTACTGCGCGTGACGGCCTGAATGCCGATGGCACCAGTGGCGCCGGCCCGGTTATCCACCACAATCTGCACGCCACCGCGATTGGTCATTTCATCCATCATCAGGCGGCTAATGAGATCGGCCATATTGCCCGGTGGGAAGGGCACGATGAATCGTACCGGCCGATTGGGATAGGCCGCCTGCGCGCGGGCAATCGCGGGCGTGGCAAGCAAGGCAGAGGCTGCGAATAGATCGCGACGTTTCAGCTTCATCATGTGATCGTTCCCTTTTCCCGGAGTTTCTTGATGGCCTCGGCATCCAAGCCGAGGCGTCTTTTGAGTATATCGGCAGTATCGGCGCCAAGCACGGGCGCGGCTTTGGTAGGTGGGCGCGCACCCGCAACGCGTACTGGCCCGGTCAGCATGCGCACCGGATCGCCACCTTCTCGGCGTGCGAAATCCGCGACTGCTTGTTGTTCCTGCGCGAAGGGATTTTGCAGGGCCTGCGCCACATCAAACACCGGCGCCGCCGGCACGCGCCCGCCAAACAGCGCCAGCCATTCGGCTGTCGTTTTTTGCGACAGCGCTTCATCCAGGTGTTGCGTCACCAATTCGCGATTGGCGAGCCGCGCCTTGAAACTGGCAAAACGCGGATCATCCGCCCATTCCGGGCGACCTAGCGCTTCGGCCAGGGCAGGCCAGAATTTTTCCTTGTTGCACATCAGGAAAATCCAACCATCCTGTGTGCGATAAAGCTGCGATGGCGTGAGTGACGGGTGCGATCCACGCGGCTCCCGCCCCTGCACATGCCCGCCATTCAGATACCAGGTGGCCAGGTAGGAAAGATTATGCAGCGCCGTGTCAAACAGGCTGACATCCACATCCATGCCGCGCCCTGTCGCACGCGCGCCGACAACGCCTGAAACCAGGGCGAAGGCCGTCATGAGCCCGGTCATCATATCCACAACGGAAAGACCAAAGCGCGCGGGCGGGCCATCGGGCTCCCCGGTCAGGGAAAGATAACCCGCTTCCGCCTGCATCAGATAATCATAGCCAGGCCAGGATTTGCGTGAGCCCTGGCGGCCATAGGCGGAAAGATGCGCGCAGACGATGCGCGGATTGACCCCCTGCAGCGCCTCATAAGTCAGGCCAAGCTTGTCCGGCTGATCACCGCGCAGATTATCCAAAACGGCATCCGCATGGCCCACCAATTGGCGCAAAATCGCCATGCCTTCCGGGTGTTTCAGATTAAGCGCGAGGCTGCGCTTATTGCGGTTGAAGGCGTGATGGAAATGGCTATCGCCCGGCCCGAAATAATAGGGCCCGACGGACCGCCCCACATCGCCACCCTCGGCCGGGTTTTCGATCTTGATGACCTCAGCGCCCATATCGGCAAGCAGCATGGATCCGAAAGGCCCGGCGCCATATTGCTCAACCGCCAGAATGGTCACGCCATCCAGCGGCAGGGGCCGATCCGTCATCAGATGGGGTTCTTTTCGATCAGGCGCTTCGCAATCACCAGCCGCTGGATTTCATTGGTGCCTTCGCCAATCACCAGAAGCGGCGCATCGCGATAGAGCCGTTCGACGACGAATTCCTTGGAATAACCATAGCCGCCATGAATGCGCATGGCTTCAAGGCTGTTTTCCACGGCCGCTTCGGTCGCGAAAAGCTTCGCCATCCCGGCCTCATAATCCGAACGATCGCCGCGATCCAAGGCATGCGCGGCTTTTTCGGTCAGCAGCCGCGCGGCTTCCACGCGTACCGCCATATCGGCCAACTTGAGCGCGATGGCCTGGTGTTCATGGATGAATTTCCCGAAGGTCTTGCGCTGCTGCGAATAACGCACCGCTTCATCCAGTGCGCGCTTCGCGACCCCCACACCACGTGCGGCAACATTCACGCGGCCGAGTTCCAGCCCGGCAATGGCGCAAGCAAGCCCCTTGCCCTCCACGCCACCAATCAGCCGATCTGCCGGGATGCGGTAATCGGTGAAGACCAGCTCCGCACTATCAATCCCCTTATAGCCAAGCTTTTCGAGCTTGCGCGAAACCGTGAAGCCCGGCCCTTTTTCTGCAATGAACATTGCCATGCCGTGATGGCGCGGCGTTGCAGTCAGATCCGTCTTGACCAGCAGCGCAAAGCAGCTGCCTTCAATGCCATTGCTGATCCAGGTTTTCGTGCCATTGATGATGTAATCATCACCATCGCGCCGCGCCACGGTGCGAATGGCCTGCAAATCCGTCCCGCAATCCGGTTCCGTCAAGGCAAGCCCACCGCGCAATTCTCCGGTTGCGAATTGCGGCAGGAAGCGCGCGCGTTGCGCCGGTGTGCCCATCTTGTCCACGATCCGCGCCATGATCAGGTGCGAATTCAGGATGCCGGAGACCGACATCCATTCTTCGGAGATCAATTCAATGATCCGCGCATAGGTAGAGGGTCTGAGACCCAAGCCGCCGAATTCCTGCGGGATGATGGCGCCAAACAGCCCCATTTCCTTCATGCGCGCAACAATTTCATGCGGATAGGCGTCTTCATGTTCAAGCTTGGACGCAACTGGCCGCACATGGCGTTCCAGAAACCGCGCGACGGAATCGAGTACCAGTTTTTCCTGTTCGTCCAAATCGCTCATTTTGTTGCCTTCACGCCGGCGCCGCGCTTTGGCACCAGGCTGACCCGTTCAAAGGAAAGAAATACCGTGCCATCGGCCTTGTAGCCTTCGGTCTTGGTGGTCACGACGCCCTGATTGGGGCGGGATTTGCTGGCGCGCACATCGGTGACCGTGGTGCGCGCATAAATCGTATCGCCCGGAAAGACCGGCGCAGTCAGCGCGATATCCTTCCAGCCCAGATTGGCGATGGCATTGAAGGAAATATCGGCGACCGTCATGCCGGTCACAATCGCGAGCGTGAGCGCGGAATTGACCAAGGGCTTACCGAATTCGGAACGGGAAGCGAAATCCGCATCGCAATGCATGGGATGCTGGTTCATGGTCAGCAGGCTGAATTGGATATTATCCGCATCGGTGATGGTGCGGCCGGGCCAATGTTCAAACACCTGGCCCGGCGCAAAATCCTCCAGGAAATTGCCGCGTTCCCTGCCGGCTATCATCGTCACGCTTTTGCTTCCTTCCCCAAGAAAACCGGGGGCATCACGCCCCCGCACTTCAGCCTGTGAGCGCTTCCGTCAGCGCCACCACGCTCTCCGCCTTGTCGAGTGACATGGCAAGATCAATCACACGCTCAATCCGCGCGGGCGACATCACGCGCCCGGCATTGTCGCGGAATTTCTGTTCCACATCAGCCGCACTCAAAGGCTGACCGTCTGAACCGCGATTGAATTCCTCCCGATGGCGCAAGGTGCGGCCATCAGTGGTTTCAATCACCACCTCACCGGAATAATAGCGCGGGAAGCGGGATGCCGGGTCTTCCCCGTAATGCGCGCGTTGGCAGAGTTCCAATACGCGCGGATCGCGGATCGCCTGTTCATCCAATTCATTCAGCGTGAAGCGGCCATGCACAATGGAAGCCGCCATGGTGTAGTGGATGCTGAATTGCGCGTCATAGGAATTGGCCGGCGCCTTCTTCGCTTCTTCCGGCTGGCAGACAATCTTGTATTGGCCGGGCGAAAGTAGCGCGGTCATGCTGCGGATCATCTCCGGCGTCAGGCCGTGTTTCCGCCTGAGGGCGAGGGTTGCATCCGCAATCGCATGATTGAAATGGCAGCAGGGATAAGGCTTCAGTGCGACATTGCGGAATTCCCACAAATCGCCGAGTGCTTCCGTGCAGCGCGCAGCAAAACCGGCAGGCGCCACCCCGCCCAGATAGGCGCGGAACAAGCCAAAGCGCCCTTCATAAGCCGCGGGCGGCGCCTTGAAGCCGGCACGCGCAAGTGCTGTTGCCGTGATGCCACAAACCCCCGCCCAGCCGGGATGAATACGCTTGGTCCAGGAACCATCTTCCAGAAACTCCAGCGAACCCGCCGCCATGGAAAGGATAACGCCCTGGGCCGCCGCCATTTGCGCCGCTGTAGCCCCGGCCAGGCGTCCGGCGGTGAGCGATGCGCCAAAGGCGCCAACCATGCCGGTTGGGTGAAAGCCAAGCTGGTGAAAGGCACCCTGTGCCGCCGCACCAATGCGCGATGATGCTTCAATGCCGA
>JBIIGZ010000189.1:0-6191 GCA_044236185.1 Roseomonas sp. | reverse complement strand
AATCTGCACCGTCTGCGCGCCGGGATAGAGGTAGCCACTTTCCGTCGTATAGGCGCCAAGCCCAACGCCAAGCCCGATCACCAGATCAGCCTCGGCAAATCGTTCGCGCGAGAAATCGCTGGCATAGGCGCCAGAGATATCCATGGCGAAACGATTGCCTGTAAACAGCCCCTTGGCCTGGAGCGATGTGGTCAGCAGCGCGCCCATGGCTTCCGCCATTTCCTCAATCGCCTCACGCGCCTGGGAGAGCTTGGCCCCGCGGCCTGCGATGATGATGGGCTTTTCGGAAGCCGCAATCATCTCAACCAGCTTTTCAACAAGTGTCGGATCGGGCTGCGGGCGCTGCGCCGCGGGCAAATAATCAGCCGATGGGATGTAATCCACCATATGCGGATAGGCCTGCTTTTGCAGGTCCATCGGAATGCTGATCACCACCGGGCGGCGTTCAAGGGCGGCGAAGTGAAAGGCTTCGCGCACATTATCCAAAGCGCGATCCATGGTTTTGACGGAGATATGATGCGCGCCGGTTGCTTGCGTCAGCGGTGCCATATCAATCTGCTGGATGTAATAGGGGGCGGCGATGGGTGAATCGCCCGCGAACACCACCATCGGCGTATTGGCACGCGCGGCAATGGCAAGCCCGGTCATGATTTGCGTAAAGCCAGGCCCGCAGGTCGTGGAAGCCACGCCAACCTTGCCAGTGGCGCGCGCGTAAGCGTCCGCCATGGCAACAGCGCAATGTTCATGCCGGGCATGGATGATATTCATCCCCGGCTGGCGCTGCATCGCCTCGGTCCAATACATATTCGCATCACCCATCAGGGTGAAAAGCGTATCGCAGCCTTCTTGCGCGAAAACGGTTGCCAGAACGTCTGAAAGCTTGGGCGATGCCATGGTTATTTATTCCCTTTACCGAAAAGACTGCTGATCCAGGATAGAAAGGCCCGCCAGAGCAGGCCGAAAGCATTAAGCTCCGCCGCCGGCGCCGGGCGGGGTGCTGGCGGCGGCGTTGGTGCGGCGGGTGCTGCCGCTGCGGGTGCCTCGGGCGCTGCCGGTTCGGCTACGGGGGCTGCGGCGGGCGCAGCCGCCATGGCGCGGTTCGCCATGTTATTCGCGAATTCCGCCAAAAGCGCGCGCGCCACATGCACGCCACCGGCATTGGCGAAGGTCTCCAAAGGTCCGGTCACGGTGAAGCTGCCATTCACGGTAAGCCGCGTTGCTTCCCCTTCGGCAGCGGCCAGCACATCACCATTGGCGAGCGCGCGCGATGCCCCGCGCTGGTCAATCCCGCGCCCTTCAATGCGGCAGCGATGCGCATCATGGTCATATTCAAGCTTCGCCTCACCGCGAAAGGCCGCTGTGGTTGGGCCGAATTTCACCTTGATGGAACCGCGCCAAAGCCCATCCCCGGTGGAAGGCGCCAGCTGCGCGCCGGGGATACAGGCCGCGACCTCGGCCGGGTCGCTCAATAATGGCCAAACCACGCCAAGCGGCGCGGGGATCAGGGTTTGTTCCGAAATATCGGGCATGGTGCTGCGTGGAATCCTGCAAGAGAAACGCAGCCTGCGCAAAGCCGGCGCCGGGCGCAAGCCCGGGCGGAATTTGAAACTACAACCCCACCGGCCTGCCCGCCACCGTCACCGAAAGCGCCTCTGGCTTCAGCAACCGCCGTGCCATGCGCGCCGCATCATCACGGCTGATCGCGCGCAGCCTTTCCGACCGCCCATCCAGCCAATCAAGCGGCCGACCATTGCGCTGCATCGCCATCAGCGTATTCGCAATCCGCCGGCTATCGGTGAATTGCAGCGCGAGTGATCCGGTCAGAAACGCCACTGCTTCCGCCATCTCGGCATCCGTTGGACCATCAGCCGCCATGCGTGCCCATTCATCGCGCGTCACCGCCAGCGCCTCGGCAATCTTGCCATTATCGCTCGCGACACTGCCCGCAAGCACACCGCCGCCAAAACCGGTATCAAGCCCAACGCCAATCCCATAGGTGAGCCCGCGCTTGACGCGCACCGATTCCGTGAGCCGCGAGGAAAACCCGCCGCCGCCGAAAATGCGCAGTACAATCTGCGCGGCTTCAAATTGCGGATCGCGCGCGCCAATCCCTTCATGCCCGAAAATCGCCTGAGATTGCGGGCTATCCATGCTGATCACGCGCTGGCCGAAGCTGGTGAAGCCGGGCAATGAGGGCGGCGTCTCAGGCGCACCCGCCGGCAGCCCCGCGAAAAGCCGCGCCAGCAAGGCCGCCAAATCATCCGGGCGAATGGCCCCGGCAGCAGCAATCGTCAGCCCTTCGCGTCGTAATTGGCGGCCCAATTGGCCGCGCAAATCATCCAGCGTAATGGCAGCCAGGCTTTCCGCCGTGCCGCCTGAAGGCCGCCCCGCCGTATGCGTCGGGAAGGCCGCCGCCCAAAAGGCGCGCCCTGCCTGACCGCGCGGTGTTTCCAGCGATTGCCGCGCCCCAGCAATGGCCCGCGCGCGGAGGCGTTCAATCGCCGCCTGATCCAACCGTGGCGCTGTCATCGCCAGCCGCGCCAGGCGCTCGGCTTCCGGCAGCGCATCAATCAGGCAGCGAAACCCGCCATCCACATCATCCCGCCCCGCACCGAAGGAAAGCCCAATCCCGGCATCGCGCAGCGCATCGGTGAAGGCGGCGGCCGGCAAATCCCCTGCCCCTTCCGTCAGCAGCGCGGCCGCAAGGCTGGCGCTCCCCTCACGTCCCGGCGCATCAAAAGCCGCCCCGCCCGGCCAGGACCAGGAAAGCGAGACCACCGGCACGGAATGATCTTCCACCAGCCAGGCGGTCAGCCCATTGCTGGAAACGCGCTGAATGGGCAGGCGAAATGGCGTGCTCATGCGCTGGGCAACAGCCAGGCGGCGGTATTGGGCGCGCTTGGCAGCACCGCCCGCGCTGCGACTTCCACTTGGTCGCGCGTGACCGCGCTGATCCGCGCCGGCCAGAATTCCACCGCATCCAAGGGCAAGCCAATCGAGAGTGTCCCGCCCACCATGCGCGGCGCGGCGCCAAAGCCATCCAAAGCCAGCATTGCGCCGGCCGTCAGTTGCCGGATTGCCCGCGCCACCTCGGCTTCCGTCGGGCCTTGCTGGACCAGGGTTTCAATCACGCCATTCGCGGCTTCTTCCAGCCGTTCCGGCGTAACCCCCGGGCGCGGCATGGCGGAAAGATAAAACTCCGTCATCCCCGCCGCATCGCCATCATACCCCGTGCCGGCCGAGACCGCGAGGCCACTTTCCACCAGCGCCTTATGCAGCCGGCTGCCCTGGCCACCGCCCAGCAGATGCGAAAGCACCTCCAGCGGCAGCGCATGGGCGCGCTCACCAGCGGTCAACGAAGGCGCCATCCAAGCCTTCAGGAACAGCGCATCCCTTGTCATCGGATCACGCCGGATCAGCCGGGGCTCCACGGCCTGCGACGGCTTCGGCGCACGATCACGCCTTGCTGCTGCCCGCGCCGGGATGCCCCCATAATGCTGATCAACCAGCCGGCGCACTTCTTCTTCCGGCACGGCGCCGCTGATCACGAGCGTCGCATTGGCTGGCGCGTAGAATTGCGCATGGAAGCCCGCCAGATCATCACGGGAAATCGCGCGGATTTCATCTTCCCAGCCGATGATCGGCCGGCCCGCCCAATGCTGGCGGCCCCAAAGGGCGGCCGTAAACGCCTCCCGGAAGCGTGCCCTTGGGTTGGAATCCGTCCTTTGCTGGCGTTCTTCCAGCACCACGCCACGCTCACTTTCCATGAATTCCTGCGGGATCAGGGGTGCGGCCATGCGGTCCGCCTCCATCTCCAGGATCATGCCAAGGCGTGAAGCTTCCACCGCCTGATGGTATGCCGTCACATCGCGCGACGTGAAGGCATTGTCATTGCCCCCTTCCCGCGCGACCAGCCGCGAGAAATCCCCAACGCCGACCTTGGGGCTGCCCTTGAACATCATATGTTCCAGGAAATGCGCGACCCCCGAACGCCCCGCCGGGTCTTCCGCCCCGCCCGCCGCATAGAACAGATACTGCGTGACCACCGGCGCACGGCTGAAGGGGATGAAGGCAACCTCCAACCCATTGGCCAGCCGCCAATGCCGCGCGCCAAATAACGGCCTTTGCGGCGGCGGCGCAGCATTTTGTGCTAGTGCGGGGCTTGCGGCGCAAAGCGCCGCGGCAGAGGCAAGGGTTTGGCGTCGGGTCAAGCGCATCATGCCCTCAGAAATGGTATCAGACTGGCCGTAATCCAGGCCGGGACAGACTCAAAACCCAAGCCTCTGCCACCAGCTCCGTGCCCGCGGCTGCTCAATCGGCGTATCACCTGCCGTTCCCTCAATCCCGAGCGCGGCATTCTCACGAATGCGCTCCCGCTCGCGCGCAGGGTCAACGGCAATCCCAGCCGGCGGAGGATCACGCCAGAAAATCAAGCGATCCGCCAAATCGCGCGGCGGCCTATCGAGCCTTTGGCTTTCCTCATCCACACGCCGACGAATATCCGCCGTCGGCGCCGGGCCAGCCGACTGCAATAGCGCCATCTCACCCACACTACCCCCGGCCGCCCGCGGCTGTTGGCGCGGGTCCCTCAGCGCCAAAGACGGCACCAACACTGCCTCCGCCTCATCCCGCGCGCTGCGCTCCATCGGGCGCGGCGCACCCGGGCGCGGCGGCGGCAAGCCACCCGCCATATCCGGCGGCATGGAAAGCGGCGCCCTGGTGGTCACGCGGAATTCATCAGGCGCATCTCGGATAAAGCCAAGCGTGCGCGCGGTATTCTCCCCACAGCCGACCAGCAGCAGCAGCGAAAAAGCAGGCAAAAAGGTCTTGAGACGCCGAGTCATGCGCTATCTTTAGGCGCTCGGCGTGGCGGCAACAAGGCATCCAACAGCAACGCCCCTACCCCGCAAACAATCGCAGCATCCGCCACATTGAACACATACCAATGCCAGCCCCAAGCATGGACATCCACAAAATCCACCACCGCCCCAAAACGCAAGCGATCCAAGACATTGCCAATGGCGCCACCAATCACGGCACCGAGCGCCAAAGCCACCATCCGCCCCTCGGCCCGCGCCAGCCAACGGACCAAAAACACCGCAATGGCCGCAGCCAGCCCAGCCAAGACCACGTGATTCCACGGGCCATCACCGGAAAACAGGCCAAAAGTGACGCCCCGGTTCCAGACCATAGTCAAATCAAGGCCAAAAGGGCCCGCCGCAAACAAGGGGATGTTCTGGACCTTCGGGAGCAACAGGACATCCAAGACGAACCACTTCGAAAGCTGGTCAAAGACGAAAATAAACCCGGCAAACAATAAACCCAGGCGGAAAAGACCGGGGGCGCTGCCCCCAGACCCCCGCCGGGGAGACAGTGTCTCCCCGGACCCCGCCTTCATTAAAGCGCCTCGACCACTGCGTCGCAGCGGCGGCAAAGCGTGGGGTGGGCGCTACAATCGCCGACTTCGGGCAAAACACGCCAGCAGCGGTCACATTTCACACCAGGGGCGGGGCGGAACACCGCAGCAGCGTCGGCAACACCATCGGCCATAAAGGCACCCTCCGGCGCCACATCCGAGGAAAGCGCGAAGCCCGAAGTAATGCACAGCTCCGCCCACAACTCAGGCGTCAACAAGGCGGCATCCTCAGGCGCCACATGCAACACAGGCGCAGCCTGCAAGGATGACCCAATCTCCTGCGCCACACGCGCACGTTCAAGCGCACCCGTCACCGCCCGACGCAATTCCCGCAAGCGCGCCCATTTCGCCGCCAGCGCCTGATCCTTCCAGCCTTCGGGCACAAAGGGGAAATCGAGCAAATGCACACTCCCCCCCTCATCCGGGAAACGCGCAAGCCAGGCTTCCTCAGCCGTGAACACCAAGACCGGCGCAAACCAGGCACACAGGCAGCGATGCAGAATATCCAACACCGTCCGCGCGGCACGCCGGCGCAACGCATCCGCGGCATCACAGTAAAGACTGTCCTTGCGGATATCGAAGTAAAACGCCGAAAGATCAGTCGCGCAGAATTGATGGATTTCCGGATAAACCCCGGTCCAGTCATGGGTTTCCACCGCGCGCCTGATCTTCGCATCCAATTCCGTCAGCCGATGCAGCAACCAGCGCTCCAATTCCGGCAACTCGCCATAGGGCACGATCTCATCTTCCGAAAAACCATCCAGATTGCCGAGCA
>JBIIGZ010000188.1:0-6287 GCA_044236185.1 Roseomonas sp. | reverse complement strand
CGCCGTACTCGCCGTCCAGGCCGCGCAGGACGCGCTGGCGGCCGGCCGGGGTTCGGTCGTGCTGTTTTCCTCCATTGCGGCGCGGGCAGGCTTCACCAACCATACGGCGATTGCCGCCGCCAAGGGCGCGGTAGAGGGCCTCACGGTCGCACTCGCCGCCGAATTGGCGCCCGCCATTCGCATCAATTGCATCGCGCCATCCCTGACCCGCAGCACCATGGCGGCACCCCTGCTGGCGAACGCGCAAATGGCCGATGCGATTGCCAAGCAACACCCGATCCCAAGGCTGGGCGAGGGTGAGGATGCCGCCGCGCTCGCGGATTTTCTGCTATCGGATCAGGCGGGCTGGATCACCGGCCAGATCATGGCCGTGGATGGCGGCCGATCCACTGTGCGGAGCCGCGGATGATGTTGCGTCGTGCCTTTCTCGCCTTGCCTGGCGTCCTGCTGCCCGCCGCCGCCTTCGCCGCGCCCGGCCCGGTGCGGTTTCGTGTGCTGCGCGAAGGCCGAGAGATTGGCACACATCACGTAAGGCTATCAGGCAATGCCGCGAAGCTTTCGGTGCAAAGCGAAATCGCCTTGCAGGTGAAGCTGGCCGGCTTCACCGTGTTTCGCCTGCGGCATGATATCGCAGAAGAATGGGCGAATGACCGGCTGCAGCGCCTGACATCACGCCATGACCGCAACGGCACGGTCACCGAGGCGCGCGTGATGGCCGAAGGTGGTGCTTTGGTGGCGCAAGGGCCAGAGGGCACGCAGCGCCTGCCCGCCAATGCCGCGCCGCTCACCTGGTGGAATGGCGCACATTTCGCGCGCCCACTAATCCGTCCCCTCACATGCAAGCTTCTTCCCGGTGCGGCGGCGCGCAGTGCGGTGCCAGGTGGCGGCGTGCAATTCACCCTGAATGGCGCGGTTGAAGCCGTGGCGCGCTATGATGCCGAAGGCCGCTGGGTGGCGCTTGCAACCAAGGGCGAGGATGGCAGCGCCGTTACCTATGAGCTGATCGGATGAGCAAAACCGCCGCGCTGCGCGTGGTGCTGGGCGATCAATTGACGCCTGGTGTTTCGGCGCTTGAGGGCCTCGACCCCAAGCAGGACCGCGTTTTGATGATGGAGGTGATGGCGGAATGCACCTATGTGCCGCATCACCCGCAAAAGATCATCCTGATCCTATCCGCCATGCGCCATTTCGCCAGCGCCTTGGAAGCCCGCGGCGTGGCCGTGGATTACATCCGCCTGGATGATCCCGCGAATACGCAAAGTTTTGCGGGTGAAGTGGCGCGTGCGGTGGCGCGGCATCGCCCAGAGCGCATCATTGCGACCCATCCCGGTGAATGGCGCGTCTTGCAGGATATGGAGGCCTGGGAAAAAGCGCTTGGCCTGCCGGTGGAGATCCGCCCTGATCATCGCTTCATTTGCGACCTGCCGCGCTTTCGCGCCTGGGCCAAGGGGCGCAAGCAATACCGCATGGAATTCTTCTATCGTGAGATGCGCCGCGAAACCGGCCTGCTGATGGAAGGCGATGAACCGGCCGGCGGCGCCTGGAATTACGATGCTGAAAACCGCGCAGCGCTGCCCGCCGGCGTGATACCTCCCGCCGCACCACGCTTTGCGCCGGACGCGATCACGCGTGAAGTGATGGCTTTGGTGAGCGCGCGTTTCGGCGCGCATTTCGGCGCGGCGGATGGCTTCGCCTGGCCCGTCACCGCCCGCGATGCCGAAGCGGCGCTAGCCGCCTTCATCCGTGATCGCCTGCCGCGCTTTGGTGATTATCAGGATGCCATGGCCGCAGATCAGCCCTTCCTGTTCCATTCGCTGATTTCCACCAGCCTCAATATCGGCCTGCTTGACCCGCGCGCGATTTGCATCGCGGCCGAGCAAGCCTGGCGCGATGGCAAGGCACCTCTCAATGCCGTTGAGGGGTTCATCCGCCAGATCATTGGCTGGCGCGAATATGTGCGCGGGCTCTATTGGCTGTTGATGCCAGGCTATGCGGAGGGCAATGCGCTTTCCGCCAAGCGCCCCTTGCCGGCGTTCTATTGGGGGGCGGAAACCTCCATGCGTTGCATGTCGCAAGCGGTGGGGCAGACGCGTGATCACGCCTATGCACACCACATCCAGCGCCTGATGATCACCGGCAATTTCGCGCTGATCGCGGGGCTCGATCCCGCCGAGGTCAATCGCTGGTATCTTGCGGTCTATGCCGATGCCTTTGATTGGGTGGAATTGCCCAATACCCAGGGCATGGCGCTTTATGCTGATGGCGGCGTCATGGCGTCCAAGCCCTATGCGGCGTCAGCGGCCTATATCAACCGCATGGGGGATTATTGCCGCGGCTGCGCGCATGATGCGAAGGATGCGGTCGGGCCGCGCGCCTGCCCCTTCAATTTCCTCTATTGGGATTTCATCGCCCGCCATGCAGAGGAATTTGCGCGCAACCCGCGCATGGCCATGCCGGTGATGGGCCTGCGCAAGCTGAAGCCCGAAAAGCTCGCCGCCATGCGCGCCAAGGCGCGGGAATTTCTGGATGGGCCGGCGATGCGGGCGTGACGCGTCAATCCTGCCAGGCACTTGCGTACTAAACGCCCGGATGGAAGCATAAACCGCAAAGCGATTGAGGCTTGGTCAGGCCTCATTTCTTTTTTCCCTGCCACACTGGAGTGAAACGCATGACAACCGAAATCGAATGGATGAAAATGACATCCGAAGAACTCAATGCCCGTGCCGCGGCGGGGGCATTGGTGATCATCCCTGTCGCATCCTTGGAACAGCATGGCCCAGCACTTGCGACCGGCGTTGATATCATCTGCGCCACGGGTGTTGCGCATCGCGTAGCACGGCGCATGGTAGCAGCCGGCGAACAGGTGGTGGTCACACCCTGCGTCTGGACCGGTTTGGCCGAGCATCACGTGCCCTTCGGTGGCACAGTGACGCTGGATTACGCCGCTTTCGGTGGTGTGTTGCGTGGCATTGTGCGTTCTGCCGCGCGTGCCGGCTTCAAGCGCGCCATGCTGCTGAATGGCCATGGCGGCAATTCGGAGGCGGTGGCCGTGGCCGCCGTTGATGCGCAGGCCGAAAGCGGCATTCCCGTTGCCGCCGCAACCTATTGGCACATGGCGGGCGATGCCTTCGCGCCCATTCTGGAACGCCAATCCAATGTGCTGCATGCCTGTGAGGCTGAGGCTTCCATGGTCATGACCCTGATGCCCGAAGCGGTACGCCCCGCACGGCTTGCCGAACAGCATGGCCCCCATAGCACACGGGTCGAAGGCCAGCCGCCCGCACTCGCACGCCGGCGTTCCTTCAAGGAACTCAGTGCCAATGGCGTGATCGGCGATGCGCGCAGCGCGACGGCTGCGAAGGGTGAGGCTTTGCTTGATGCCGCTGCCGAACGCATTGCGCGGGATTTGGCGAACCCTAAGCTATGGAGCTGAACCAGCCGGCTCCAGCGCCTCAAACGGCAAATCAATCCAGGCGAGCGCGCCGCCCTTGCCCGCGCCGGTATCAAGGAAAATCGCCCGCCCACCCAGCGCGCCGCGCATCTCATGCGGGCGCCCATTGGTTGAGCGATTGTCATGCCCGACATAGGCCGTAATGCCCTGCGGAATGCGCCCGACCCAGCGCGTGGCGCGCATCGGGTAGCCATCCGGCCCGCGCTGGCCCGTCACCTCGCCATACAGGGCGCGGGATAGCGCGCCATCCGGGCGGCGCACCCCGGCATCCTCGGGCGGTGCGCGATGCAGCATGGCGTCGTGATAGGCAGCATGGATGAACATGGCATGGCCCAGCCGCAGCCAGGCCGGCGCGCGGGCGATCTCGGCCACCGCACGCGCTGCCAAAGCCTCTCGATCCGGGGCAGCGTGCAATTGCTCAAGCGTTTTGCCCAGCCCCTCGGGGGCGACGAACAGCTTGGCGCTGGCATGGCCGATCAGCGCGCGCCTCAGCTTATGTTCGTGATTGCCGAGCAGGAAAATGCCGCGCTTCGCATCCAACATGGCGAAGGCGCGGCGCAAGACGCCCGGGCTATCCGGCCCGTAATCCACCAGATCGCCAAGCTGGATGATGAAAAGACCAAGCGATTCTGCGCCGGCGACAGCCGCTTCAAACGCCTCGGCCTCACCATGCACATCGCCGACCACGCGCAGCCCGGAAAAGCCCGCGCGGCGCAAGGCCGCGGCGGTGATCATGCTTTGCGCAGCCCCGCAAAGGCTGCCAAGGCGCGTGCCCGGCCGGCGGCAAGATCAATCACGGGCTTCGGGTAGGTTTGGCCAAGCGTAAACCCGGCGCCGCGCAGGATCATCTCCGGCGCTTCAAAAGGCTTATGGATGAAGCGTGCCGGCAGCTTGGCCAATTCCGGGCACCAGGCGCGGATATATTCGCCTTCCGGGTCGAATTTCTCGCCCTGCAAGACCGGGTTGAAGATGCGGAAATAGGGCGCGGCATCCGCCCCGCAGCCCGCAACCCATTGCCAGGACGCGCTATTGGCCGCGAGGTCCGCATCCACCAGCGTATCCCAGAACCAAGCCTCTCCTTCCTGCCAGGGTTGCAGCAAATGTTTCACGAGAAACGAAGCCGTAATCATGCGCACGCGGTTATGCATCCAGCCGGTCTGCCAAAGCTGACGCATGCCGGCATCCACGATGGGGTAGCCCGTCTGGCCCCTTTGCCAGGCGCGGAGCAGCGCCGCATCCGGCGCCCAGGGAAAGGCCGCGAATTCCGCCCGCAAGGGTGCTTCCGGCATTTCCGGCCGGTGCCAAAGCAAATGATGCGAAAACTCCCGCCACAGCACTTCCTTGAGGAAGGTCTCGAGCCCTGCCCCACCCTTGGGCACCGCCGCCCGCGCCGCCACCCAAACCTGACGGGGCGAGATTTCGCCAAAATGCAAATGGGCCGACAGGCCAGAGGTCCCCCCCTTGGCCGCCGGTTCATTGCGCCGATCGGCATAGGCATTGACGCCTGAGGCCAGAAAATCGGCCAGCCGCCGCGCGGCCCCAGCTTCCCCCGGCTGCCAGACGGCACCAAAGCCCGCCGCCCAATCGGGTTCAGGCGGGCGTGGCAGCAGGCCAAGGGCTGGGATACCCACGCCCGACCGGGCGCCACTCGCCAAACGCAAGCGCTTGGGCGCCGGGATCGGCGCGGCGGGGTCCCCAAAGCCGAATAGGGTGCGGGAGAAGGGCGTATAGACCGCATAGGGCTTGCCCGCCCCGGTGCGCACCAGATGTGGTTCATGCAGCAGGGCAGACCGATGCAACACCAGCTTGCGCCCCGCGCCTTGCAGCGCTTCCGCCAGCTTGGCGTCGCGTGTGCGCGCCCAGGGCTCGGTCAGGCGCCCGGCATGGATTTCATCGGCGCCAATCTCGGCCGCCAGCTTGGGCAAAAGCGCCAAAGCGGCGCCGCGCAGCACCAAAAGCGGCGCGCCCAGGGCCTTTAGATCACGCGCCAGCGCCAAAAGGCTGTGATGCAGCCACCAGCGGGAAGCGCCGCCTTCCGCCCAGGCGCCGGCAGCGTCTGGGTCCAGGATGAAAACCGGCAGGATGGGCCGATCGGCCACGGCATGCAGCGCGGGGTTATCGGCAAGGCGCAAATCCTGGCGGAACCAGACAAGGGCGGGCTTGGACATCACGCGCATGTAATGTCTGCCCCGCCCGGCGGAAAGCGCCCGCTTCAGCTATTTCCGAAGGTCTTGCGATCCACAGGGCGAAACACCTTGCGGCCGGAAGCCTTGATCGCCTCATGATTCTGGTAGATCCACCAGACCGCCTCCAGCACATCACGCTTGAGCGGCGTGGTGCCATCGCCGAACAGCACGCGGTCAATATCCAGCGCCAGGGCCTGGCGGCTCAACGCCACGCGCGCCGCATCATCATCAATCACCCGCAAGGCGGCGGCGATATAATCATCCTCATTCTGTGTGATCAGCCATTCCGGCATGCCAAGCCGGCGCAGCAGCATGGAATCCGTGCGCGCATGCAGATCAAGCCCTTCCAAAGCCACTACTGGAATGCCCTGGCGGAGCGAATCCACAACACTATGCAGCCCACCAAAGGGGAAGGGGCTCAGGTTCAGGTCACAGGCGTTCAGCTCAGCAAGGTAGGCATTATAGGCCATGACGGGATGCACGATGCTGCCGGGCAGCTGCTGGTCGAAGACGCGCCTCGTTGTCACCAGCTCCAGGCCCGATACATTGGGAAAGACGCGGAATTCAAGCGGCCGACCCGCTCTTTCGCGAATGCGCCGCAAGACGCCGATGAAATGCGGATTGAGCTTCAACAGGTTGGATGGCAGCGC
>JBIIGZ010000046.1:0-20538 GCA_044236185.1 Roseomonas sp. | reverse complement strand
CCAAGCCTGCGGATGGGCATACGATTATTCTGGTGACGCAGACCCATCTGCTCACCCAGCTGCGCAATCGCAATGTGCCGCAGTTTCCAGAACTTGTGCCGCTGGTGCGCGCGACCGATGATCCGCAGCTTGTGCTGGTGCGGCGCGAAAGCCCATTCCGTACCGCGGCTGATCTGATTGCGGCGGGCAAGCAGCGTTCGCTCCGCTTTGGTGGCACGCATGTGGGCGGCGTTGATCATATTGCGATCTTTTCCTTTGGCCGCGCGGCAGGCATGCAGCAGCCAACCCTGGTGCCCTTCCGTGGCGGCGGCGAGATTGTGATCAACCTGGTGGGCGGCAATACCGATTCAGCCCTGGTCAATCCTGCGGAAGCGGAAGCGCAGCTCCGGTCTGGTGAATTGCGCCCGCTGCTCGCACTTTCCGAAAAGCGGTTGCCCGGCTTTCCGGACCTGCCGACAGCGAAGGAGACCGGCATTGATTGCGTTGCTTCCACCGTGCGTGGCTTTTGTGTGCTGCGGGGCACGCCGGAAGATCGCGTGGCGCGGTTGGAGCAAGGATTATTGCGTGCCATGTCTGGCCCGATCTTCAAGGCGTATTTGGAAAACACGGGCCAATCGCCCGATAGCGTAGTGGGCCGCGCTGTCTGGGGTGCGCAGCTTCAGGCCTTCCATGAAAGCGGGCGGGAAGTGTTGCAGGCGCTTGGCTTGCTGCGCTGATGCGCCCTGCGCGCAATCCGAATCACGCCATCGCTGCCAGCATCGCAGCAGTGGCCTTCGCTGCCATTGCCGCGACCTTCACCTTTGATCCTGTACCGCCCGGCTTGCCCGGGCTTGGCGCGGTGGAATTTCCGCGCCTGGTATCGGCCATTCTTTTGCTGCTGGCGCTGATCCTGGGGTTGACTGCGGCATCCCCCGCAAGTGAGGAGGAGGCGCCGCGCATTTCATCCCGTGCCTGGTTGATTTTTGCGCTCTGCCTTGGGTTTTTGCCGCTGGTTGAGGTTATCGGCATGATCCCGGCGATCCCGATTTTCCTGGTGGTGGCTGGGTTGCTTTGGGGCGATACGCCCTGGCGCACGCTGGTGCTTTCTGCACTTGGCATGGGCATCGCCATTTGGCTGATCTTCGTGAAGATCTTTCGCCTGACCCTGCCCAAGGGCTGGCTTGTCGCCATGCTGGGGCTTTGAGTGATGGAAGGGTTTTTGGGCGGGCTTGCGATTCTAATTGATCCCTGGGTGATGTTCATGGTGTTCCTTGGCACCGTGCTTGGGATTTTTGTTGGCGCGCTGCCGGGGATTTCGGGCAGCACCACCATTGCGCTGATGCTGCCGATGACCATCGCCATGGGGCCGATTCCGGCGATTTGTTTTCTCGGGGCAATTTATTGTGCGGCGAATTTCGGTGGTTCCATCACCGCAATCATGGTGAATGCGCCGGGCGATCCTTCGGCAAGTGCGACGGCGCTTGAAGGCTATAAGATGGCGGAAAAGGGCCAGGCGGGTCTGGCGCTGGGCATGTCCGCGGTTTCTTCAGCGATTGGGGGCATATTCTCGATCATTGTGCTGATCATTGCCGCACCCTTATTGGCGCGCGCGGCCTATTCCTTCGGGCCGCCGGAATATTTTGCGCTGGCCGTCTTCGGACTTTCCATGTGCGCGGCGATTGGCGGGGACAGCGCGGTCAAGAATCTGATTGCCGCGGCCATTGGTGTCCTGATTGCGACGGTGGGCATGGATTTGACCACGGGGATTGAGCGTTTCGCCTTCGGCATTGATGAACTGGCCGATGGGATCAAGTTTGTTCCAGTGCTGATCGGGCTTTTCGCGGTGGGCGAAATGCTGGATCAGGTGGTGCGCCGCGCGGAGAAAGCGAAAATCATTGCCATGGATGCGGCGCGCGTGCCGGGCATGGCTGAGTTTCGCAAATGCAACCGCTCCATCTGGATTGGCAGTGCTATTGGCACCTTCATTGGCGCGCTGCCCGCGCTCGGTGCCACGACGGCCGCACTCATTGGCTATAATGAAACGCGCCGTTGGTCCAAGCATAAGGAGGAATTCGGCAAGGGCAGCATTGAAGGTGTTGCAGGGCCTGAGGCTGCGAATAACGCTGCGGTGGGTGGTTCCATGGTGCCGACGCTTGCCTTGGGCATTCCCGGCAGCGCAACAACGGCGATTATTTTGGCCGCGCTGATTGTGCAGGGGGTGCGACCTGGGCCGCATCTTTTCACGGAGCAGCCAACTTTGCTTTACGCCGTATTCGCTTCAATGCTCGCGGCCAATCTGTTCTATCTTGGGCTTGGCCTTTATATGGCGAAGTTCTTTGCGCGGATTTCACTTGTGCCGTCGGCGATCCTTTGGCCTTCGGTATTCGTGCTTTCCATCATCGGCGCCTATGGGCCGGATCAATCCATGGGCGATGTCGTCATCATGCTTGTGGCAGGCGTGGTGGGTTTTCTGTTTCGCCGGACCGGGTTTTCGCCCGCGCCTTTGATCATGGGATTGGTGCTGGGTGGCAAGATGGAAGAAACGCTCAAGCAATCACTGATCATCTTCGGCGATGATGTCAGTATGTTCGCTACACGCCCGATAGCGATGACGCTGCTGTGCATCACCGCTATCGGGCTGTTGTGGCCGCTGATCGGAAGGCTTTGGCGGATGCGCTGAGGCGTTTCAGCGCTGCGTTGGGTAGTAGAGTGCAACGGTATGCGTCGCCTCAGCAAAAATGAGCCAGCGTTCCACCAATAGCCCGGCAACGGCGCTGGCTGTGGCAAGCAGTCCAAAAGCCATGGCCGCGCTACCGCCCAGGATAATGGCAAGGCAAAACAGCAGCGCGGGCACGGCAAAGCCGAGCAATAGCGCGATGACACGCAGCTTCGCCGCATGCACGCGCCCCACGCGAAACGCCATTTCGCGCAGCAGGTAATTGCTTTCCGTATGCGGGCTTTCCAGCGGGCGCACCTTGCCGATGAAGCCAAGGCCTGTCGCAGTTTCGCGCGTGCTGCCTGCGGGTGTTGCATCCACACTCGCCCAATAGGCGCGCTTGAACATGAGCGCTGCCATGCCGAGTGCCGCCGCCACCAGCGCGGGGAAAAAGCCACCGCCCCAGAAGATGGCGAGCATGGCGAGCAAGGACGCGCCAGAGAAACTCGCGAACAGCAAATAGCCCGGCGCCACCATGGGGTGATGCCATTCCTTTACTGGCTTCAGCGACGCATAGATCATGCCCGTGCAATACACAGTGACAGCAGCGCCAACGGCTGACAGCAAGCCCGATGGCACCATCAAGGCGTTTTCGCCATGGGCGAGTGCGATCAGAAACACCGTGGCGGGCAGGAAAGTCAGCACCGCCGCGACACCTTCGCGCGACAGCCAGGAAGTCCGCCATTGGCTGAGCGCGCGCCAGGCGCGTTCCGGCCGGCCAAGGTGCAGCAGCGATGAACAGAGCCCTGCGGCAATCAGTGCAAGGGCGATGATGGCGGCGGTGGCGCCAAACAGGCTGCTTGCCGGCAGCAGGCCCAACGGCTTCAGCACACCAAGCCAGAACAACAGCCCATATCCTGCGCCGGAAGCGACAGTGAAGAAAATGATGGAAGGGGCGGGTTTCATCGGGACAGCACCTTATCCATCCAGCGCAGCAGCGGATTGGTGATTTGGCTCGGCAAGGGGCCGGCTTCTTTCGGCGCGGTCTTCACCTGGCTTGAAGCCTTGCGCGGCGGCAGATAGCGATTGACGGGCTGATAGCCCATCTCGGGCATCAGCTCATACCCACCGCGCTCGGCGACAAGCTTGGAGACATCGCTGTTTGGATCACCAAGATCACCGAAATGCCGCGCATTGGCGGGGCAGGTGGAAACGCAGGCCGGCACGCGGCGGTCTTCCGGGATGGTTTCATTATAGATGCGATCAACGCAGAGCGTGCATTTCTTCATCACGCCCTGATCTTCATCCAATTCCCGCGCACCATAAGGGCAGGCCCAGGCGCAAAGCTGGCAGCCGATGCACATATCAGTGTTCACAAGCACAATGCCATCTTCCGCGCGCTTGTATGAAGCACCCGTGGGGCAAACCGTGACACAGGCCGGCGTTTCGCAATGGAGACACGAACGCGGGAAATGCACCGTGCGGCCTTCATCGCCATCACCGGCTTCATAGGCATGCACGCGGTTGAACCAAACGCCTTCCTGCGCTGCGGAATAAGGATGCTGATCGGGCAAGGGCGCCATATGGCCGCTTGTGTTCCATTCCTTGCAATTCGTCGCACAGGCATGGCAGCCGACACAGGTATCCAGATCAATCACAAGGCCGAGCTTTTTCGCGCCCGGCGCGGGCGTGGGCAGGGATGTCATGGCTTTTTATCTCCTGCATTGAAGCGCAGAATATCGGGCGGTTCGGGCATATTGGGTGGTGGAGTCAGCGCGCTTGGATGGGGCGCGGTGATGCCTTCCTCGCCCTTCGCGCATTTCTTGATATTCACGCGCAGATCATACCAGGCGGCCTGACCCGTGATGGGATCAGCATTGGCAAGACGCGGGCCGGTTTGCGCGGGTAGCCATTCGCTAATCACGTGGTTCAGCAAAAAGCCACGCTGCGCTTCTGCCGCATCAGGGCTCAACATCCAGGCGCCAGCGCGTTTGCCGATGGCGTTCCAGGTCCAAACGGTGTCGGGGTTGACGCCTTCCATCAGCGTCACTTGCCCCTTCACGCGGCCATTGCGGCTTTCGACCCAAACCCAATCATCCTGCGTAATGCCCATGGCTTCGCCTTTGGCGCGGCTCATATACAGGCGATTGGCGCCGTGGATTTGCCGCAGCCAGGCATTCATGGAGCCCCAGGAATGATACATCGCCATGGGGCGCTGCGTGACGGCCGAGAAAGGAAAGCCTGAGACATCATGCGCAACTTGCTCCAGCGGCGCGTACCAGATGGGCAGCGGGTCGCAGTAACTGCGCACGCGTTCGCGCAAGGCTTCCGGCGGTTGCTTGGCGCCATGGCCTTCCGCAGCCAGGCGGAATTTCTGCAAAGGCTCTGACCAGATTTGCAGAACGATCTGATCAGACTTGCCAATCAGCCCCATCGCCTTGGCGTTTTCCAGATAGAGCTTGTTGGAATGCTTGAAATAGCTTTCCTCGGCCGAGATATTATGCCGCCAGAAACAGCCATTTTCGATATAGCGCTGTAATTGATCCGGGTTGGGCTTACCGACACCCTTCGCCGAGCCATCCTCACCGCGCCAACCAGCGAGCGGGCCAACACCCGGCATGCGTTCGTGATTGACGATGTAATCGGCGTAATCCTTGAAGCGCGGGCTGCCATCTTCCTTGGTGAAGGCGGGCAGGCCAAGCCGCGCGCCCAATTCAATCAACACATCCTGAAAGGGCCGCACATCACGATCCGGCTTCAGCACGGGCTGGCGAATGGCATCGCCCGGCCCATGAGAAGACCCGATCGGGCGATCCAGAATGGAAATGCAATCCCAGCGTTCCAGATAGGTCGTGTCCGGCAGAATCAGGTCAGCATAGGGCACGGTTTCGCTGAAAAACGCATCGGAATAGATCACGGTGGGAATGACGTATTCGCCCGACGCATCCTTCGAGGTCAGGCATTCGATGGTTTCCAGCGGATTCATCGCACTGTTCCAGGCCATATTCGCCATGAACATGAACAGCACATCAATCTTGTACGGGTCGCCCTTCGCCGCATTGCCGATCACGGTATGCATCATGCCATGCAGACCAAGCGGCGCTTCCCAGGAAAAGGAATGGTCAATGCGGATGGGCGATCCATCATCATTCACCAACAAATCATCCGGCCCATGGGTAAAGGACAGGATATTGCCGGCAAGCGGTGTATTCGGCTTGGAATTCTTGCCAGCTGGGCCCGGGCCGGGCGGAATCGGCCGCGGGAAGGGCGCCTTGTAGCGCCAGGAACCTGGCGTATCGATCGCACCCAGCAGCATTTGCAGAATATGCAGCGCACGGCAAGTATGAAACCCGTTGGAATGCGCGCTAATGCCGCGCATGGCGTGTAGCGCAACCGGGCGGCCGACCATATTCTCATGCCGACGGCCGAGCGTATCGGTCCAGGGTTGATCGAGCGTGATGGTCTGGTTGAAGGCGACATCGGCCATCTCTGCCGCGATGCGGCGAATGCGGTCCGCATCCAGCCCGCAGCGTTCCGCCACCGCTTCAGGCGCATATTCAGCGCCCAGATAGCGTTCCGCCATTAAGTGAAACACTGGGCGTGCCGTGCGGCCATCAGGCAGGGTGAAATCGCCGACCAGCACAGGGGAAAGATCAGCGGCGGCGGCATCCATCGCACTGCGCGCGCGGTCCCAGGCTTGCGGCTTGCCATCGGCGTCTCGGACAAAAAGCCCATCATCTGCGCCGCCCGGATTGCGCACTACCAGCCAATGCGCATTGGTATGGCGCACCAGGAATTCGGAATCCACCCAATCATGGCGCAGCAATTCATGGATGAGCGCCATGACGAAAAGCCCATCCGTGCCGGGGCGGATACCCACCCATTCATCGGCAATAGCGGAATAGCCAGTACGCACGGGATTGACGGAAACCACCTTGGCGTTGCGCTGCTTCAGCGCAGCAAGGCCGGTTTTGATCGGGTTCGAATCATGATCCTCGGCCACGCCCAGGATCAGCAAATACTTCGAGCGTTCCCAATCCGGTTCGCCAAATTCCCAGAAGGAACCACCAATGGTGTAAAGCCCGCCGGCGGCCATATTGACGGAACAAAAGCCGCCATGCGCAGCGAAATTGGGCGTGCCGAATTGCGCGGCCCAAAACCCCGTGAGCGATTGGGACTGGTCGCGCCCAGTGAAGAAGGCCAGGCGCTTCGGGTCTGTTTCACGTACTTTCTTCAGTGCATTGGTGGCGACCTCCATCGCCTCATCCCAGGAAATCTCGGCATATTCGCCAGAACCGCGCGGCCCGATCCGCTTCAGCGGCGCCTGCAAGCGGGCGGGGCTATATTGCGTCATGATACCGGCGCTGCCCTTGCCGCAGAGCACGCCCTTATTCACCGGATGATCGGGATTGCCTTCAATATAGCGCACCCGCCCATCCTTCAGATGCACGCGAATGCCGCAGCGACAGGCGCACATGTAGCAGGTGGTGGTTTTCACCTCATCGCCGATCGGCGC
Source organism: Roseomonas sp. (assembly GCA_044236185.1). Lineage (GTDB taxonomy): Bacteria > Pseudomonadota > Alphaproteobacteria > Acetobacterales > Acetobacteraceae > Neoroseomonas. The sequence continues at coordinate 13,387 of JBIIGZ010000046.1, read as the reverse complement.
CGAATAGGCGATCCGGTCCGTTGTGCTGCCATCTGGCATACGCCATTCCTCCATTTTTCAAGGAAAGAGTAGCGCATGGCGGGGCGGCCCTGCAAAGGGGGTGGGGCGGCTTTGACGGAGCCCTGCCGCGGCCTTAGCGTCCCGGTCAAATTACCGGAGACCGGCCATGAAACTGCCAACGCATGGGCGCTATCAGCATAGCGCCATCCCCCAGCGCCCAACCTATGAATGGCCCAATGGGGCGCGCCTTGCGGTGGTGCTGTGCAATAACATAGAAGCCTTCGCCTTCCGTGCCGGGCTTGGCAGTGACAGTACAGGTGCCGCCGCGCCGCAATCCCAGCGCAATTACGCCTGGCGGGACTATGGCAATCGTGTCGGGCTTTGGAACATGCTTGAGATGTTCGATGAATATGGCCTGCCTTGTGCGCATAATGTGAATGGGCTGGTTCTGGATACCTGCCCGGAAATTGCGCCGGCGCTGATGAAGCGCGGCGATGAATTCATCGGCCATGGGCGGACGAATGCCGAACGCCAGGATATTCTTTTTGAGGATGATGAACGCCGCCTGATTGCCGAAAGCCGAGAGGCGATCATCCGCCACACCGGCAAGGCGCCGGATGGCTGGCTTGGCCCTTACATCACGCAATCCGCGACAACGCTTGATCTACTGAAGGAAGAAGGTTTTGGCTATGTCATGGATTGGCCGGCGGATGACCAGCCTTTCTGGATGAGCACGCGCGCCGGGCCGATGCTTTCCGTGCCCTATTCGGTTGAAGTGAATGACAGCCCTGTTGCGATTTTCCGCCAGCAGGCAGCGCGGGATTTCGCCGATATGGTGGTGGATCAATTCGATGAAATGCTGGATCGGTCGCGCGATATGCCGCTTGTCTGCTCTATCGTACTGCACCCTTTCATCATCGGTCAGCCCTTTCGGCTGCGCCCCTTCCGCCGCGCCATGCAGCATATCCTGACGCAGCGCGATAAGATTTGGCTGGCGCGCCCCGGAGAGGTCGCGCGCCACGCGGCCAGCCTGCCCAAGGGCATTGTGCCGGGTTCGGAGATGCTGCCATGAACCGCGATCTGCCCAATTGGCGTTCCCTGCTTTACGTGCCGGCCAGTGAAGAACGCTTTGTTGCCAAGGCGCATGAACGCGGCGCGGATGCCATCATTCTCGATCTGGAAGATGGCGTGGCGCCGGATGCCAAGGCGCGGGCGCGGGCCGGTCTGGCGGCTTCGGCGGCCAGCGCGCGACGCAATGGCGCGGATATTGTGGTGCGCATCAATCGCCCGCTCCGCATGGCAGCGGAGGATATTGCCGCTGCCGCCGCGGCCGGCGCGGATGGGCTGATCTGCACCAAGATGATGGGGGCGGATCATGTGCGCTTGCTCTCGGAACTCGCCGCCGAATCGGAAATGGCGGCGGGGCGCGCGGTGGGGGCGCTGAAATTCATCGTCTTGATCGAAGATGCCGCTGCCTTGCGCCATGCGGATGCGATTGCCGCGGCTGACCCGCGCATTGTGGCGCTGGGTGTGGGCGGTGAGGATTTGGCGACCGATCTGGGCGCTGAACCCACACCGGATGCCTTGGATTTGCCGAAGCGCCTTGGGCTGATTGCCGCACGTGGCGCGGGCATTTTGCCGCTCGGCTTTATCGGCACCGTGGCCGGCTTGAAGGATTTGGATGGCTACCGGGCTATGCTGCGCCGGTCGCGTGCGATTGGCTTTGCCTGCGCGTCCTGCGTGCATCCATCTCAGGTCGCGATCATCAATGAGGAATATGGCGCGCGGCCTGAGGAGGTTGAGCGCGCCAAGCGTTTGGTTGCCGCCTTTGATGCTGCGCTGGCAGAAGGCAAGGGCGCGGTCGCGTTTGAAGGCGATATGATTGACAAGCCGATTGTGGAACGCGCGAAGAAACTGATCGCGCGCGCGGGTTAAACGACAGCCGTCATCCCGCCATCCACGTAAAGCAAATGGCCATGCACGAAGTCTGAGGCTGGTGCGGCGAGGAAGACGGTGGCGCCCACCAATTCTTCTACCTTGCCCCAGCGTCCGGCGGGGACACGTTTGCAGAGCCAATCGCTGAAGTCGGCGTTCTGCACCAAGGCGCTGGTCAGTTCCGTTGCGTAGTAGCCCGGTGCCACACCATTCACATTGACGCCGTGTTTTGCCCATTCGGCGCACAGTGTGCGGGTCAGCATCCGCAGCGCGCCTTTGCTGGCGGCGTAGGGTGCGATGGTGGGTCGGCCCAATTCGCTCTGCACGGAACAGATGGTGATGATTTTGCCTGCGCCGCGCGGGACCATGCGTTTGCCGGCCGCCTGGCAGCAATACCAAACGCCATCCAGATTGGTGCCAAGCACTTCGCGCCAGGTTTCGGGCGGCATTTCGGTGGCGGGGGCGCGGCGCATGATGCCGGCATTGGCGACGAGGATATGGATTGGCCCGATAGTGCTTTCCATTTCCGCGAAGGCGTCCTCAACGCTTTGGGGATCGGTCACGTCGAAGGCGCGGGTGAAGGTTTCGATGCCGGCGACCTGAAGTTTCTTGTGTGCGTTCTGGAGCCTTTCCGGATCGCGCCCATTGATGATGACGCGCGCCCCCGCTTCCGCGAGACCCTTTGCCAGTGCAAAGCCAATCCCTTGGCTAGACCCCGTCACCAGTGCGTTTTTTCCGGTCAGGTCGAAGAGTTTTGTCATGGCGGTTCCTCAAGTCTTGGCGGGGTCCGGGGTGACACGGTCACCCCGGCGGGGGTCAGGGGGCAGCGCCCCCTGTTGTTTTCAGTTTATTGTATTTTTCTTTTCCCAACAGCGGCAGCAATATTTCCTCATTATGCTCCCCCAGCTTGGGCGCGGGCCGTACGAGGATCCCTGGTGTTGCGGATAGCCTCGGCACCATCCCATGCATCGGCAGCCAGCCGCCGGGCATATCGGCGTCTGGCACCTCAATCAGCGCCTCGCGCTCAATGGCGTAGGGGTCTTTGTCCAGCATTTCGGTATCCATGATCGGCCCGATGGTCACACCTGCCTTGTCGAAATGTGCGAGGTTTTCGGCCAGGTCGCGGGCGCCGATGAAGCCCCCGATAATGGCATCCAATTCCTGCCAGTTTTTCACGCGGGCTGGGTTATTGGCGAAGCGCGGGTCGGTGATCAGGGCTTCCTGGCCGATGGAGCGCAGCAGTTTTTCCGTCATGCCTTGCGTCGAGGCAGAAAGGCAGACCCAGCCGCCATCCTTTGTGCGATAGGCGTTGCGCGGCGAGGTATTGGTGCTGCGGCTGCCGGTGCGTGGTTTGCGTTGGCGCGTCAGGCGCCAATTCGCCACTTGCGGTTCAAGCACGCTGAACAGCGGTTCAAAGAGTGAGACATCAATTACCTGTCCCTGGCCGGTGGCTTCCGCGTGGCGCAGCGCGATCATGGCGGCAGCCGAACCATAAAGCCCGGCATAGGCATCGCCCATGAACATGGGCGGCAGTACCGGTTCGCGGTCTTCAAAACCATTAATGGCGGCGAAGCCGGAATAGCCCTCAACCAGAGTACCAAAGCCAGGCTTGTGGCGGTATGGCCCGTCTTGTCCCCAGCCGGAGACACGCGCGATGACGAGGCGCGGATTGGCGGCGAGCAGGCTGGCGGGATCAAGCCCCATGGCCTCCAGCACGCCGGGGCGGAAGCTTTCCACCAGCATGGCGGCGTCTTTGGCGAGTGCACGTACGGCGGCGATGCCCTCAGGACTTTTCAGATCAAGACAGACGCTCTTCTTGTTACGGCAAATCGTCTTCCAGCTTGTCTCCACCCCGCCCACGCGCCAGGCGCGCAAGGTATCGCCTTCGGGCGGTTCCACCTTGATGACTTCCGCGCCGTGATCAGCGAAAACCTTGGTCAGGATATTTCCGGCGACAAGGCGCGATAGGTCAATGACGCGCACACCATCCATCGCCCCTTTCGCGCTGGGGTCGAAATTCTTGCGATGCATGTCGGCCATCAGATCAATCCAGCTTGATATTGGCGGCGGTGGCCACTTCGCGCCAACGCGCGAGTTCAACGCGAAGAATTTCGCTAAAGGCTTGCGGTGTGGCGGGTGATGGGCGGGCACCTTCGGTTTGCAGCAGCTTCGCCATTTCCGGATCAGAGAGCGCTGCATCGGCTTCCGTATTCAGGCGCGCGAGGATTTCGGGCGGCAGGCCGCGCGGCGCAAACAGCCCCCACCAGATATCGCTTTCATAATCAATGCCGGCTTCCTTGACCGTGGGGCCGGGGGGCGCCCCTTCTGGTGCGCCTGGCGCGGTATAGGCCAAAAGCCGCACGCGGCCTTCGCGCACCACGCCGGCCGCGCTTGGCATGGTGGTGATCAGTACGGGGATATGCCCCGCCACCAAATCCGTCACGGCGGGCGGCATGCCGCGATAGGGCACGTGATTCATTTTGATACCCGCGCGCAAGCAAAAATATTCGGTGACGAAATGATTGATCCCGCCTGGGCCGGAGGAGCCATAGTCAATCGCGCCCGGCCTTTCGCGCGCCATCCGCACAAGGTCAGCCACGCTGCGCGCCGGGAAATCCGGATGCACCAGCACAATGAAGGGCGAACGCGCGAGTAGCGCGACGGGCGTGAAATTCTCCAACACACCCCAAGGCACGCGCTGCGTGATGGAAGTGGTGGCGAAGGATGAGGAGGAGACCATAAGCGTATAGCCATCAGCGGGAGACTGCGCGACGGCGGTGGCGCCAATGGCCCCGCCTGCGCCGGCACGATTATCAATCACCACGGGCTGGCCGAGGCGGGCTTGCAAACGCTCGGCCAATGGGCGGGCGACCACGTCGTTGGAACCGCCGGGCGGGAAGGGCACGACGATTCGCACCGGCCTTGCGGGCCAAGGCGCCTGGGCCAGCGCCGGGGCGGCAAGCGGCGTAGCGGCTGCCAGCAAAAGGGCGCGGCGGGGTAGGGAAGGGGTCATCTGGCGGTCTCCCGGATAGCGGATATGGCAGTTTCGCCCATTGTGGCGCTTCTGCGAAGCGGGCTTGCCCCTATTCAGCAATGGCGGCATTGGCCACCATGCGTTTTTCAAGAGGGAATCCGGGTAGCTATGGCCGATGATAGGCCTTTCAGGGAATGGCCCTTGGAACAGCTCGCCGAACATGCGGCGCAGCATAAGGGTGATCGCGTCCTGCTCTCCCAATTATTGATTGAAACGGAACGCCGGCCGGGCGCGCGCGCCAAGCTGATCGCGCGGCGTATTGAGAATGCGCTGGCGACTATCCTGACCAAGCTGCCAGGCCGTGGTGCGCCACCTGAGGAAATGCGCCGCTATCTTGCCATTGCCGCTGAAGAAATTGCCATATTGCGCAAGCGCTTGCAGGATGCGGAGGCTGAGCTGAAACAGCTCAAGGAAACCCCGGCGGATGGCAGCGCCCATGCGCGGGTTTATCTGGCGCCCAATGCGCCGCTTTGGCTGATTGTGGAAGTGCGCCGCGCTTTTCGCCGGCGCTACCATCCGGACAAGCAGACCGATCCGGCGAAGCGCCAGAATGCCGAGGAAATCTTCAAACGCGCGGAGGAGGTTTTTGAAAACCTCCAGGGTCGCGAAGAAAACTGACTAAAGGCTGTTACCCAAGCGCCTTGGCGGCGGCCAGCACCTCGGCCGCATGGGCTTCCGGCTTCACCTTGCGCCAGATTTTCACGATCTTGCCATCGGCACTGACCAGAAAGCTGGATCGCTCTACCCCCATGTATTTCTTGCCATACATGGATTTCTCCACCCAAACGCCATAGGCCTCGGCCGTCTTGTGTTCCGGGTCTGACGCCAGCGGAAATTCCAGCCCGTATTTCTTGGCAAATTTTTCAATGGGCGGCATGGCATCGGGCGATACGCCAATCACGGTCAGGCCAAGCTTGCCAAGCTGGGGCAGCGCTTCCTGTACGCCGCAAGCCTGCTTGGTGCAGCCGGGCGTATCCGCCTTGGGGTAGAAATAAAGCAAATAGGGCGTGCCCTTAAGGCTGGCTGCGGAGACTTCCCGCCCGCCGCTCGCCGCCATTTTGAAGGTGGGTGCCTTTTTGCCTTCGGCCAATTCGCTCATGAAAGATTCCCCTGATCCAGCCGGCCAAGCCGGGCTTCGAAAACCTGGCGCACCAAGGCTGCGCTTGTTTCCATCTGTGCGCGCAGACCCGGAAGGTCAACGGGTGGTGTGGCGCAAAGCGGGCCTGCAACGCGCAGCACGGCGGAGGCAGCCGGTTCTGGCAGGGTTTCCTCTCTCCAGGGTCCAAGGGTCAGGCGCAGAATGCCACTGATGCCGCGCCAAAGCCGTTCGGCGGCGATCAGCCCTTCGGCTTCGCGGCTCTCCAACGCGCCGATTTTCGCCAGATTGGCGATGGCAATGCGCGTGGTGGTTGCCAGCACTTCCGGGTGGCGCGGAGCGTGATGCAATTGCAGCGCCTGGGCGATGAATTCCACCTCCACCAACCCGCCGGGGCTCAGCTTCACATCCCATGGCCCAGCGGCGGGCAATTCGCGCAGCATGCGCTGGCGCATGGCCAGTGCATCGGCAATGGCGGTCTTGGCCTTTTCGGGGTTGGACAAGGCGGCGCGAATGGCCGCGGCAATGCGCCGGGATAGTGCGGGCGGCCCCGCCACCACGCGCGCACGCGTCAGCGCCATGCGTTCCCAGCTCCAGGCATCTTCCGCCTGGTAGCGCTGAAACGCGCCCAGCGAGACCGCCACCGGCCCCTTCGACCCTGAAGGGCGTAGCCGCATATCCACCTCATATAATTTGCCCTCGGCGCCCGGCGCGGTGATGGCGCCCACCATTTGATGCGCAAGGCGCGTGAAATACTGGATGCTGGGCAAGGGACGGATCGCGGGCGCGCCGCGCTTGGCTTTCGCCTCGCTGGCTTCCGCTTCAGCCGCGTGATCATAAACCAGGATCAGATCAAGATCGGATCCCGGCAGCATTTCCCGCCCGCCAAGCTTGCCAAGCGCCACCACGGCAAGCTGCCCACCCTTCACCACGCCATGCCGTACGGCGAATTCGGCGGTCACATGCGGCAACAGTGCTGAAATGGCGGCATCCGCCAAGGCGCTCCGCGCTTCGCCAGCCGCATCAGGGTCTATGGCGCCTTCAAGCGTGGCAGCATCAATGTCGAATTTGCCTTCCTGCACCAGGCGGCGGGACGCTTCCATCGCTTCTTCGAAATAGCGCGCTTCCTTCACCAGCGCCGGCAAGGCGGAAGCAGCACTTCCAACACCGCCGCCTGCCCCTACCAGCAGCCCCTCAAGCGCTGCCGTGTGATGCGCCAAATGATCAGCCAATTGCGGCGCGGCACCCAGAATACCGGCAAGGCGGTCCAGCATGGGCGGGTTGCGATGCAATAGGCTCAAGACCTGCACGCCGGTGGTCAGCCGCCCGAATAGCGCATCAAGGCGCATCAGCGCCGCATCCGGATCACGTTGCTTGCCAAAGGCGGCCAGCAGGCTTGGCATGAGTGCGGTCAGCAATTCTCGCGCGCGTTCGCTGCGAATGGCGCGCGCATGTCCGTGATGCCAGCCGCGCACGGTGGCGGCGATGCTGCCTGGATTGGCGTAACCCATGGCGCGCAAAGTTGCGATGGTGGCGGGATCATCCTCAACACCCGTGAAAACCAGATCGCCCTGCACCGTATCGGCAGCGAGTGTTGGTTCCGCTTCAAACATGCGCCCGTAATGCTGTTCGACGCGGCGCAGATGATAGGCGAATTCCTCAGCAAAACCCGCAGTATCGGCGTAGCCGAGGAAGGAGGCGATTCGCGCAATCCCTTCCTCATCTTCCGGCAGGCGATGCGTTTGCCGATCGGCGACCATTTGCAGCCGATGTTCAAGCCGGCGCAGGAAACCATAGGCATCGGCCAGATCGGCAGCAGCGCGGCGTTCGATCTTGCCAGCGCCAGCCAAGGCGGAAAGCGCGCCGAGCGTGGTCGGGTCGCGCAAAGCGGGATCGCGCCCACCCCAGATCAATTGCAGCACCTGCGCGGTGAATTCGATTTCGCGAATGCCGCCCCGGCCCAGCTTCACATCATGCCCGGCCAATTGCACCGTATCATGCGCGCCCTTGGCACCCTTATGGGCGTGGATTTGCCGCTTGATGGAATGAATATCGGCCACCGCCGCAAAATCGAGGTAACGGCGCCAGACAAAGGGCCGGATTTCGCGCAGGAAAGCATCCCCCGCCGCGCGATCCGCCGCCACGGGCCGCGCCTTGATCATGGCAGCGCGTTCCCAATTCTGGCCCATGCTTTCGTAATAGGCGATGGCGGCAGGGATGGAGACCGCGAGCGGTGTCGCCGCCGGATCAGGCCTCAGGCGCAAATCCGTGCGAAACACATAGCCATCGGCGGTGCGTTCTTCCATCAGCCGCACCAGGTCACGCGCGATGCGCACATAAATCGCCTGGGCGCGATCCGGGTCCTGCGCGGCGGCCGGATCGTAAAGCACCATCAGGTCAACATCGGATGAGTAATTCAGCTCCCGCGCGCCGAGCTTGCCCATGCCAAGAATGACCAGGCCCGATTGGCGGCCGATGGATTTCGCATCCGTGCGGCTGCCGCCGGTATGGCGCAAATCACCCCGCGCTGCGGCATCGCGCAGCAAATGCGCGCAGGCCGTGTCTATGCTGAGCTCCGCCAATTCGGACAGTGCCCCGGTCACACGATCCAGCCCCCAAAGCCCGCGAATATCAGCAAGCCCCGCCACCAGCGCGCCCTGGCGCTTGGCCTGGCGCAGCAGGCTTGCCAAGGCGGGGCGCGGCGTGGCGGGGTCCAGCCGCATCAGCGGGTTTATGGCACGTTCAAAAGCCTCATCCGGGCCACGTTCAGCCATGAAAAGCAGGGTGGGTGACTCGCGCACCGCCAAATCGGCTAGATAGGGGCTATGACCGCCAAGCGCTTCCAATATCGCCGCGCCTTCAGCGCTTTCGGCAAAGCGCCGTTCCGCTTCCCCCTTATCGGCGAAATGCGCCTGGGCGAGGGCCGCGGCGGCCTTGTCGAATCCGCGGGGCAGGGGGAAAGCTGCTGGAACAGGGGTCATGGGGGAATAGGGAAAGAGTGAGGCGGGTCGCAGGTCAAGCGGGGCGAGGGTTGAAGCTGCTCGCCAGGGTCTGCCTGACCCTGGCGCTGCTGGCCGGCCTTGCGCTTGGCGGGATTGTCTGGCGGCTGGAACAAGGCCCGCTCAGCCTGCCCTGGCTGGCCCGCCAGGCCGAGAGCCTGGCCAATCAGTCGCTGGCCGATCAAAACATTGTGATTGGCGCGGCAGAGATTTCCTGGGCGGGTTGGCGGGAAGGGCATCGTTCGCCGATTGCGGTGCGGTTTTCCGATATCCGGCTTTCTGACAAGGAAGATGGGCTGATTGCCGTGCTGCCGCGGGTGGATGCCTCGCTTTCTGCGGGCAGCCTGCTGCGTGGGCATATCGCACTGCGCGGGGTGGAATTGCGCGGGCTTAGCCTGCTCGCGAAGCGAGATGGCGCGGGGGCGATTTCGCTGGGCTTGGCCGAAGCGCCCAAGGCCGGGGGCGCGGCGCGGCCAGGGGCCGAGCTTGACGCCCTGACCGAGATCATCACCGCCTGGCTGGCCCCGCCCAATGAAGAAACCGCGCTTTCGCCGATCAGGCGCATCGCCCTTTTTGATACCAGATTGGCGCTGACCGATGAGGCTTCCGGGCGCGTGGCGCGTGCGAACCTTGCTGCGCTTATTCTGCAACGCCGCGCTGCTGGCGGGCTGGATTTGGCCGGGCGCGCCATGTTGGAATTGGCCGATCAGCGCATCCCGGTGGAGATTGCCGGCAATCTGGAGCGCGCACTCTGGCGCGGGGAAGCATCGCTGACGGCGCGTGGCATTCGCCCAGCGTTGCTGGCCAAGACAAGCGCGGAATTGGCGCCGCTGGCCGCGCTGGATGCCGAAGCAGAAGTCACCCTGATCGCACGCTTCGCCGGGGCACCGCGGCCGGATTTGCTGATGGGGCGGCTGCGCACCGGGGCCGGGGTGCTGCATGTGCCGAATAATGGCGGGGAAATTCCCTTCGCTGCGATCCTGCTGGATGCGACCATGGCTGAGGAGGTGGTGCGCGTGGAGCGCTTGGCCTTCTCGCCCCAGCCATCGCCGCGCCCGGGCGCTGCCCCTCCGCCCGTCATTCATGCGACGGGGGCGGCACGGCTACAGGATGGCATCTGGCAAACCGCTGCGGAATTATCCCTGCGTGGGATGGATATTGCTGACCTGCCGCATTACTGGCCGCCGAGTGTCGCCCCCAAGCCGCGCGAATGGCTGGCCGAGAATCTGACAGCCGGCATGCTGCGCGAAGGCAATTGGCGGATTGCGGCGCGGATCGGCGCGGATGGCAGCGCCGCAGAAATCACAGAGCTTTCCGGCATGGCGCGGGCGGATGGCGTGACGGTGCATTGGTTGCGCCCCATCCCGCCCTTTGAAAGTGCTGGTGGAGAGGCGCGTTTCTCACTCGATAAGATCGAAATTTCCGCCACCAGCGGCCAGCAAGCCGGCACCGGCATTGTGACGGATGGCGCCACGGTTTCGATCAGCTTCGCGACCGATCCGGAAATAACGCGTGTTGAGGCCAAGCTGCGCGGCCCACTGGCCGATGGTTGGGCCGTTCTGCGCCATCCCAGGCTTAAGATTTTCGAAAAACGTGCGCCGCCGATCAATGACCCGACCGGCACGCTTGCCAGCGGCACGCTCAAGCTTGTCTTTCCGCTGATCAAGACTCTGGATATCGAGGACATTGATATCCAGGCGGAGCTTGACGTGCGCGATTTGCGCATTCCGCGCATTGCCTTTGACCGAGATCTGGAACGCGGTGTGGCGCGTGTTTCGGTCACCAATGCGGGGCTGACGGCCACGGGCACCGGCGTGCTTGGCGATATTGAAGCCCGCATCCGGCAGGAAACCGATTTTCGCAATGGCCCGCCCACCGATATTGTTGCACGTGAAATCATTTCTGCCCGCGCCGATGCCCGGCAATTGGCAGCCCTTGGCTTGGATGGAAGGCCGCTGCTGGAAGGGCCGGTACAGCTTGATCTCCGCAATGAAACGCGCCGCAATGGGCAGGCACGGCTGGCGGTACGGGCTGATTTGCGTGCGGCGACGCTGAGCCTTGAACCGCTCGCCTGGACCAAACCCCCGGGCACTGCCGGAAATGCTGAAGCCATGGTGCTGATGCAGGGTGGCCAGGTGACGCTGATTGAAAGCTTCCGTATTGAAACGCCTGATGCGCTGATCCGGGGCCGCGCGAGTGAACTGCGCCAGAACGTCCCGCAACGCATTGAATTGACCAGTGCCAGTTTGGGGCGTTCACGCTTCACCGGTGAGGTGCGTCCGCCCGTGAGCCGGGCGGAGGGGCAATGGGCCATTACCCTGCGCGGACCGGTCTTGGATATGGCGCCGGCGCTTGGGGCGCATATGGCGCCTGACAAGCCGGCCGAAGAAGGCAATGCCGCACGGCTGAATGCGCGTTTTGATCGCGTACTGCTGCCGCACGGGAAGGAGATTACGGGGCTGGAAGCTGCGCTCAGGGTCAATGCGCTGGGCGTTACGCAGCAAGCCAATATCAGTGCACGCTTGCCGGGGCGCGGCAGCTTTGCACTGACCATCACACCGGAAGGCCAGCGCCGTGCCTTCAACCTGACCAGCGATAATGGCGGCGAATTGCTGCGCGCCTTTGACGTGCTGAAAACCATTCAGGGCGGCAAGCTGACCGTAACCGGCAAATATGAAGACTCCCGCCCTGGTGCGACGCTTTCCGGCGACGCGGTGCTGGAAGATTTCGTGGTGCGCGAAGCGCCTGGGCTCGGCAAGGTTTTACAAGCCATGACGCTTTACGGGCTGGTGGATGCGCTGAGCGGCCCTGGCCTCAATTTCACCCGCGCTACCATTCCCTTCAGCCTGGGCCCAGAGGCGCTGGTATTGCGGGACGCGCGCGCCTTTTCATCTTCGCTTGGCGTCACCGCCAAGGGACGCATTGATCGCAGGAATGACACGATTGATACGGAAGGCACCATTGTGCCGGCCTATATCTTCAACACGCTGCTCGGGCGTATTCCGGTTTTCGGCCGACTGTTCAGCCCAGAGGAAGGCGGTGGGCTATTTGCCGTTTCCTATCGCATGCGCGGGCCGCTGAATGACCCGCAGACCAGCATCAACCCCTTGGCGGCGCTCGCGCCTGGTTTTCTGCGCGGCATATTTGGGATTGGTCAGGAACCGGCAGGCCAGGCGCCGCGGCAATAGAGGAGATCACGTTCAGATGAAATCATCTGAATGTGTGAAGATGCTCGGAAAAAAAACGAGGTAGAGCGGGTTGCGTGAACCCATGTGAATGCAACACGCTCTAGAACGGCGCTTTTGCAGTAAGCCAGCAAACAGATCGGCACAAAAAAGGGCGGCCCCGAAGGACCGCCCCCATTCTTTGCGCAGTGCGCGATGGATCAGAAATCCATCCCGCCCATGCCGCCACCCGGCGGGCCACCGGCCGGCGCGCCCTTCGGCTCCGGACGCTCAGCCACCATCGCTTCGGTGGTGATCAGCAGGGACGCGACAGAAGCCGCATCCTGCAGCGCGGTGCGCACAACCTTGGTCGGGTCAATGATGCCGGCCTTGACCAGATCCTTGTACTCGTCCTTCTGCGCGTCATAGCCGTGGGTATAGGTGCTGTCGCGCAGCACTTCACCCGCGATCACCGCGCCGTCCTTGCCGGCGTTCTCAGCGATCTGCTTCAAGGGCGCCTGGATGGCGCGGCGGATGATTTCGATCCCCACCTGCTCATCACTGTTGGCACCCTTGAGGCCGCCGAGGTTGGTCGAAGCGCGGAGCAGCGCAACGCCACCACCAGGCACGATGCCTTCCTGCACGGCAGCGCGGGTCGCATGCAGCGCGTCGTCCACGCGGTCCTTGCGTTCCTTCACTTCCACTTCGGTGGACCCACCAACGCGGATCACGGCAACGCCACCAGCGAGCTTCGCCAGACGTTCCTGCAGCTTTTCACGGTCGTAGTCCGAGGTGGTTTCCTCGATCTGCGCCTTGATCTGCTCGCAACGGCCGGAGATCTGGTCCTTCGCACCGGCGCCATCAACGATGGTGGTGTTTTCCTTCTCGATCCGCACGGTCTTGGCGCGGCCGAGCTGCGCCAGCGTGACGCTTTCGAGCTTGATGCCAAGATCTTCGCTGATCACTTCACCACCGGTCAGGATCGCGATGTCTTCCAGCATCGCCTTGCGACGATCACCGAAGCCAGGCGCCTTCACGGCCGCGATCTTGAGGCCACCGCGCAGCTTGTTGACCACGAGGGTCGCGAGCGCTTCGCCTTCCACATCTTCGGCCACAATCACGAGCGGACGGCCGGACTGCACAACCGCTTCAAGCAGCG
>JBIIGZ010000187.1:0-6327 GCA_044236185.1 Roseomonas sp. | reverse complement strand
GCCTTCAAGTTGCGCGAGGTTTTCCGAGCGTTCGGCGCGTTTGAGCGTCAATTCCAGCCAATCCGGCCCTTGGGTCAGTTTTTGCGGCGCAGGGTGATCCAAAAGCCCGCCAAGGCCCGGAATGAACAGCGCTTCCTTCAGGCTTTCGCGACCAAGCCCCGGGCCGGTCAGGCGCAGCCGCAGCGCATCGCCCTGGACGGATGCGCTGGCCTGCCAGGGGGAGGGCCTTGGCAGAGCAGCGGCAGCAGCAGCGAAAAGCGGCGCCAGATCGGGGTTCGCCTGAGGCTCAGCCGCCACTGGCAGGTCCAGGCGAAAACTGCCTTCCTCGGGGATACAGACATCATCGCAGACCAGCCAAGTCGCCGCCGCGGTGATGCTGAAGACCTCCCCAACACGCAGCCCCGGCGGTGGGGTGATGCGCATGGGCAATACGACTTCGCCGTAATAGCCGAAGCTCATCAGCGGGCCGAAGGGGATCGCTTGCGGGATGGGCCAGGCGATGGGGCCGACGGTGCTGCCCTCGGGCAGGGTCAGGCTGATTTCCGTTGGCGCGCCGGCATCCCCGGCATGGCGCCAATAGCTATGCCAGCGCGGCGCAAGCCGGATGCGCAGCCCGAGTTGAAACCCCTGCCCCGGCGCAATGGCGATGTGATCCGCAACCAGCGTGACGCGCGCGCGCGGCGATTCCTGCGCAGCAGATTCCAGCGCCTGCGCCGGCAGCCAGGGCAGGATCAGAAGCGCGATAAGGGCTGCGAGGAAGCGCATGCCCCATAAAGGGGCGCGAAAGGGGCTTGGTGCAAGCCTGCAAATGCGAATAGCCTCGGCGCGTTAGTAAATGGTTAATCTTTACCGGTAAGGCTGCAGCATGCGCAAAATCCTCTTGGCTGGTTTTCTGGTCTTTTCCTTGCCCTTGGCGGCGCAGGAACCGCCGCAATGCACCGAAGCGCGCGAAGGGCAATTGGCCTGCATGGCGGGCAAACAATGCGCCTGTCGTTTCATTCCTGGCGGCAGCATGACCGGGCGGCCGGATCGCTTCGCCTGGGATTGCGGCATTAATCGCCCGAATTGCCCGCCCGATCCGAATATTGTGCAGCAGCCCGGTTATGCGCCGCCGATTGGTGGGGTTTATGTGAACCCGCCCAATTTCCCACATAGCCCAGGCCCCATGCCGCCGCGCCCGGGGCCGGGGCCGCGCTGAGGTCAAAGCACCGCGCCGCTTGATTGCGCGAAGCTGGCGCGTCACATGGGGGTGACCCCTTTCGCATCGCCCTTCTCATGCTCCCTGAATTGCCCGTTACTGAAGCGCTGCCGGCGCTGCGCGCTGCGCTGAGCGCTTCCTCCAACGCCGTGCTGATCGCACCCCCCGGCGCGGGCAAGACCACCATTGTGCCGCTTGCGTTGATGGAAGAAGCCTGGGCCGCTGAAGGGCGCATCCTGGTTTTGGAACCGCGCCGTGTGGCCGCGCGCGCCGCCGCGCGGCGCATGGCATCCCTGCTTGGTGAAGACCAACCCGGCGGCACCATTGGGCTTTCCACGCGCCTTGATCGGCAATTCTCTGACCGCACACGGGTTGAGGTGGTGACCGAAGGCCTGCTGGTGCGGCGCCTGCAAAGCGATCCTGGGCTTGAAGGTGTGGCCGCGATTTTCTTTGACGAAGCGCATGAGCGAAATCTGGACACTGACCTTGCCCTGGCCCTCGCACTTGATCTGCAAAGGGCGCTTCGCCCCGAACTGCGCCTGCTTGCCATGTCCGCCACTTTGGATGGCGCGAGCTTCGCCGGGCTGATGGCAGAAGGCGGCACGCCCGCGCCGGTGATTGAAAGCCTGGGCCGCGCATTTCCGGTGGAACTCCGCCATCGCGCGCGGGATTTGCGCGACCCGCGCGACCTGCCCGAAGCGATGGCGAGTGCGATTCGTGAGGCGCTAGTCGCGCATCCCGGCGATGTGCTGGCCTTCCTGCCGGGCTGGGGAGAAATCCGCCGTACTGCCGAAAGGCTCGGCGGCATTGATGCGCTGGTGCTGCCTCTGCACGGCGAATTGCCGCCGGCTGAACAGGACCGCGCGCTCACCCCTGCGCCTGATGGCCAACGCAAGGTGGTGCTGGCGACCTCCATCGCCGAGACATCACTGACCGTGCCCGGTGTGCGCATTGTTGTGGATGGTGGCTATCGCCGTGCGCCGCGGCTTGATGCCGCAAGCGGGCTGTCGCGGCTGGTCACTTTGCGCATCGGCAAGGCCGCAGCCGAACAACGCGCGGGCCGCGCCGGGCGCACCGCGCCAGGTGTTGCGATCCGGCTTTGGACAGAAGCGCTGCATCGCGGCCTGCCACAGGCGGATCGGCCTGAGATTCTGGAAGCGGAGCTTTCCGGCCTCGCGCTTGATTGCGCCGCTTGGGGTTCTGAACCCGGCGCGCTCGCCTTCCTTGATGCACCGCCTGCCGGGACAATGGCCGCGGCGCGCGGGTTGCTGCGCGATCTGGATGCCTTGGATGAGGCCGGGCGCATCACCGAAACGGGACGGCGCATGGCACGTATGGGCACTCATCCGAGGCTTGCGCGGATGATGCTGGCGGCGGAAGGCAGTGCCGAGAAGGCCCTCGCCGCCGAACTCGCGGCATTGCTCGAAGAACGTGATCCCTTGCGCGGGCGGGAAGCCCCGGCGGATATCGGCTTGCGCCTTGATCTGCTGGCGGGGGGTGATCACGCGACGGCGGATCGCGGCGCGGTGCAGCGCATTCGCCGCGCTGCCAGCCTGCATCGGCGCCGGCTTGGCATTGGCAATGGTGTCGCGGCAGAAGGCGATGCGGGCGCCTTGTTGGCGGCAGGTTTTCCTGACCGCATCGCCGCAAAACGCGGTTCCATGGATGGCGCCTTTCGTTTGGCCTCGGGCCAAGGCGCGCGCATCACCGGTGTTGATCCCTTGGCCAAGATGCCTTTGCTGGCCGTGGCTGATCTGGAAATCGCGGGGACCGAGGCGCGCATCCGCATGGCAGCCCCCATCGAACGCGCCGTCTTGGAAGCGCGCTTCCCCGAAAGGCTGCACCGCGAGGAAGGCGCGGCGTTTGATGCGCGCAGCGGCGCGGTGCTGGCGCGCCGGCGGCTCCGCTTCGGTCCGCTGGTCTTGGAAGAATCCCCCCTGCCGCAAGCGGACCCGGCGGCCATGGCGGCGGCTCTTGCTGAAGCTGTGGCAGGGCGCGGCTTGCGCGATCTGCCCTGGAATGAAGCGGCACGGCAGACCCGCGCGCGTATCGGCTGGATGCGGCAAGTGGAAGGCGATGCCTGGCCTGATCTGGCAGATGAGGCGCTGATCGCCTCAGCGCATCATTGGCTGGCGCCGCATCTTTCGGGCCTTACGCGCTTGCAGGAATTGGCGGGGCTTGATCTTGCCCAGATACTGATTGGTCTTTTGCCTTGGGAAGCACGCCGCACGCTCGACCAAACGCTGCCAGCGCGACTGGCGCTTCCCGCCGGGCGAAGTGCCGCGATTGATTACGCGCGGGACGTGCCAACGCTTGAAGCCCGCGCGCAGCATTTATTTGGTCTGCCGGGCTTGCCCTTGCTCGCGGGCGGACGTGTGGCCCTGCAGGTGGCGCTGCTTTCGCCCGCCGGGCGGCCCATTGCAATTACAGGTGATCTGGCGGCGTTTTGGGCGGGAAGTTGGGCGGAGGTACGCCGCGAAATGCGCGGGCGTTATCCGAAACACGCCTGGCCGGAAAACCCCGCCGCGCCGCAAGGTTGAAGCGCGCGCGGAAGCGGCGCATGTAAGTGGAAGCATGAATTCAATTCCGCCCCAGCTCTCGCGCCGCGCCGCGCTTTTCCTGCCGGTTGCCCTTGGCGCATGCGGCCCCGCGATTGCGCAGCGCGGCCTGCCGGATTTTGCCGATCTGGCGCAAAGCGTGATCCCGGCGGTGGTCAGCATTCAGATGACGGCGCGCGAAGGCTCTGCTTCGGAATGGCGCGGCCAACAGCGGGAACGCCCGCAGCGCGAACCGGCGCGCCGCAGAGGGCCGATCATTCAGGGCGCTGGGTCGGGCTTCATCATCGAACCTTCGGGCATTATCGTGACGAACGCGCATGTGATCGGCGATGCTGCGAATGTGCTGGTCGGGCTGCATGATGGGTCTGAATATCCGGCGAAAATCATCGGCATTGATGAATTGACCGATATCGCCTTGCTCAAGATCGAAGCGCAGAGGCCCTTATCGGCGGTATCCCTTGGGCATTCGCGGCAGATGCGCGTGGGGCAATGGGTGCTGACCGCGGGCAATCCCTTCGGGCTTGGCGGGTCGGTCACCGCGGGCATCATCTCGGCCATTGGGCGCGATATTCGCCTGGGGCCGTTTGATGATTTCATCCAGACCGATGCGCCGATCAATCCCGGCAATTCTGGCGGGCCACTGTTCAATATGGCGGGTGAGGTGATTGGCATCACAACGCTGATCTTCTCCCCAAGCGGCGCCTCGGCCGGGATCGGCTTTGCCGTGCCATCCGATCTGGCGCGGCCGGTGATTGAACAATTGCTGCGCGGCGGGCGGGTTGAACGCGGCTGGCTTGGCGTTTCCGTTGGCGATGTGGAGGCAGCGCCCGGCCGCACAGCGCGCGCCGGTGCTCAGGTCCTGGGCGTGGAGCGCGGCAGCCCAGCCGCCAGATCGGGGCTGCGCCAGGGTGACGTTATTACCGCGGTAGATGGCGCGCGTGTCAGCAATAATCGCGAATTGGTGCGCGGCATTTCCGCCATTCCACCCGGGCAGAATGTAAGGCTTTCCCTGATGCGCGAAGGGCGCGTGATGGAAATTACCGTCCAGGTCGGGCGCCGGCCAAGCCCTGGCTGAGGCATTTCACGCCAAGTACCGTCACTTGGCGTGACAATCATCACTCCCCACTCAGCGCCGCCCCCGCCGCGAGTGGCGCGAGCGGCGCGGCAAGCGATACCCCCGCCCCGAGCAGTAGCAGAAACGGGGCGGCAGAAAGCCCCACGCTGGCGGCTTCAATCGCTGCCGCGCCGAAGATTACCGCCGGAATTGCGAGTGGCAAAACCAGCAAGGGCAGCAGCACGCCGCCGCGCCTGGCGCCAAGCGTCAGCGCTGCCCCCAAAGTTCCAAGCAGCGACAAAAGCGCGGTTGCGAGCGCAAGCGCCATCATCGCGACACCCCAGGCTTCCACCGGCAGATTGAGCATCGCCGCCGCAATCGGGGTTGCCGCAATCAATGGCACGCCCGTGGTCAGCCAATGGCCCAGCGCCTTGGCCGCCGCCAGCACGCCGCGCGGCAGGCCAGAGAGCAGCAATTGATCGAGCGAGCCATCCTCAGCCTCCGCCCCGAAAAGCCGGTCGAGCGGCAAAAGCGCGGCCAGCAACGCGGCTGCCAGCAAGGCGCCCGGGGCAAGGCGGGAAAGGGTTTCCGGCGCAGGGCCGACGCCAAAGGGGAAAAGTGCTGCCACCAGCACAAAGAACAAAACGGCGGCCAGGGTATCGGATGGGTGGCGAAGCGCGAGCTTCCATTCCCGCCCTAGCACCGCGAGGAACCCGCCAAAAACCCCGCCGCTCATAGCTTCAACTCCCGCGCATCCGGCAGCGGCAAGGGCAGATGGGTCGCGGCCAGAATGGCGCCGCCGGCGGCGCGGTGGCGCGCCATCAAATCGCCAAGCCGCGCCACGGAAGCCGCATCCAGCCCAAGGCTCGGTTCATCCAAAAGCCAAAGCCTTGCCGGCGCCAAAGCCAGCCGCGCCAGCGCGAGCCGCCGCCTTTGCCCGGTGGACAGCACCCGCCCCGGCAGGGACGCCAGCGCGCCAAGGCCAAGCGATTCCAGGGCGGGGGTCACCTCGCCACCCCAAAGCGCTGCATAAAAGGCCAGATTTTCGGCGACCGTCAGTGCCGGCTTCAAAGCATCTTGGCTGGAGATATAGCGGAGCCTCAGCGCATGGCCGGTAGGGTCCGAACGTGCGGGCGTGCCTTCCAGCAGCACCTCACCGCCTGCCGCCGGCAGCAGCCCGGAAATGACGCGAAGCAAGCTTGATTTTCCCGCACCATTGGCCCCGGTCAGCAGCAGCGCGCCACCTGCGGGCACGGCGAAACTCAGCCCCGCGAATACCGCCCGGTCACCCCGGATGCAGGCAAGGTCCAGCACGTCCAGAATGGGTTGCCCCGCCGCCAAATCTGCCCCCCGCTAATGGACCGCATACAATCTCCATGCTTTAAAGCCAGCATTGGCGCGGCCGCGCAAGGCCAGCGCGCTTGAGGAAGGGTAACCAACCATGCGGATGATCGGGCAAGACAGCCTGAAGACCCGTCGCACGCTCAGCGTGGACGGCAAGACCTATCATTATTTCA
>JBIIGZ010000045.1:0-20681 GCA_044236185.1 Roseomonas sp. | reverse complement strand
TTCACGGACACCATCGCGGGCGCGGTAGAACGGCGGCATTACCCAGGAATCGCGGCACCGTCTGGCGCATCGGCGCTGGCGCAGATGGGGCATGGAATCTGGTTCTGGGTGAAATTGCTGGCACTGCAAATGCTGCTTTTGCCGCTATTCTTCATTCCTATTTTTGGCGCTCTGATCGCGCTGGTGATTGCCGCCCATGGGCTTGGGGCGGGCTTGCTACGCGAAGTGGCACTCAGGCGCATGAACCTCGCGCATTCACGCATCGCCTGGCAGCGTTTGCGCTGGCAGGGCTGGTTGCTTGGCCTTGTTTTGGCCTTGATGGCGATGGTGCCTGTCTTGAATTTGTTGGTGCCGATCATCGGCATTGCAGCGGCTGCGCATTTGTTGATTCGTGGCTTGGGTGGCTTCGATACGCTTGCGCCTGCATCTACACAAAGCGGGGGATAACTTTTTTTCGCCCGTTGTGGCGTGGCAGAGTCGCATGCTAGCCGAAAGTATCAGCAACGCGAATCACCAAGGGGGCTACAATGTCGCTTTTCCGTCGCAAGGATGAAGCCACCACTCCGTCAGCACCGGAACCCACAAGCGTGCCGACAGCGCGCGATCCTGACCTCGCGGTGCCCCCCTTCCGGCCTGCGGCGGCGGTCGTGCCGCCGGTGGCCAGCGCGGCTGCCGCATCGGCGAAGCCCACCATCGCGCCATCACCTGCCGCGCGCCCTTCGACACCTACGGCTGGTCGCCCCACCGGCCGGGCTGAGGCTGGTGAAAAGCGCGTCCTGCAATTGGGCAAGGGCATCAGCATCCAGGGCAGCGTGACGGAAGCCGAGCGCATCGTCATCGAAGGCACCATGGAAAGCCAGCTTCTGCAGTGCCAGGAATTGGCGATCAGCCATTCCGGCGTCTTCAAGGGTGAGGTGCAGGTGGAAGATGCCGATATCGCTGGCGTGTTTGACGGCACGCTGAATGCTACCGGCAGCCTGACCATCCGCGCCACCGGCCGGGTACTGGGTGTGGCGCGGGCCCGCCGCCTTTCTGTGGAAGATGGCGGGCAGCTTACCGGGCGCATGGAAATGATCACCGATGCCTCGGCCAGCCCTGCCATGCCGGTGTCGCCGCCCGTGCGCGTGGTTGAAACCAGCGAATCCTGAACCGGCGCCGCGTGCGCCAGGGGCCAAGGCCGACAAGCAGATCACCGCGGCTTCGCATGTCGCCGCGGGGCGTTCCTCTCGGCCCCATCAGCGCCGTCGGCCTTGCCGTGGCGGCGCTACTGCTAACCCCCGCTTGCCGCAAATCTGACGCCGAGGGAGCAACACTCGGCCTGGAACAGGCCTTGCGTGACACCAGGGCAAGCTTGGCAGCACTTGGCCTGCCATCGGCGCCAGAGGCTTCGCCAACGGAGCGGCCAGCGCCATTGCCGCCCCCGCCCAGCAGCGCCAGCGCCCCGCGCCGCCAGGGCGCCAACCCGCCCGCCGCCGCCAGCGCCTTGCAGGGACAGATGCCGGAGGCCGTGATCTCAGCCCTGGGGGAGCCCGCCTTACGCCGGCGTGAAGGCGATGCAGAGATTTGGCTGTATCAAGCGCCGGATTGCAGGCTGGATTTGGTGTTTTACGCCGAGGCTTCGCGGCTGGTGCTGGCCCATGCGGCGGCTAGGGCCTTTGGCGCGCGGCGCCTGACCGAATCGGCCTGTATGGAGGCCCTTGCCCGCGCGTCCCATCCGTCGCCTTGGACCACCCCCGGCGGCGGGGGCTGAACGGCGCGCATGAACCTTTGGCTTGATGCCTTTGTGCCGGCCTTTGCGCTGCTTGGCCTTGGGGCGCTGCTGAGGCGCATCCTGCTGCCCTTGGATGCGGTTTGGGCGGGCATGGAAAAGCTGATCTATTGGGTGCTGCTGCCAAGCCTGATCCTCTCCGCCCTTGCGGCGCTCGATCCCGCGAGCCTGCCGCTGGGCGCCATGGCTTTCACCATTTGGGGCGCGCTTGCCATCGGCACGCTGATTTCCGTGCTGCTGGCGCGCTTCATGGGACATGGGCATGCGGCCATGACCTCCATCCTGCAGGGCGGCATTCGCTTCAACAACCTGATGGGCTTCGCCATTGTGGGCGCGATTTTTGGCGCCGAGGGCATCAGCTTCGGCGCCGTTGCCACCGGCATCATCGTGCCCTTTGTGCAAAGCGTCACAACATTGGCCTTCGCCATGGATGGCAGCCGGGGGCGGCCAAAGCCGCTGGTGATCTTGCGGCAATTGATTCTGAACCCGCTGATCATCGCCTGCATCCTGGGCTTCACCATCGCGGCGCTTGGCGGCTTCCCGCCAGGCGTGAAGCCGACCATTCAGACCCTGGGCAGGGCCTCCGTGGCACTTGGCCTGTTGTGTGTTGGCGCGGCGCTATCTTGGGAAAGTTTCACCGATCGCGTGCCCACCCAAGCACTGACAGGTGTTCTGAAACTGGTGGGCATGCCGGCCATTACCTATGGCTTGGGGACATTCGCCGGCCTGCCGCCATTACCGCTGGCAGCGGCGGTCATCTTCATGGCGCTGCCAACGGCCGCCACTTCCTATGTCATGGCGCGCGCCATGGGCGGCGATGCCAAGCTGATGGCCGCGATCACGACGACCGAGCATATTGCTTCCATCCTGACGCTGCCCTTTTGGGTGATGCTGGTGCTAAGATGACGGACGTAAAGAAATACTGGGGAGTAGCGCACATGTATCTCTGGCTTTTCCTGTTTCTTTTTGGCCTCAGCGGCGCCTGCCTCGCGCAAAACCTGCCAGCGCCCGTGCCGGCGACACCCGGCACCGCACAAGCCGAACGCAGCCTGCCCGAGCGTGCTGGCGCTGCAGTGGGCAAGGCAGCAGAGGAAACCACCTCCGCCTTTGGGCGCGCCATGAATTGGACCGGCCGCCAATTGGAAAGCGCCGGCCAATGGACCGCGCGGCAGGGTGAAAACATCGCAACCGACAAGCCGGAAACGGCAGCCACCCATGCTGCGCCCAACGCGCCGGCGCCGGCGCTGCCGCCGCCTGTTCCGGTGCGTTGAAGGTTTACGCCTTCGTGCCCTTGTCGGCGGCGCGACAAGCCGAGCCAGCTTCACACCAGGCCGATACTGGCGTTTCCAGAGCGGTATAGGTGCGTCAATATGGCGCTAATATCCGGACAACCACCCGCCATCAATCGGAATGGGCGCGCCGGTGATGTCGCTCGCATCATCGGAACAGAGAAAAGCCGCAAGCGCGCCAATCTTATCAGGCGATATCAATCGCCGAGACGGCTGACGCAGCGCCAGAAACTGCTCCAACGTTTCAGCCTCACTCAAGCCTGACGCTGCCTGCTGGGCCGCGAGATTGCGCCGCGTATTTGGTGTGTCAGCCGTGCCGGGGCAAAGCGCATGGCAGGTGATATTGAAGGGCAAGCCTTCAAGCGCAACAACGCGGGTCAAGCCAAGCAGCCCGTGTTTGGTGGTGCAGTAATCTGCGCGCTCCGGCGTGGCCATCAGCGAAAAGACAGACGCAAGATTGAGGATGCGTCCCCAGCGCCGTTGCTTCATGCCAGACATTGTCAGCCTGATCAGATGAAACGGTGCCGTCAGATTGACCGCAATGGCATAATCCCAGCGTTCAACAGGAAAGTCTTCAATATTCGCGCGGTGACGAATGACCGCGTTATTCACCAGAATATCAACCGCCCCGAGCCGCTGTTCGGTCGTGCGCACCAGATCCTCGATATCCGCAAGTTTGGACACATCAGCGCCATGATAGGCAGCATCCACACCCTTTGTTCGAAGCTCCGCAATGCGGCTGTCAATAAGGGCTGGCTCACCAAAGCCATTCAGCATGACCTTGGCACCCTTATCGGCAAGGGCTTTGGCAATGCCATAACCGATACCATCCAAGGATCCTGTGATGAGCGCGGTTTTTCCGGCGAGCATTGGATAACCTCTATGCATTTGGCTTCAGCGCGAAGCGCGGCGCTTGGCTGTAGCGGCCATATCCGCTTCGCCCCCAGCCGCAAGAATAACGCCATATTCCGCCTCTGCCTGTGCCGGTTCAATCAGCCCATACCGCACATCGCGCGCCACTAACGCCGGATCGCGCGCAAAGGGATCACCATAACCACCGCCGCCCGGCATCTCCACAATCAGCCGGTCACCGGCGGGAATGATTTGCAACCCTTTGATCGCGAGTGAGGCGCCTGTGGCGAGCGATAGGCGCCCTTTGGCGCCCGCTTCTCCGCCACTGCGACCGCGCGCGGGATATACGCCGCGTTCGAAGCGCGCCTGAATGCCAAAGGCAGCATCTTCGCGATTCGCGATTTCCATACGCTGACCAAGCCCACCGCGCTGCCGCCCTGGTCCACCGGAACCGCGCCGCAATTCCTTGCGCCAGACAACCAGGGGCGTAATGGCTTCGGTAATTTCAATCGGCACATTGCGCACGCCAGATGGGAAGGGTGTTGCCGAAAGCCCATCCTGCCGCGGCCGTGCCCCCGCCCCACCGGAATGAAAGGTGGTGACATTGAAGGCGCGCACCGCGCTGCCTTCCATGCCGGTCAAGCCATGTCCTGCCAGCAGGCTCAGATTCCACAGGCTGGAAGTGCCCTCCGCCGGCACGGTGTCCGGCAGCGCCTGATCAAGGCAGCCATAAACGACATCGGGCAACATATGCCCCATGACCGAACGCGCATAAACGGCAGCCGGATGCGGCGCATTCAGGATGGTATTTTCCGGCGCCGTCACGATCACCGCATCAAGCGTGCCCGTATTATTGGGGATCCAGGGGGCAAGGGCCGCCTTCACGCCGAAGGATGTATAGGCTTCCGTATAACACATCGGGCAATTGATCGCGTAGCGCGACAGGCCAGATGTGCCCGTATAATCCACCGTTACGCGATCGCCAGCGATGGTCAGCGTTGCAACCAAGGTGACGGGCGCTTCGAAACCATCAATCGTCATCCTGGCGGTCCAGGAGCCTTGCGGCAGTTTCGCGATGATATCTGCCATGGCGCGCCGACTGCGGGAGATGATTTCCTCTCCCAAATGATCTAGGTCCGCGAGGTTGAATTCGCGCATCATTTCGCAAAGCCGCTTGCCACCGGTTTCATTGCAAGCAACCAGCGCGTAGATATCGCCCACCACCTGTACTGGTTCGCGCACATTGGCGCGCACAATACCAAGAAGGTCTTCATTCATCCGCCCTTCGCGCGCGAGGTACATGAGCGGGATATAGAGCCCTTCGTGATAAATCTGCCGGCCCTCAGCGCTGACACCCAAGCCACCGATATCCACCACATGCGTGGTGCAGGCGAAAAGCGCGACAGGCTTCCCATCCAGAAAAATCGGCGTCACCACTGTCAGATCAAAAAGATGCCCTGTACCCTTCCACGGATCATTGGTGATCAGGATGTCGCCATCCTTCAGAGTCTCGGCCGGGAAGGCATCCAGAAAATGCACGACCGAGCGCGCCATGGAATTGATATGCCCGGGCGTACCCGTGACCGCCTGGGCCAGCATCCGCCCTTTCATATCGAAGACGCCAGCCGAAATATCGCCTGCTTCGCGTGCCGCAGTGGAAAAAGCCGTGCGCACCAGGGTCTGCGCCTGTTCCTCCACGACTGAAAGCAGGCGGTTCCACAGAATCTGGATTTCGATTTCGCCGATCATCTTGGTCATCAGGCGATCCTCTCGATCAGGATGTGGCCGGCGGCATTGGGGCCGGCGCGGAAGCCTTGGGGCACCAGGGTTGAGGTTTCAGCTTCCACAATCACGGCCGGGCCGATGATGCGCGCACCAGGCGCAAGGCTTGCGCGATCATAGATTGCAGCATCAACCATTTCACGCGCGCCCGGGTCCATGATACGGCGCGTGCCGGCGGGTACTGGTGCCGGGGCATCCGGCGGGTCCGGAATGCGCGCGGGCAGCGGTTTGGCTTCCGCCAATGACAGGGTCCAGGTCAGCACTTCAATTTCAAGCTTCGGAATCGTGCGCCCATAAAGCGCGCGATAGGTCGCTTCAAAAGCGGTGCGGAAGGCGGCTTCGCTATCCGCGTTATAGGGGCCTTGCGGAAGCGCCACCGCAACCTCATGCCCTTGGCCACGATAGCGCATGAAGCCCGTTCGGATTTCCTGCAGCGCCGCGTTTGGCGCGCCAAGGCGTACCACGGCCTCAGCTTCCGTCCGCATCGCGTCATAAAGACCATTGACCAGTGGCGCATCAAAGGCATTCAGGCTGACAAGCCGCGTGCGCACCACCTCATAGCCGATGGGCGCGGCAAGAAAGCCATGAGCAGAGCCGACACCGGCGCCAACAGGCACCAATACGCGATCCATGCCAAGCTTTAATGCCATGCGCGCCGCATGTAGCGGGGCCGCGCCACCGAAGGCGATCATGGTGCGCCCGCTGGTTTCCTTGCCATTTTCCACCGCATGCACACGCGCAGCATTGGCCATGGTTTCGGTGACGATTTCGGTGATGCCGAGTGCTGCTTCCTTCGGCGTCATGCCAAGCGGCTGCCCCACAATAGCGTCACATGCCGATTGGGAAGCCGTTGCATCAAGCGATATATGACCACCCGCAAAGCGCGCCGGATCAATCCAGGAAAGTACCAAATCCGCATCAGTCACGGTCGGCATGGTGCCGCCGCGCCCATAACAGGCGGGCCCGGGCATGGAGCCTGCGCTATCCGGCCCAACTGTGATGCGCCCAAGCCCGTCCACGCGCGCAATCGAACCACCGCCAGCACCGATTTCGACCATATCAATCACCGGGATGCGCACCGGAATGCCGCTGCCTTTCACGAAACGCGCGGCGCGGGCAATTTCAAAATGGCGTGCCTGCTGCGGCTTCATGTCATCAATCAGCGTGATCTTCGCCGTTGTGCCGCCCATATCGAAGGAAAGCGCGCGGTTGATGCCACTTTCCGCCGCGATCATCTGCGCGAGAATGGCGCCGCCCGCCGGGCCGCTTTCCACCAGCCGTATCGGGAAGCGCCGCGCTGTCTCCACCGTTGTGATGCCGCCCGATGACATGATCAGGAGCAGCGGCGCCGCGCTGCCAAGTGCCTTCAACCCATCTTCAAGGCGGCGCAGATAGCGTTCCATCAGAGGCAGCACATAGGCATTGGCAACCGTGGTGGAGGTTCGTTCATATTCGCGGATTTCCGGGCATACCTCGCTCGAAATCGTGATGACTTCCTGCTCGAAATGGTGGGAAAGAATTTCCCTGGCGCGTCTTTCATGTGCGTCGTTTTGATAGGCATGCAGAAAGCAGACGGCGATGGCTTCAGCGCCGGCGGCCTTGGCTGCGGCGCCAATGCGCTCTACCGCGGCTTCGTCCATTGGTAGCAGTACGCTGCCATCGGCGGCCACGCGTTCCGGTACTTCAAAGCGCCAAGGCCGCGCGACAAGCGGTTCCGGGCGATCCATGTAGAGATCATATTGTTCGAAGCGATGTTCATAAGCGATTTCGAGGGAATCGCGGAAACCATCCGTTGTCACCAGCGCTGTACGCGCACCCTTGCGTTCGATGAGCGCATTGGTGGCAAGTGTTGTGCCGTGAATGACCAGCGCCAGATCAGCGGCGCTGATACCGGCCTGCGCAAGAATGGCGGCAGTCCCTTCTAATACGGCCCGCTCTGGTGCATCCGATGTGGTAAGCACCTTGGCAGAGAGAGAGCGGTCCGGCAGCGCCAGCACAAGATCCGTGAAGGTGCCGCCGATATCAACGGCCAGACGCGCTGTTTTTGTCATGCTATCTTTTTCGTTTCAAGCTGAGCGGATTATTCCGCCTGGATATTGGCGGCCTTGACCACGGCACGCCAGGTTTCTGTTTCACGCCGCACAAAGGCGCCGAATGCCGCTGTCGCCATGGGGGCAGGTTCAAAGCCGATGCGGCCGAGCATTTCGCGCACCTCAGCGCGCGCCAGAATCCGAGCAATCTCGGCGGCGAGGCGTTCGCGAATGGCAAGTGGCGTATCGGGCGGCGCGATCATGCCATACCAATTGGAAATATCGAAATCTGGCACCAAGCGATTGATCGGCGGTGTGTCCGGTGATGTCGCCCAAGGCGCAGCCGATGTAACGCCAAGCAGGCGCATCTGCCCCTGTTGCACCATGGGCCAGGCTGAAGAATCGCTGAAAAAAATATCGGCGTTGCCTGCAACAATATCAGTCAATGCAGGTGCTGTTCCGCGATAGGGTATATGCAACATGCGCGTGCCAAGCCGCAGGTTCATCAGCTCACCGGCCAGATGTGTTGCTGTACCAACGCCGCCCGAGGCAAAACGGATAAGGTCTGGCTGGCGCCGCACCAATGCCACGAAAGCAGCAAGATCGCGCGCTTCAAGTGTATTGCGCGCCACCAATAATAGCGGGCTATGGCACACCATGGTGACAAAGCCGAGCGTAGTCGGATCATAGGGTGTGCGACGAACGACCGGACCTGCGGTCATATTCCCGGCACTGACCATGCTGAACGCGTAGCCATCGGGCAGTGCCTTCGCCACTGAATCCACACCGATTGCGCCTCCCGCACCGGCACGATTTTCGACAATAACCGGCTGGCCAAGAGCTTGCGTCAAAGGTTCCGCCAGAATGCGCCCCACCGCATCCACCCCTCCGCCGGGTGGAAAAGGAACTACGAGGCGGATGGGACGTGTTGGCCAAGACTGCGCTGGCGCGGGCAGCGCCGAAATGGCGCCGAGTGTGAGGCCAATTACGCCGCGCGTGATGGAGCGGCGCGTGATTGGGTGGCGCATGGTCACTGAGCCTCCGTCTGTCTGACATCGCAATAACAGTCATTTGTCGGCGAAGTCACAAGACCCGAAGCCTAGGCAACGCGGCGTCAAGGAGTCAAATCATGCGATACCCTAGCTGGCACGCATTCGGCGCGCCAGGGCTTCCCCAATCATCACACAGGTGAAATGCAGATTAGCGCGGCAATCCGACGGCATGATGGAAGCATCCGCAATGCGCAGCCCTTCCATACCGCGCACCTTCAATTCCGGGTCCACCACGCCGCGCGGGTCTTCATGCGCCGTCATGCGGCAAGTCCCGGCGGCGTGCTGGATATCGCCTGCCTGATCGAGCATGAGCTGATCCAACACCTCATCCGAAAGCGCGGCCGCGTCCGCCATGGAAAACACGGTTTCGCCGAAGGTAATCGCATCAGCGATATCAGCCACCGGCGATAAGGCGCAAAGCTTCGCCAGCCGCCGCACGCCATCACGCATGCGCAGCCGATCAGCGGGATGGTCCAGCATGTTTTCTTCCACCACCGGCTGCGCATCTGGATCGGCCGAAGTCAAACGCACTTCGCCGCGCGACAGCGCATCATAAAGCGCAACACCAATACCGCCATTCGGCGCCACACCGCCTTCCGCCAGCCCGCGATGGTTATAGGCGATGATGATCATGTCACGCTCACCACCACCGGCCAGTTTACTGCTGTATGTGAGGCAGCAATTGGTGTGGCGCGCATCAGCACCTTCAGCGCGGAAGCGGGGCTTGAGGGCGAGGCTGGCGCGCAGGATCGGGTGATCCATGAAATGCTGCCCAACAGCAGGCGCATCATGCAGCACGGTAATGCCTAAGGCTCGCAATGCTTCCGCGGGGCCAATGCCGCTGCGCATCAAAATGCAGGGGCTATGGATGGCGCCGGCGCAAAGCACGACTTCCTTCGCTTTGATTTCCTCAAAAGCGTCAGCGCCAAAGCGCACACGCACACCGGCCGCCCGGCGGCCTTCGAAGATTACGCGGTCAACCAGTGCATCACCGCGAATGGTCAGATTCGCCCGCCCGCGCGCCGGTTCCAGATAGCCATCATTGGTGGTCACGCGCTGGCCATGGCGCAGATTGATCGGGTTGCAGGACAGCCCCTCACCTTCCGGCGCATTCAGATCGGGTTTCACAGGATAGCCCGCCAAGAGCGCCGCATCGCGCAGCGCGCGATCAACCGCGCCCCAGTTTTCTTCCGGCATGCGCCATACCGGAATGGGGCCACCCTGGCGCTTGCCGGGGGTGCCGTAATTCGCATCATCTTCGATGATATCGAAAATTGGCATGACATCGGCGGCCGACCAGCCCTCACACCCAGCTTCCGCCCAGGCATCGAAAGCGGCTGGCACACCCCGAATGGCGATTTGCGCATTGACCGCGGAGGAGCCACCAAGCGCCTTGCCGCGCCAATAGAATTTCGGCGTCTGAGCTCGAGTGCGGCGTGTCATCAGCCCAGGCCATTGCCAGGCAGCCTGATGTGCGGGGTCATGCATGAAGGGCACGATATTGGGGCTGCGCAAAGCGGCGGGCGCTTCCGCCGCGCGCCAATCACGCCCCGCTTCCAGCAGCAGGACACGCCGATGCGAATCCTCAGATAGCCGCGCTGCCAATGTCGCGCCCGATGAACCAGCGCCCACCACGATCACATCATACATGGGTCAAAACTCCTGGTTTTTCAGCGCGCCATCAGCGCTTCAGCCCTTGCACGCTGCGGTGGCGGCAAATCCTCACGCGCCAGCAGCGCGGTCAGGGCATCGCGCGCTTCAGTATTTTTTCCAGTATTGATATGCAATTCGGCAAGATCAAGCACGGGCTCCGCCATGGCGGGTGCAAGCCGCATGGCATGTTGAAAGGCATTGGCGGCTTCCGCCTGATTGCCAAGCTTAAGCCAAACCCGCCCGAGCAAATGGCGCAGATCAGCGCTATTGGGATCCTGATCCAGACCGCGCCGTGTGGCGAGCATGGCTTCACGCGTGCGATTCATCGCCAGCAGCACATTGCCTTCATGCAAAAGTGCCCAAGGATCACGCGGTTGCATCAGCAGCGCCTTGCGGATTTCACTGAGCGCATCATCCAATCGCCCGGCCTGCGTATAGACCTCGGCCAGGGCCACATGCACCCAGATGGCGCGAGGGTCGAGTTGCTGCGCGCGGCGATAATCCTCAAGCGCCGCTTCCACGCGACCCAGACGGAATTGCGCAAGGCCGCGCAGATACCAGGGAGCGCCCTGTTCAGGATTAGCGTTGATCATGATCTCAGCGACATCGAAGGCATCACGTGCGCGGCCTTCGCGCAGATAGCTACGCCCCATCAGGCCACGCGCGGTGGTTTCGGTGGCAATATCGCCCCCCGCGCTTCGCAACAGGGCGCGCAGCTTGTCTCGCACCACGGCTTGGTCCGGTTCGTTCTGCGCCAAATGCCACGCGTAAAGCCGCGGCTGAATCACGCGCCAAATCTCTGGCGCCGCACGCGACAATAACTGATCCACCGCATCGGCCGGCACACCATCAATATCGGCAATCAACCCGTGTCCCGCCAGCCTAAGGCGGAGCTTCAACTGTTCCTTTTCCAGCACGATCTCACCGGTAATGCGCCGGCTGGGTGTGCCGAAAACGCTGCGCAGCAAGGTCGCGAGCGCGCGTAGTGACAGCCCCGCGATCGGCACATTGAAATCCGGTTGATCGCCCGCCAGTTCCAAGCGCTGTTGACCAAGCTGTTCTGCTGTGACGGTGTTTTGCACCAGCACCACCTGATCAAGTAGGCGGAGTGCTACCACATCCGGCGAAAGCCCGGCTTCCGCCAGCCTGACCGGTACTTGGATAGGAGCGATTTCAATATCCTCGCGCCGCATTTCGCGCAGCAATAACAGAACAAAAGCCGCCGCCAATAAAAGTGGCACCACACGGAACACGAAACCGTAAAGCCCATCCCAAAGGGCAACAATGAAACCGATCAGCCCTTCCGTTCTTGGTGGTGGCGCGGCCTGTTCATTCATGGCGCGTTCAGGAAGTTCCCTATGGCGGCAATTTGATCAGCGGCCATCAGCGCTGGCGCATGGCCTGCTTCGGCAATTTCAATCAGCTTCGTGCTGGGTTTACGCGCCATCTGTGCGGCAACATCCGCAGGGAGCACATCGCTCGTCAGACCGCGCAGAATAAGAACCGGGATGGCTATGGCCGCCCAAAGCGGTGAAAGATCAATGTCCGCAACATCGCCGGCACTGAAGGCACGAATAATGGCGGGATCATAATGCAGCCGCAGTACACCATCAGCGTCCCGCCTGGCTGAAGTTTCTGCCAAATGCCGCCATTCGGCATCAGTCAGGTTGCCGAAGGGCGCATGTACGCCGCGCAAATACGCTTCCAGCGCCGTGATATCGGCAAAGGAAGGTGCAGCAAGATTGATGTAATCACGGATACGTTGGAGTGAGCTGGCAGGGATTACCGCACCAATATCATTCAGCACCATGCGCCTGACGGCGTTGCCAGGTGTGGCAGCAATGCCCATGCCGCAAATGCCACCCAAAGATGTGCCCACCCAATCCACCGGCCCATCCATCCGCGCCAGCAAATGCGCCAAAGCCTGGGAATAGATTGGCGGCTGATAAAGTGTGGGGTCGGGCAACCAATCCGAAGCGCCACGCCCTGGCAAATCCGGGCAAAAGACGCGCCGACCGGAAACGGCAAGTGCTGTGGCGAGTGCATCAAAATCCCGCCCGCTACGCGTCAGCCCATGCACACAAATCACCGGCGCGCCATCCAGCGGGCCCCATTCCAGCCAACGCAGCGTGAAGAAACCCGCAGGTGACAGCCAGCGCAAAGCGCCAGCACGGGCACCCGCGGGCAGCGCCATCACAAAATGCCTTTTTCCTTGAGCGCGGCAATTTCCGCCGCACTCATTTTCAGAACATCACTCAGCACAGCATTGGTATGCTCACCCAGGACGGGCGGCGCGCTGCGATAGCTTGGCGGCGTTGCCGAAAGCTTCACTGGATTGGCAATCACCTTCACTGTCTCACCACTGCCATGCGCCATCTCCACCACCATCTCACGCGCTTGCACATGGGGATCGGCGAAGACCTGTTCCAGCGTATTGATGGGACCACACCCGATCTTGAGCGCTTCCAGAGCATCA
Organism: Roseomonas sp.; assembly: GCA_044236185.1. Taxonomy (GTDB): domain Bacteria; phylum Pseudomonadota; class Alphaproteobacteria; order Acetobacterales; family Acetobacteraceae; genus Neoroseomonas. The sequence continues at coordinate 7,779 of JBIIGZ010000045.1, read as the reverse complement.
ATCCATTCCGCTGTGGTTTTGGATTTCATCACGGGTGTCAGTGTATCTGTCACCAATTGGCGATTCTGCACGCGGATGGGATTGGTTGCGAAGCGTGGGTCAGAAAGCAGCGCTTCCTGGCCAAAAGCCTTGCAGAAGCGTTCAAACGTCGGGTCATTGCCGACCGCCAGAATGATATAGCCATCCTTGGTCGGGAATTCCTGATAGGGCGCAATATTGGGGTGCTGGTTGCCAAGGCGCGGCGGGTTTTCGCCCGTCGCCAGATAATTCATGCCCTGATTGGCGAGCCAAGCAACATGCGTATCCAGCATGCCAATATCAATCTGCTGGCCTTGGCCCGTGCTGTTGCGATGGTTCACCGCCGCCAGAATGCCGATGCAGCCATAAAGCCCTGCGAATAGATCAGCGACCGGGACGCCAACCTTTTGTGGTGAGCCATTGGGTTCACCCGTGAGTGACATGACACCACCCATGGCCTGGATGAGCGCATCATAACCCGGGCGCGGTGCGTAAGGCCCGGTCTGGCCGAAGCCGGTGATCGAGCAATAGATCAGCCGCGGATGGGTCTTGGCCAATTGCTCATAGCCCAGGCCGTATTTCGCCAGCGCGCCAACCTTGAAGTTCTCAACCAGGATATCGCAATGTTCCAGCAGCTTATGGATGATCGCTTGGCCTTCTGGCTTCGCGATATCCAGCGTTACGGATTTCTTGTTGCGATTGACGCCTACGAAATAGGCGCTTTCCTTCGTATTCGGCACGAAGGGTGGGGCGAAGCCGCGCGTATCATCGCCCGCTTCCGGGCGTTCAATCTTGATCACTTCGGCACCCAAATCACCCAGCATTTGGGTGCAGGTGGGGCCGGCTAGAACGCGCGTCAGATCAAGCACACGCAAACCGGAAAGGGGACCAATGGGGGAGGTCATCATACTCTTCCTCTCAGTAACTTGAGCGACGCCTTCAGGCGCCCTTCTTCACGCTCCGCACCGCGCCAGCCAGCGCCGCAACCTGATCCAGTACCTTACGCGCCGTGCCAGGCTTGGCGCGGCCTTCCGCGTCCAGATCACCGGCCAGCACGTCAATGAGTGCAGAGGCCACCACCGCACCATCAGCAATGCGCGCGGCTTCAGCCGCCTGTTCCGGGGTGCGCACACCAAAACCAATCGCGATTGGCAGCTTAGTGTGTTTGCGAATACGCGGAATCGCCTCGGCCAATTCAGCGCCGGTGGCGCTGCGTGTGCCGGTGATGCCGGTGATAGCAACGTAATAGATAAAGCCGGATGTGGCGGCCAAAACCTTGGGCAGCCGCGCTTCATCCGTGGTTGGCGCGATCAGGCGGATCATATCAAGGCCGGCAGTGCGCGCTTGGGGTTCGATCTCATCCGCTTCTTCGGGTGGCACATCCACAATGATCAGGCCATCCACGCCCGCCGCTGCCGCATCGGCGCAGAAATTGGCGCCATAGGACAGGATGGGATTGTAATAGCCCATCAGGATGATCGGCGTTGCGGCATCTCCAGCGCGAAATTCACGCACCATTTCTAGCGTGCCGGCCAAGGTTGCGCCCGCCTTCAGCCCGCGCTGGCCGGCGCGCTGAACGGTTGGGCCATCCGCCATCGGGTCCGTGAAGGGGCAGCCAATTTCAATCAAATCAGCGCCTGCCGCTGGAAAGCCACGCAGGATTTCCATGGAAGTGGCACGATCCGGATCAAAGGCTTCCAGAAAGGGGATCAAGGCACCGCGCCCTTCGGCGCGAAGGGCCGCGAAGCGCGCGGCGATTCGGGAAGTTCCTCTCATGACACTCACATCGAAACGCCAAGGGCGCGCGCCACAGTGAAGATATCCTTATCGCCACGGCCGCACATATTCATGATGATAAGCTTATCCTTGGGCATGCTGGGCGCTATCTTGATGACGTGCGCCAATGCATGCGCGGGTTCCAAAGCCGGGATGATGCCTTCCATTTTGGAGCATAGCTGGAAGGCCGATAGCGCCTCATCATCCGTAGCACTCGTGTACTCAACGCGCTTGATGTCATGCAACCAGGAGTGTTCGGGGCCAACACCGGGATAATCCAGGCCGGCGCTGATGGAATGGGCTTCCAGGATTTGGCCGAATTCATCCTGCAACAAATAGGTGCGATTGCCATGCAGGACGCCAGGCCGACCCTTAGTCAGCGACGCCGCGTGTTCTTCCGTCTCCACACCTTTGCCGGCGGCTTCCACGCCATGCATCGCAACACTGGCGTCATCCAGGAAGGGATAGAACAACCCCATGGCATTGGAACCACCGCCAATCGCAGCCACCAGCAAATCCGGCAGGCGCCCTTCAGCGGCCAGCATCTGTTCGCGCGCTTCCGTGCCAATCACGGATTGGAAATCGCGCACCATCATCGGGAAGGGATGCGGGCCTGCAACAGTGCCGATGCAGTAATAGGTATCGCGCACATTGGCGACCCAATCGCGCAGCCCTTCATTCATCGCATCCTTCAGTGTCGCCGCGCCGGAGGTGACGGGCACAACCTCTGCCCCCAGCAGTTTCATGCGAAACACGTTCGGCTGCTGGCGTTCCACATCGGTCGCACCCATAAAGACGGTGCAGGGCAGGTCGAATAAAGCGCAGGCCGTTGCGGTCGCAACACCATGCTGCCCGGCGCCGGTTTCCGCGATGATGCGCGTCTTGCCCATGCGCTTGGCCAGCATGATCTGCCCAAGCACGGCATTGATCTTATGCGCGCCGGTATGGTTCAGCTCATCGCGCTTGAAATAGATCTTCGCCCCACCGAGCTTCTGCGTCAGGCGTTCGGCAAACCAAAGCGGGCTGGGCCGACCGACATAATGCGTCAGCAGGCGGCGCCATTCATTCATGAAGGCCGGGTCGCGCTTGGCTTCCTCATAGGCCTTTTCGACCTCGAGAATCAGCGGCATCAGGGTTTCGGCGACGAAACGCCCACCATAAGGGCCGAAGCGGCCGCGGGCATCGGGCCCCTGGCGGAAGGAATTGGGCAGCGGCTTGTTCAAGGCAATCTCTCAAAATGCTGGATTGACAGCCTCTTTAATCTAGAACCCGCCGGGGTCAAACCCGGCGGGTGCAGCGCGCCTATTCCAGCCGCGCTGCCTCATCAAAGGAAAGCCGGGGGCTGCGCGGGAACAGGCCGGCAACATCGCCGTAGCCCAGATTGACCAGGAAATTGGACTTCCAGCCGGTGCCGAACAGGAACAGCTCATCCACTTTTGCATTATCGAAGCCGCTCATGGCGCCGACATCAAGGCCCACGGCGCGCGCCGCAAGCATCAGATAGGCACCCTGCAGTGACCCATTCCGAAACGCGGTCTTTTCCGCGAATTCCGGGCTTGAGGTGAACCAGGGCTTGGCATCCGCATGGGGGAAAAGCTGACCGAGCTTGTCGTAGAAATAGCTGTCGTAGCAGACAATCGCCGTGACCGGCGCGGTCATGGTCTTTTCCAGATTGCCGGCAGAAAGCGCTTCCTTGAGCTTCGCCTTGCCTTCCGGTGTGCGCACAAAGACAAAGCGTGCGGGGGAGGAATTGGCCGAAGTCGGGCCCCATTTCAGCAGCTCATAAAGCTCCTGCAGCTTGGCATCCGGCACCGGCCGGTCCTGCCACTTGTTCTGGGTGCGCGCGGCGCGAAAAAGCTGATCAAGCGCCCGATCATCAAGGGGCGCGGCAGTTTCGGACATGGTTTGGCTCCGTCAGGGCAGTGAGAACAGGGGGGCTCTATAGCGTCAGGCTTCCACCTGCTCCACCGCCACCACTTCCGGCACGTAATGGCGCAGCATGTTTTCAACGCCATGCTTCAAAGTGGCGCGCGAAGATGGGCAGCCGGAACAGGCACCCTGCATGCGCAGCCGCACAATGCCATCGCGGAAGCCGCGGAACACGATATCGCCGCCATCACTCGCCACCGCCGGGCGCACGCGGGTGTCCAGCAATTCCTTGATTTGCAGGACGATTTCCTGATCGGCCGGCTCAAAATCCTCGGCATGTTCCTCGGCGGCCGCACCTTCCAGAATGGGCAAGCCGGCCAAGTAGTGTTCCATGATGGCGCCCAGCACTTGCGGGCGGAGCATTTGCCAATCGGCATCCAGCGTTTTGGTCACGGTCACGAAATCCGAGCCGAAAAAGACCCGCGCGACATCACCCAGGCCAAACAGCCGTTCAGCGAGGGGGGAGCGGCCCGCGGCTTCCTCGGTGCTCGTGAAATCGGCCGTGCCGCGATCACCCAGCACTTCCCGGCCAGGCAGGAATTTCAGCGTGGCCGGGTTGGGGGTGGCTTCGGTTTCGATGAACATGGCTAAGCCCTTCGCTTCGGGGGAGTATCCGGACCTATCTGGTCCTTTTTCCCCCGAAAGGCAACAGGCGCGGCTGTTCAAACCCGTTCCGGATTGCCGCGCAACAGGCTGAAGCGCGTGGGCGCCATGGCGCCCGCCAGATCAATGGCCACCAGATCCTGCCCAAGTTGGAAATAGACAAAGCAGGTCTCCCGGCCGGGATTGATCCTCTCCCAGCTTGAGCAGACCTGATCGTCGCGGAAGGCGACTCGCCCACGATCGGTTGCGGTCTGCCCATTTACTCCCTGAAGCTTCAGGCGCTGAGTCCCATCTGCTGCGACATGAATCAACAGCCGGGAACCATTGGCCATGCGCCGGTCAAGCGTATTGCCGGCAGCAAGGCGACGGAACTCATCCGCCGAAAGCCGCTTGCCGCCTGCTATATTGAAATCCGCCGGGCGTGCCTGGGTTGCGGGCGCGCTGGCCTGCGGTGGGGAGCTGGCCGGCGGCGCACCATTTTGGGCGCAGGCCGCCAAAAGCAGGCCAAGGGTCAGGATAGAGGAACGAAGGGGGCTCTTCATGGCGCGGTTTCCTTCTGCGCTTTTGAGGGGGTTATCGGGGAATAGCGCGCTGGGCGCTGATGGCGCTTTCCATCACGCGGTTCTGGCCAAGCTGCGTCAGCATGCTGCGCATGCCTGCGACATCAACCGAAACACTCGTTAAGCGCTGCACCTGCTGACCATTGGCGGCGTTCTGCACAATGCTGGTAATGCCATTGCTGATCATGGTTTGGATGCGGGTCGCGCCATTGGCGCCGAGCGATTCCACCATGAAAGGCGTGCCGGACATGGTGACTTGCCGCGCCACACCATTCGCATCGGTCACGGTCATCACGGGTGTCGCCATGCCGGGGCCAAGCGCGGTGTTGGGCATGCTAAGCCGTTCCGCGGTCACGCCACCAAGGCGTGTTTCGATATCAAAACCAAAGGACACCATCATGCCGCCTGGCATGGCGAAGCCGCCGCGTAATTCGGCCAATTCATCCGTTGCAATGGCATTGGCGGCCAAGCGTAGCTTTGGTCTGCCCATGTCCTCCAGGCCCAGAGCCTCAGCATAGGCTTCATGCATGTCAGGCGCGGCGTTTCCAGGGCCGACGCCAATAAGGGTGACAGAGAGAATCACGGCGGAAACGAGAAGGGAGTTCCGTTTCATGGCTGATGCCTCCTGCTCAATAAATCCATGGGCGGACTTGAATGCCACCCTGAAACAAGGGCGCGCCTGGCATGCCGAAGCCAGTCACGCTGCGGTCCATCGCATCGCGCACCAGCGTGCCGGGGGCGCGGCCCCGCATGCCCCAATCCTCGGCCAGGTTGAAATTCGCACGGCCGATATCGGGGCGATCCAGAATGACGAAAACAACGCCGTTCCAGCTTTCCTCAAAACGCACGCGCGGCATGCTGCGCGTGCCAAGCGCGGGGTCTGCCAGCAGAATGCGATCCGCTGAAATGCCGCGCAGCAGCACGAAATGCCGATAGCCATTGGTGTTCACCAGGGCGATAGCGGGAACACCGGCCTCAGCAAGCTTATCCATTGGCAGGCGGAAGCCTTCGGCGCGCAGGCCGCGCCGTGCCAGAAAATTGCGCATATCCAGCAGTGAAAATCCGGCATTGCGAATGCGCGCTTCATCGCCACTCGCGATCATTTCCTTGAGGATTTCCTCCTCAGTTATCGGCATGCCGTAGTGATAGGTCAGCAATGTCGCCAGCGCTGCGGAACCGCAGGAGAAATCGGCTTGCTGGCGCACAATCCGATGAAAGCGCCGTGCTCGAAGATCGCCCACGCGCGGTGCAATCGCCGCCCCGCCGGTCAGCTGGGGGGAGATGGTCAGATTGACCTTCGCATCATTGGGCAAGGCGGCAGGCGCTTTCGGCTGCGTGGCGCAAGCGCCAAGCAGCAGTACAAGCACGACCGCCATGGGGAGGGGGCGCATCAGCGGCATCAACGTAGCGTTATGTTCACCGTGGTGACCGATTGGAAAAGGGAATTATTGCCGCTGTTCTGGAAAACCGTGGTGAAGCCGCCCGTGCTGTTCAGCGAACCGGTGATGTTATTGCCGCCGGTGATACTGCTGCTGCCGACCGTATTGCCTTCCACGAGGGCTGAGCCAACCGAGACAGGCTCCACATCTCCGCGTCCGGCGTGACGCGATAATTCACGTGCGGTAAGGGGCGTGGCGCCGGCAAACAGCTCAAGCCCCTTGGCAGGATCAAGTGCGAGCGCGCCTTGCAGGGGCAGTATTGCAACCAGGGCAAAGCAGGTGATGAATTTACGCATGACGTCATTCTCTCCTTCTCGTCAAGAAGCCAGGCAGGGTGCTGGCATGGGCGGGAGTTTCAATTCCGTTTGGAACGCAAAGGCCGAACGCGCCGGCGGTTACCCGCCGACGCGCCCGAAGCCGATCAGTTGGTACGCTGATAGATGGCGCCAATCGCCACCGCATTCTGCATCATGCTATTCGCACCGGCATTCTGCGAAACTTGCGTCACGCCAGTGGAGCCATTGAAGGAATTGGTCATGCCAACACCAGCCGAACCAAGGCTTGCGCTGGCATGATTGCCGGTCACGCTGCCAAGATTGCCCGCCGCCGCGATGGTGGTGGACAGATCCTCAATCGCGCAATTGCAATAGGTGATGGAGGCGAGCGCGGAGCTGTTCTGCATCAGGCTATTGGCGCCAACATTCTGGTTGACATTGGCCGCACCCTGGAAGCCATTGAAGGAACCAATGACATTGCCCGCCGCATTGTGCTTCACATCCGTTGAATGATTGCCTGAACCAGTCACTTGGCCGGCATTCACCGCAATCGCCCAGGCCTCACGATCCTGTTCGATGCCGCGGATATTCTCCACACGCGTCAGCGCTGTTGCGTTTTGCATCAGGCTGTTGGCACCGGCATTCTGGTTGACCTGCACAAGGCCAGTCGAACCATTGAAGGAATTATCCAAAGTCGAGGTAGCCGTTGTGCCTGACAGTAGGGATACGTTTTCGCTGGTATTCCCGACCACCTGTCCGACGTTGACCGCAACAGAATTGGAATTGGCATCGCCACGTGGCGGCCCGAAGAAGATCGGCGACGCCACTTCGCAGTCGCACCCTTCAACATAGGAAACCGCGACCGAGTTCTGCAGGCCCGAATTGGCGCCCGCATTCTGGTTCACATTTGCAACGCCGCGGAAGCCCAGGAAGCTGCCACGCAAGGAAGCGCTCTTTTCCTGACCGGTGCTGGTCATGGAACGGTTGCCGCCAACTTCGCCCACATTCACCGCCAAGGCAGCCGCATAGTAATCCTGTACATTCTGCAGCTGCGAAGGCCAGCCATTGGCATTGGCAACACCGCCCAGCGCCAAGACGCCCGCCGAAGCCAAAAGAAGTTTTTTCATGATGTTCACCTCTGTCCTCATGTTGTTGTCCGGCAGCGCCGGCGCGATTGGA
>JBIIGZ010000044.1:0-20780 GCA_044236185.1 Roseomonas sp. | reverse complement strand
GTTAAAGGTGCGGTGATCCTGGATGGCCGCGTGCCGCATGCGGTATTGCGGGAACTGTTCACCGATGGTGGTGCGGGTACGCTGATAAAACCGTGAGTGGTGGCGCCTGGCAGGGCAACAGTACTGCTAGAATCGCTGCCCGTTATTGCCAGTGCGCCAGACCATGGATTTCGCCGGAAAGCCTTTGCTGACCGGATCATTCTGCCTGCTGCTCATACCAGCGGGAACATTCGGCTGCGGCAAGCCTAGGCGATCAGCAACACACTGTCGTATGCGGAACAGCAAGGCCTGATCCACATCCTGGCGCTGCATCAGCGGCCGCAGCAGGGTATCGGCGACCACGCCCGCAATGCGAATGGCCGTGTCAGGCGCAAGCGCAGGCCGCGCCATCAGGCTTGGAAACCATTCCGGATTGAAACGCGCCCGGTTCAGCACATCCTCCAGGCTCGCGGCGCGAATTTTGGCGCTGGTATTTCCCAGCATCAGGCCGATCGCGGCACGATCACCCTGGGCGATCAAGGCATCAGTCACCGCCTCCCCAATGCCGATGCGGCGCGCGACCGCTTGCAGAGTTACGGGGCTGGGCGGTGATGCCACCAGCGTCAGCAAATCCGCCTCGGTCAGGAGGGGTGAAAGGCGAATGACCGGCTCCGCCACACGGATTTCCGTATCCATAGCCAAGCGCAAGATAACGTCACGCGGCAGGGATGAAAGGTTTTTCGCCGCATCCGAAATGATGAAGCGGATATGTGCGATACTGTCTTCCACAAGCCGCAACAGGATGGGCTGTACCACTTGCGTCAGCCTGTCATGGGCCGAATTGGTGAGGCTTGGCAGAATATCCGCCATACGCCGGGCAAGGGCCTCACGCACTGCAGCGTCCTCATCCTGGGAAAGGCTTTGCAGCACCGCAAGGGGAACGCGTGAATTCGCGATAACGCTTGCACGCACGCGCGCTTCCTGATCCTGGGCGAGAAAAGTCAGCACCTCATGCGGGGTGGTCGCATTGCGTGCCAGCATGGCCCGCGTGGCGGTATCGCTTTCCCGCGCCAAACGCAGCATATTTTCGACCGTGCCGCTCATGCCAAACAAGCCCCGAGCATATCGCGCAGCGACGGGGCAAGGCCGGGCATGCGGATGATGCGAAAGGGACCCATGGCGGCATATTCACCATGGCTGCCTAATCTTTGGTTACCAGAAAGCGTTGACAGCGCCCCCGCCCCGCCGCAAGGAAAGGGCGCTCTGCCGGAGGAACCCGCCCCATGAACATGACCGCCCTTCAGTCCCGCATCGAAGCGCTTTGGGACCGGCGCGACCAGCTTTCCCCCGCAACCACGGGTGCTGATCGCGCATCGGTTGAAGAAGCGCTTGAAATGCTCGATTCCGGCCAGGCCCGTGTCGCGGAGCCCGATGGGAATGGCGGCTGGAAGGTCAATCAATGGTTGAAGCAGGCGGTGCTGATGTCCTTTCGGCTCGCTGATTCCGCGCCGATGGATATTTCAACCGGCGCCTATGACAAGGTACCGCTGAAATTCGAAGGCTGGGGTGAAAATCGCTTCCGCGAAGCGGGTTTCCGCGTGGTGCCGGGCGCGGTGGTGCGCCGTTCCGCCTATATCGCGCGCAATGTCGTGCTGATGCCATCCTTCGTGAACCTTGGCGCACGCGTTGAGGAAAACACCATGGTGGATACCTGGGCCACCGTCGGTTCCTGCGCGCAAATCGGCAAGAATGTGCATCTTTCGGGCGGCGTTGGCATTGGCGGCGTCTTGGAGCCGCTGCAAGCAAACCCTGTTGTCATCGAAGATGATTGCTTCATCGGTGCGCGGTCCGAAGTGGTGGAAGGCGTGATTGTTGAGCGTGGCTCCGTGCTTTCCATGGGCGTTTTCATCAGCGCCACCACCAAGATTGTGGACCGCACCACAGGCGAAATCTTCATGGGCCGTGTACCTTCCTATTCCGTGGTAGTGCCTGGTTCCCTGCCGGGCAAGCCGCTGCCGGATGGCTCGCCCGGGCCTTCGCTCTATTGCGCGGTGATCGTGAAGCGCGTGGATGCGCAAACCCGCGCCAAGACCGCAATCAACGAATTGCTGCGTGACTGATCCGCTTCCCCTGCTGCAGGCGCTGATCCGCTGCCCTTCCGTCACCCCGGAAGAAGGCGGCGCGCTTGGCGTCCTGGAAGCGGCGCTGATACCGCTTGGGTTCACCTGCACGCGGCTGAAATTCGCGGAAGTTGATAATCTTTTCGCCCGGCGTGGCCGGCATGGGCCGCATTTCTGTTATGCGGGGCATACGGATGTGGTGCCAGTGGGCGACCGCGCCGGCTGGAAGCATGATCCCTTCGGCGCGGAAATCGCCAATGGCATGATCTATGGCCGCGGCGCTTGTGACATGAAGGGCAGCATCGCGGCCTTCGTTGCGGGCATGACTGATTTCCTCGCGCTGCGGCCGGATCAGCAGGGCAGCATCAGCCTGCTGATCACAGGAGATGAGGAAGGGCCTTCCATCAATGGCACTGCAAAGGTGCTGGAATGGATGGCGGATAATGATCAGATTCCGGATATGGCGCTGGTCGGTGAGCCTACGTCCAAGGTCACGCTGGGCGATACGCTGAAAATCGGCCGACGCGGTTCCATGACGGCGCATATCACCGTGCATGGTGTGCAAGGCCATGCCGCCTATCCGGAACGCGCCGATAACCCGATCCATCGGCTGATGCGCGCGCTGAATAGGCTCACCGCCGAGCCCTTGGACAATGGCAGCGATTGGTTCCAACCATCCACTCTGCAAGTGACCGGGTTTGATGTCGGCAATAGCGCATCCAATGTCATTCCGGCAGCGGCCAAGGCGTTCTTGAATATCCGCTTCAATGATCTGCATCGCAGCACTGGATTGACCCAGCGCATTCGTGCCGTGCTGGAAGAAGAAGCGCCCAACCATGATCTGAAAGTCACGGTTTCCGGCGAAAGCTTCCTGACAGAACCGGGGCCGTTTGTTGCCGGGCTGCAACGCGCCATTGAACGCGCAACGGGCGCGCAAGCCAGGCTTGATACGGGCGGCGGCACTTCCGATGCGCGCTTCATTACGCGGTATTGCCCCGTTGCCGAATTGGGCGCGGTTGGTGCGACCATGCATAAGGTGGATGAATGCGCGCCAATTGATGAACTGCGTGACCTCGCGCGCCTTTACCGCATGGTGCTTGAGGAGATGGTCGGCTGAGCAGCGCCCCACAAGGTGGCGTAGCACGCGCATTGGCCGGCGCCTTCATGCTGGCGCGTGGGCAAGCGGCAGGCTTGGTAGCGTTTGAAAACACGCTGCCTGTCGCCGCCTATTCCTTTCGCGCAGCGGCGATCTGCCTGCCGATTTTCATGTTCTTCAAGGACCAGACCAGTACGCCCGCCGATGTGGTGCTCTCGCTTTTTGTGGATTTGCTGCTCTTCGCCGCTTCCTGGGCGGGGTTTGCCTTGGCGTCGCTTTATTTGGCCAAGGCGCTGGGGGTCGCTGATTACTGGCCGCGTTTCATTGCGGCCTGGAACTGGTCTGCCGTGGTGCAGTATCTGACACTCACGGTGCTGAGCCTGCCCGGGCTGCTGATGGACAAGGGCGGTTTGCTCGACCTTGGCGGCTTATTGGCGCTGTTTTACGCGCTTTGGCTCGAATGGTTTGTAGCACGCCATGCGCTGCGGCTCAGCGCCCTTGGTGCCGCCGGTTTTGTCGTGCTTGATCTTGGTATCGCGATTTTCTTGGGCGGCTTTGCAGCGCGCATTACAGGGTGATGATCGCGGCCTATTGCAGGAATTCAGGCGAAATCAGCTTAGGCAGGATCAAGGACACATCAGGCCACATGATGACGAGGCCCAGCACCGCCAGCATGGGCAGCAACATGATGACGGTATCCTTGATGACGGCACCCATCTTCAAGCCCGCCACATGGCAGGCAATCATCAGACATAAGCCATAGGGCGGCGTCACCAGGCCGAAAGCGAGGCTCACAATCCCGATCATGGCGAAATGCACGGGGTGAATGCCGACTTCCATCGCAAGCGGTTGCAGAATGGCGCCGACAATGATGATGGCGGGGATGGCATCCAGAAAGCAGCCCACCACCAGGAAGACGCCGGCGATGAAGAAGCCTGTCATGATCTTACCCATGCCCCAGGCGGAAACGCCGGCCAGAATTGCTTCCGGGATCTTGTAATAGGCGAGCAACCAGCCAAAGGCCGAAGCGGTACCCACACAAAACAGCGCCACCGCTGCCAGCCTTCCGGTTTCTCCAAGCGCGCCGTAAAGCCCCTTCAAATCCATCTCTCGATAGACAACCAGCGAAAGTGCCCCGGCATAAAGCACGGCGATGCACGCACTTTCGGTTGCGGTAAACCAGCCGAAAATCTTGCCGCCAATGATGATGAAAGGCGTCATCAGCGCGGGCAGCGCAATCCAGGTCGCGAAACCAACTTCCTTGAGGCTCGCGCGCGGATAGGTGGGATAGCCGCGCCGTTTCGCATAGGCATGCACGGTCGCCATTTGTACAAGGCCAATCAGCAGGCCGGGAATGACACCGGCCAGAAACAGCGCACCGATGGAAACCGTGAGCACACCGCCCCATACAATCATCAGAATGGAAGGTGGGATGATCACCGCCAAAACGGCAGAAACCGCCGTGATGGCAACCGAGAAACTGTCATCATAGCCCTCCCGGCGCTGGGCTTCGATGAAGATCTTTGATTGGGATGCGGCGTCCGCGGTACTGCTGCCGCTGATGCCGGCAAAAAAGAACGACAGCACAACATTTATCTGCGCAAGCCCGCCCGGAAAATGCCCAACCAAAGCGCGTGATAGGCGCACCAGCCTATCCGTAATGCCACCCACATTCATCAGATTGGCGGTCAGCAGAAAGAAGGGCACGGCCAGCAGGATGAAGGAATTATAGGCGTTGAAGGTTTCCTGCATCAGCGTCATGGCACCAAGGCGCGGTTCAATCATCATCACCGGCAGACAGGCCATGCCAAGTGCCACCGCCACCGGTACACGAAGTGCGAGTAGCGCAAAGAAGCCGCCAAACAGGATCCATGCCGCGTCACCTGGTGCCAATACATTGCCGCCCATCATGACGCTTTGCCCCCGAACAAGGTGGCCAAATCATCGTAGAATTTGAGGCCACCAAACACCAGCCAGGAAAACCCCAGCAGGGGCCAGGCAAGATGGATCAACCAAAGCGGCAATTCCGCCAATTCACTGATGCGAAACCAGGCGAAATCCACGAATTCAATGCCATACCAAAAGAAGGCGGCGGCGAAGGCCAGCACAAAAACGCCGCTGACCAGATCAAGCGCGGCGCGCGCACGGCCGTGCAACGTGGGCCACAAATCAACATTGAAATGAATGCCTTCCTTCAACCCAACCATGGCACCAATCATGATGGTCCAAACCAGCAGGAAGCGCGCCATTTCCTCGGTCCAGATATAATGCGGCAGGAAATCCGTGAAGCGCGCGAAAATCTGCAAGGCTACCGGGAAAATCAGGATGAAGACGCAAAGCGCCAGCAACAGCGACAGAAACCTGCCATAGAAATCAGCAATTCTTTGCACGGCGTGGCGGAACCCCGTTTCGCGCATGATGCCCCCTTACCCTGCCCCGGCTGGTCAGTCTTCTTGCTTTCGGAAATCGCCTTCCAGCAGCAGAATGCCGCTGGAAGGCGACATCGCTTACGACGTCAGCGCATTGATGCGGGCGAAGATGCTCTCAGCACCCACTTCCTTGGCGTAGGCTTCCATCACCGGATCGACCGCGCGCTTCAACGCCGCACGATCGGTGAAGGGAATACGCCGGAGCCGGCCTGCGCTTTCCAGCGCAGTCAGCTTCTGCCCATCCTCACTGCTTTCCGCTTCACGCCCAAAGGCGCCGGCTTCACGCCCAGCGCGCTTTACCGCTTCCTGCAAGGCGGGCGGCAGGCGGGAAAGCGTTTGGCTCGAAAAACAGATCGGGCGGATGGTGATGGCGTGTTCGGTCATGATCAGGTTTGGCGCCACTTCAAAGAAGCGCATTGCCTCCACGCCCGCGGCTTCATTTTCACCGGCCTCGATGACGTTGTTCTGAATGCCGTTATAGACTTCATTATAGGCGATCACGGTCGGCGCCATGCCGGCCGCCTGGAAAGTGCGCGACCAAATCGGCGCACCCTGCACGCGTACCTTGAGCCCACGCAGCTCCGCCATATTCGTGATGCGCCGATTGGCGAAGATATTGCGCACACCACCACCGGCGTAGCCAATCAGCATCACGCGGGCGCGGCGTTCCACCTCATCCGCCACGGGCGCGAAAAGGTTTTGATCCAGCACCTGGTTCCAATGCTTCAGGTCACGAAACAGGAAGGGCGCATCCACAAAGGGCGCCGCACGGCTGAAGGTGGACATATGCGCCGGGGAGACAATCCCGTAATCCACCGCACCGCGGCCGGCTGACATGTATTCGAAATACTGCTTTTCCAGCCCCAGGCTGCTGTTCTTGTGCAGCACGAAATTCACCGGGCCTGCGGTGTAGTAGCGCTTCACCAATTCTTCAAAGCGCACCAGGGCACGCGTGAAGACATGTTCATCATTGAACTGACTCGCGCCATTCAGGGTAATGGCCTGCTGCGCACGTGCCACGGCCGGCGCGGCCAGGCCCGCAGCCGCCAGGGTTGCCCCAAGCAATTGCCTACGATTCATGACGTTTCTCCCTTTTTCTCTACCGGGGTCATGCTCCGGCTCTCACAACTATAGGCAGGCATTTCGGCGCGCGGGAAGCCTCACCCCTTTGCAAGCGTCTCTTTCCTGGCAAAACTCGCGGAAACGGAGGGAATGAGATGGCAAAAACTGATCTGGCCGGGCGGGTTGCGGTGATTACCGGGGCAGCACGCGGCATTGGCCTGGCGGTGGCAGAATTGGCGGCCAGCCGAGGGGCTTCCATTGCCATTTGGGATATGGATGAAGCCGCTTCCAAGGCAGCCGCCGCGCGCCTGCGGCAGGCAAAGGTGACCACCCATATCCTTGATCTGACCGATGCGGCAGCAGTGGAAGCAGCCACGCAAGCGACCCTTTCCGCCCATGGGCGCGTGGATATTCTGGTCAATAATGCGGGCATTACCGGCGGCAATGCGCCGGTTTGGGAATTGCCCGTCGCGGAATGGCGGCGCGTGATTGAGGTCAATCTGATCGCCCCTTTCATCGTCTCGCGCGCCCTGGTGCCGCATATGCGCGCGGCGGGTTATGGGCGTGTTGTGAATATCGCCTCTATTGCCGGGAAAGAAGGCAATCCGAATGCATCGCATTACAGCGCTTCCAAGGCGGGCCTGATTGGGTTGACCAAATCGCTCGGCAAGGAATTGGCCGGTAGTGGGGTGCTCGCCAATTGCGTCACACCGGCAGCAGCCGAGACCGATATCTTCAAGCAAATGACCGCACAGCAAATCGCCTGGATGCGCTCAAAGATCCCGATGGATCGCTTTGTGCAGGTGGAGGAAATCGCCGAGCTTGTCTGCTGGCTGGGCTCTGAGGCCTGTTCCTTTTCCACCGGCGCGGTTTTCGACATTTCGGGCGGGCGCGCAACCTATTGAAGGCGGCGCATTGCCAGCGCGCGCAGGGCGCTGCAAGCTTCGCTGAACCTGATCGGGAGAGAGATTGATATGAGCACAGAAGGCAAGATCGCAGTCGTGACCGGGGCTGGCAGCGGTGTGGGCCGCGCGGCCGCTTTGGCGCTGCTGGGCGGTGGTTGGCATGTTGTGCTGGCAGGCCGCCGCGCCGATGCCTTGCAGGAAACGGTGGGGCTTGCCGGTGCAGCAGGATCGCGCGCGCTTTGCGTGCCTTCCGATGTCTCCGACCCCGCGGCGGTGGATGCGCTATTCGCCACCGTGAAGCAGCGCTACGACCGGCTTGATATGCTGTTCAACAATGCCGGCACCAATGTGCCTGGCATGCCCTTTGAAGACCTGACCTATGCGGATTGGACGCGCGTTGTCGGTGTGAACCTGACCGGCTGCTTTTTGTGCGCCCAGGCCGCCTTTCGCATCATGAAGGATCAGACGCCTCAAGGTGGGCGGATCATCAATAATGGTTCGATCAGCGCGCATACGCCGCGTCCGGATAGCGCGCCCTATACCGCCACCAAGCATTCCATTACGGGGCTGACGAAATCCCTCATGCTCGATGGCCGCAAATACGATATTTGCGCGGGGCAGATTGATATCGGCAATGCCGCCACGCCGATGACACAGCGCATGACGCGCGGCGTGAAGCAGGCCGATGGCAGCACTGCGGTGGAACCCACCATGGATGCCGCGCATGTCGGCAATGCCATTCTGCATATGGCCAATCTGCCGCTGGAAGCGAATATCTTCACCATGACCATCAAGGCCACCAAGATGCCCTTCGAAGGGCGCGGCTGAAGCATCATGGCAACCCATCACCTCAAGGTTCAGGAACCCTTCCGCGCACTGTTCTATGCGCCGTTTTATGCAGCCTTGGCGCGCGGCGATTACGCAGCGGAGGGGGTAGAGGTCACGCTGCTGCCCGGCGCGGTGCCGTCGCTTGCGAAGGATTCCGTATTGGATGGCACGGCGGACCTCGCCTGGGGTGGGCCGATGCGCCTTTTGCTCGCGCATGATGCCGATCCTGCCTGCCCCTTGCGGCTATTTGGCGCGGTGGTGATGGGTGATCCCTTCTTTCTGGTGGGGCGTACGCCCAATCCTGGCTTCAAGCTACGTGATCTGGCGGGCATGACGTTTGGCACGGTGAGCGAAGTGCCCACACCATGGTGGACATTACAGGATGATATCCGCGCGGCGGGGATTGATCCAACCGCGATCAAGCGGACCACCGACCAGACTATGCCTGCCAATGCCGCCGCCGTTGCTTCGGGTTCGCTTGATGTGGCGCAGCTTTTCGAACCGCTGGTAAGCCAGATGGAAGCCGCCGGCACCGGCCATGTCTGGTACGCGCAAGCAAGCCGCGGCCCCACTTCCTATACGGCGTTCTATGCACGAACGGATGTCATTGCCGCCAAGCGCGCGGCGATGGAAGCGATGGTGCGCGGACTGGCGCGCACACTCACTTGGTTCAGCGCAGCCTCACCGCAGGAAATTATCGCCTGCATCGCGCCTTTCTTTGAAGGCGGTGATCACGCGCTGATGGCGCGCGCCATTGCCCGCTACAAATCAGTGAAACTCTGGACTGAAACGCCGCGCTTCCCGCCGGAAGCTTTGGCGCAATTGGAACGCGGCATGCTCTCCGCCGGCGCCATCAAACGCACACCTGGTTTTGCCGGGCTGGTCGCGGAAGATGTGACGGAAAGCGCGCTCGGTTGACGCTGACCTCAGGGGGCTGAGATGGGCGCGCTGAATGGCATCACTGTGCTGGAATTGGCCGGGATCGGGCCTGGCCCGTTCTGTGCCATGCTGCTGGCTGATATGGGTGCCCGCGTCATTCGCATTGACCGCCCTGAAGGCCTAGAGGGTACGCGCGATGATGTGGTGCTGCGTGGGCGACGCTCACTGGCGCTTGATCTCAAGCAGCCCGCCGCTGTTGCCGCGATGAAGCGCATGGCCGCGCAAGCGGATGTCCTGATTGAAGGCTTTCGCCCGGGCGTCATGGAACGGCTCGGTCTTGGCCCGGATCCCTTGCTGGAAGCAAACCCTCGCCTGATCTATGGCCGCATGACCGGATGGGGGCAGGATGGCCCCTTTGCGAAGCTTGCAGGCCACGACATCAATTATATCGCGCTCACCGGCGCATTGCATGCCATGGGCGAAGCGGATCGTCCACCAGCACCGCCGCTCAATCTGGTGGGTGATTACGGCGGCGGCGGCATGCTGCTGGCGCTTGGTATTCTCGCCGCCCTTCTTGAACGCGCGGGGTCTGGCCGCGGCCAGGTGGTGGATGCGGCCATGGTGGATGGGGCGGCGCTGCTGATGGCACCGATTTATGGCATGATGGCGCGCGGGCGCTGGACATCTGACAGGGGCACAAATCTTCTTGATGGCGCGGCGAGTTTTTACGGCAGTTATGCCTGCGCCTGCGGTGGCTATGTCGCGGTCGGCCCGATTGAGCCGGCATTCTTCGCTGAAATGCTCCAGCGCATGGGCCTTGATGCTGCTGATTTCGCGAACCGCATGGACCCTGCCTCATGGCCCGCGCATAAGGCCAAATTGGCAGCGGCGTTTCTGGGCCGTACACGCGATGCATGGGCGGCGATCTTTGCCGATAGCGATGGCTGTGTTGCGCCGATCCTTTCCATGGCCGAGGTACGCGCCCATCCCCATATCGCCGCACGCAGGACTTTTGTGGAAGCCCATGGCGCAGTGCAGCCGGCACCAGCGCCGCGGCTTTCACGCACACCATCCGCCATCGGCGCCCCTGCACCGTTACGCGGTGAGCATGGCGCTGAAATCCTAGCCGAATTTGGATTTTCCGCAGCCGAAATCACGGATTTGCTCGACACCACATCAGCAAACTGAGCCCAGCCAACACCATCAGCGAAAGCGTTCCTTCAGCACACGGCGCAGCAGCTTGCCGGCCTCACTGCGCGGCAATTCGCCCACAAAATCCACCGCCACCGGAATCTTGAGACTGCCAAGCTGGCTTCGGCAATGGGCGAGAATGGAATCCGCCAGCGCGGCATCACCAGGCGTGCCGCGCGGCACCACAAGCGCGCGCGGTCGTTCCCCCAATTCGCCATCGTGCATGCCAATCACAGCGGCTTCAGCAACGGCCGGGTGTTGCGTGAGCACCGCCTCAATCTCCGCCGGATAGATATTGACGCCACCCGAAAGGATCAGATCAGCCCTGCGATCAGACAGGAACAGGAAGCCATCCTCATCCAGCCAGCCAAGATCATGCAGTGTTGCCCAGCCGCGCTCATTATAGGCTTCGGCGGTTTTCTCGGGATCATTGTGATAGGCGAAGCGCGCCCCGCCTTCAAACCAGATGCGCCCGATGTCGCCGGGCGGAAGCTCATGCCCATCCTCATCCTGAATATGCACGGCGCCATAGGCAGGGCGGCCAACACTGCCGGGCTTGCGCAGCCAGGTTTCGCTATCAATGAAACAAACACCAATGCCTTCGCTGCCGGCATAATATTCGCGAATGATCGGCCCCCACCAATCCAGCATGGCGCGCTTCACCGGGATGGGGCATGGCGCCGCCGCATGCATGGCAGAGCGATGGCTGGAAAGGTCGAAAGCGTTTCGCACCGCATCCGGCAAGGCAAGCAGGCGCGCGAACATGGTGGGCACCCATTGGCTATGGGTGATGCGGTATTTCTCTATCAGCGCCAAACAGGCCTCAGCATCGAATTTCCGCATGATCACCACCGTGCCACCGCCATCAATCGTGCGTTGTACGTAACGATTTGGGGCAGCATGATAAAGCGGCGCTGGCGAAAGATAGACCGTATCTTCAGTAAAGCCGTAAAGGCCCTTCCAGCTCATGTCGAATTCAGGTTTGTGGCGATCCGCAAAGGCAATCAAGGGTCGGCGAATGCCCTTGGGCAGGCCCGTGGTGCCCGATGAATACAGGAATTCCCGCCCGATCGGTCTTTCGCCGGCGGGCCATGTCTCAGGCTGACCCACCATGAGCGATTGAAGCGGCTGAAAGCCCGGTATGGCGCCGCCGGCGCTGAAGCGATGCGCCATAGACTGAAGATCAAGCGCGGCGGCCAGATCACGCAGCGCGGCACTGGCCACCAATAATGCGGCACCCGAATCCCGCAGCACATGGGCAACTTCCTGCGCCCGCAAATGGATGGATAGCGGTGTCACCATCAGGCCGGCGCGTTTCGCGCCATAGCTCAAGATCAAAAATTCCGGCGTGTTTTCCAACAGCAAGGCAATGCCCTGCCCTGGCGTCAGCCCAAGCGCGATCAGCCCATGCGCCACCTGATTGGCCGCGGCATCCAAGGCACGGAAGCTCAGGCTTTCGCCGCTATCGGGAAAGATGGCAGCGGGTTTTTCCGGCGTTTTGCTCGCCCATGTCGCAAGCAGAGGCATCGGCGTTCCCTGGTTGATCTCCGCTTTGCGCGGCAATCCGTGTTTGCTTTACCTGGATGCTGGGTGATCCTCGCCGGTCCCGTCAAGCGAGACGGCGGGCAAAGCCGCAAGCCCTTGCCGCCCCCGCGCAAGGCCGAACGCAGCGCACATTCCGGGCACGCTGCGCCCAGCCTGAAGGGCGCGTTTTCCCTTGTTTGGCTCCCTGCCCCGTGCGACACCTAAACCCACGCGTTAATTGAGGAGCCGACGTTCTTGCCGTCGCAATCCGCCCTGCCCGCCGCCCTGGCGCGCGGCGCATTGTTCTTCGGCCTTTGGCTGGTGCTGACCGGCGCAGAGCCCTTTGGCCTGCCCTTCGGCGTGATCGCCGCATGTTGCGCCACTTACGCCAGCCTGCGCCTGATGCCGCCCAGCGCTCACCGCATTGCACCAGGCGCCTTGCCCAGCTTAGCCCTGATCATGCTACGCCAAAGCTTCAGCGCGGGCTGGGATGTTGCCTGGCGCGCCTTTGCCTCGCCACCCCGCCTCGCACCCGGCGTGATTGAGGTCCCGCTTGCCATACCCCCCGGACCGTCACGTGATGGCTTTCGGGCGCTGGCAAGCCTTGCCCCCGGTTCGCTGCCGCTTGAGGATTTACCCGATGGCAGGCTCAAACTTCATGCGCTTGATATCGCCATGCCGCTGGCAAAGGACATCGCTGAAATCGAAGCCGCCTTGGCGCGCAGCCACAAAGGCGCGCCGCATGGCTGAAATGCTGACAGGCGCTGCCGCGCTTATCTTCCTGTCTGCCCTGGTCGGCCTGGTGCGCGTGCTGCGCGGGCCAACACGCGCGGACCGGTTGCTCGCCGCGCAATTGCTGAGCACGGCAGGCATTGGCGCGCTGCTGCTGCTTGCTGCCGCGGGCACGCCGGCCTTGATTGATGTTGCGCTGATTTTGGCGCTGGTTGGTGCCTTTGCCTCAGTGGCCTTTGTCATGGCGTCGCGCGTGATTGACCGGCGATGAGCGTGCTGATTTCGATCTTTGCCGCCGCCTGCGTGCTGGCGGGTGTCTTTTTCTTCATTGCCGGCACGCTTGGCCTGCTGCGCTTTGGCGATACGCTCAGCCGCGTACATGCGCTGACCAAGGCGGATAATCTCGGCCTTGGGCTGATCGTGCTTGGCGTGCTGCCACTCGCCGATAGCATCACGGATGCGCTCAAGCTTGTTGCGATATGGGCGCTGGTATTGCTGGGCGGCACAACGGCGGCGCAGCTTGTCGCGGGCGCGGTGCGGCGTGAACAGGACCCGCCGCCGTGACCGCGTTGTTGCTCGATCTGCCGCTGGCACTTGGCCTGTTTGGTGCTGGGGCTGCGACACTCCTCGCCAGATCGCTGTTTGGCGCGGTGCTGGGCTTTATCTCTACCGGCCTGATCGCGACCCTTGTCTGGGTGCGGCTTGAAGCGCCCGATGTCGCCCTGACCGAGGCAGTGATTGGCGCCGCCGCCACTTCCGTCATCATCCTTTACGTCGCAAGCCGAATTGGCCATCGCGCCGCGCCGCCAGCCCCGCCGCCCATGGCGCAACGCGTGCTCGCTGCCGTGCTTTCGGTGCTTTTGGCCGCGCTGCTGGCGCATGCGCTGCTTGCCCTGCCGGAACCCGCGCCAAGCCTTGCGGCACCAGTGCTGGAAACCATGGCACCGACCGGCCTTGGCAATCCGGTGACCGCAGTGCTGATGGCGCATCGCGCGCTGGATACGCTGCTTGAATCCGCTGTGCTGGTCTTTGCTGTTTTTGCGATCTGGTCCATGGCGCCGGAACGCCGCTGGGGCAGCGCACCGGGGCCGGCCTTCATTGCCGAACCGCACGGGCCGCTTGCGTTTCTCGCCCGGGTGCTGCCGCCGATTGGGATTGTGATTGGCATCTATATCGCCTGGGTCGGTGCCGATGCGCCGGGCGGTAAATTCCAAGGCGGCGCAGTGCTGGCCGCCATGTGGGTGCTGCCCTGGATCGCGGGGCTGATCGCGCCGCCAAGCATCAGCGATATGCGCCTCAGGCTTGCCATTGCCGCCGGGCCACTTGTGTTCCTGATTGTCGGGCTCGCGGGTTTCGCTGTGGCGGAGGGCTTCCTGGCCTATCCGCCGGGCTATGCGAAAACCCTGATCCTGCTGATCGAAACGGCCATGACGCTTTCCGTCGCCGCCGCCATGGCCTGCATGATTGCAGGACCACCCGAAAGGCGCGCGCGGCCATGAATGGAACCGCGCCCTTTGCGCTGGCTGCCGCTGGCCTGGTCGGTCTTGGGCTTTACGGCATGCTGGCGCAATCATCCGTGCTGCGGAAGGTAATTGCCTTCAATCTCCTCGGCATTGGCGTGTTTCTGGTGTTCGGCGTGGCGGCGCGGCGTGGCGCCGCGGCCGGGTTGCCCGCTGACCCCGTGCCGCAAGCCATGGTGATCACCGGCCTGGTCGTTGCCTTTGCCGCCACGGCGCTTGCCCTGGTGCTGACGCTTCGCCTGCATCAGACCACCGGCGCAGTCACGCTGGCGGAAGACCCGCCACCCAGCGATTCTGTTACGAATTCAGAATGAGTGTGATCTCAAGCGGGTCGCTTTTGGTGCTGGCCATCGCGCTGCCGCTTGGCGCGACGCTGATCGCCTTTGTGCTGGGTGGCCAAGCGGCATCGCGCGTGGCGCGCGGCGCGCTATGGTTCTGGCTTGCGATCACGGTCGCGATTGTGGCTTCGGTCATCGTACGGGGCGAAGCTGTTTCCTATCAGATTGGCGGTTTCGCGCCGCCTGTCGGCATTGCCTTGGCGGCGGATGGGCTCGCTGCCGCCATGCTGCTTGCTGCTGCGATTATTCTGGTGGCTGCCGGGCTTTTCGGCCGCGCTGCCTATCCAACGCCATCCTGGGAAACCGGCGGGCGCGCTGCCTTTGCCTATTGGTGCCTGCTGCCGGCACTTGCAGCATCCCTTGCGGTTGCCTTTCTGGCGCGCGATCTGTTCAGCCTGTTTGTGGCGCTGGAGATGTTGACCTTCACCGCCCTGGCACTCGCCTGCCTTGATGGGCGGCCTTCGCAATTCAAGGCAGAACTTCGCTACCTGCTTTTCGCGCTGCTCGGGTCAGTGCTTTATCTGCTGGGCTGCGCGCTGATTTATGGCGCCTATGGCACGCTTGATATCGGCTTGCTTGCCGGCAATACGCGCGCCGATGCGCCAACGCGCCTCGCTGGCGCGCTGATGACGGTTGGGTTGCTTGCCAAGATGGCAGTGTTTCCCTTGCATCTTTGGCTACCGCCGGCGCATGCGGGGGCGCCACCGGCAGGTTCCGCCCTGCTGTCCGGGCTTGTGGTCAAGGGCGCTTTTGTTTTGCTGGTGCGGCTTTGGTTCTGGGTGCTGCCTGGCCCGCCCGTGATGGGGGCGGAATTGCTCGCGACCCTCGGTGCGGCAGCTATCCTCGTGGGTAGCGTGGTGGCACTCAGGCAGGAAAAGCTGAAGGCGCTGATCGCGTATTCGACTGTCGCGCAAATCGGCTATCTGTTCCTGATGTTTCCACTGCTCATGGCGGGCGATCCTGATGCGGCAGCGCGCGCCTGGATGGGGGGCATGTTGCAGGCGACCTCTCACGCGCTCGCCAAGGCGGCGATGTTTTTGGCTGCCGGGCTGATTGTGCACTCCATTGGTGAGGACAGGGTCGCGGGGCTTGGTGGTGCGGCGCGCGCTGCGCCTATGGCCGTGCTGGCAATTGCGATTGGCGGGCTATCGCTGATGGGTGTGCCACCAAGCGGCGGCTTCACCGCGAAATGGATGCTGCTGCGCGCTTCAGTGGATACCGGGCAATGGTGGTGGTCGCTGGTGATATTGGCGGGTGGGCTGCTGACAGGTGGTTATGTCTATCGCCTTGTTGCTGCTGCCCTTGCGCCAGCCGCGCCGGGTGCCGCCCCGCGCCCCGTGTCGCGTTTGCAGGAAGGCGCGGTGCTGGTGCTTGCGCTGCTGTCCATGGCACTTGGGCTGCTGCCGCTTTGGATGCTGGGCTTGGCGCAGATTGGCCAGCCGGTGATCGCGCCATGAATTTGCTACTGCCGTTTGTGCCACTGCTGCCCGCGCTGATGCTGCTGGCGCTTATTTCGCCGGTGACACGCGGGCACGTGATGGGCGCGCTTTGGCTGGCGCCTTTGCCGGCATTGCTGATCGCGCCCTTGGCGATCGGGACATCGCTGGTGTTCTATCCTGGCGGCATCAGGATCACCTTGCTGCTGGATGCGCCGGGTGCCTTGCTGCTGGGCGGTGCGGCGCTGCTCTGGAGTGCCGCCGGCGTCTTCGCCCGCGCGCAGATGGGCACAGGGCCCAGGGCGAAGCGCTTCGCTGCCTGGTGGCTGCTGACGCTTGCGGGCTGCCTTGGCGTTTTCATCGCGGGCGATCTTTTGACCTTCTATCTGGCTTTCGCGGTCGTGAGCCTCGCGGCCTTCGGCCTGGTTGCGCATGATGGCACCGCAAAGGCGCGGCGCGCGGGTGGGCTTTATCTGCTGCTTGCGGTGGTCGGCGAAATTGCGCTGCTGCTGGCATTTGCGCTGCTGCATGGCCGCGCCGGAATTGAAAGTTTGGCGATTGCCGATGTTGCCCCCGTGCTGCGCACAACGCCGGGCGGGCCCGTTATCGCGCTGCTGCTCATCCTTGGCTTCGGGCTCAAGATGGGGCTGATGCCCTTGCATGTCTGGCTGCCGATCGCGCATCCGGCGGCGCCAGCGCCCGGTTCCGCGGTGCTGAGTGGTGCCATCATCAAAGCCGGCGTGATCGGGCTGATCCGCTTTCTGCCCTTTGATGGTGCACCGGTGGCCGATGGTGCGCTGCTCGCCGCCCTTGGTTTTGCAACGGCCTATTGGGGTGTTGCGATGGGCCTCACGCAGCGCAACCCGAAAACCATCCTGGCCTATTCCAGCGTGAGTCAAATGGGCGTGGTGGCAGCGGTTTTTGGCATGGGGCTGACGCTTGGGCTGGCGGAGACACCAATCCACGCGGCGTTTTATGCGCTACATCACATGCTGGCGAAGGGGGCGTTGTTTCTGGGTGTTGGTCTGGCGCTTGCCAGCGGCCCGGCAGGACGGGCGCTGGTACTGCCGCTGGCCCTTTTGCTGGCACTTGGCTTTGGCGGCCTGCCACCCACCGGCGGGGCGCTCGCCAAGGCAGCGGTCAAGCCGGAACTCGGCATTGGGCTGGCCGCCATGGCAGGGATGCTTTCCGCCTTCGGGTCAACCGCGCTGATGCTGCATTTTGTCCAAAGGCTGCGTGCAGCGATGCTGGAAGCGCCGGCTGCAAAACTCCATTGGGGCCTTGGCGGGCCGTGGTTGGTTTTGGCGCTGGCGGCGCTGGTGCTGCCTTGGGCAGTTTATGGCGTCGTGACCAGCAAGGCGCCAGAAGATTTGTGGAGCATCACGACCATCGCGCCGGTCTTGGCCGGGGCGGTTTTCGCGCTGCTTTGGACACGCATCTTCCCGCGCGTGCCAGAGGTACCGCCGGGCGATATTTTGGTGTTTGCCGAGCGCGGATCACTACTGCGCGATGCGGCGGCGCGCATGGTTGTCGGGTTGGAAAACGCAACACGCCCCTGGCCGGTGGCAGGCATTGCGCTGATGCTGCTGATCCTGGCGTTTTACGGACTTATTGGTTGAAGGGATGGCGCCACAAGCGCAGCGCGCTTGCTTGTCTGCCGCCGCCGATTGCGAGACACTCCCACCCATGCGGGAAAAATCTGGCGGAGAGCGCGAATGAAGGAACGGATTGCGGTTTTTGGCATGGGGCAAATGGGGGCGAATATGGCATCCCGCCTTACCGAACAGGGTTTCGATGTGCTGGGCTATGACATCAACCCAGCGCGCCGCCAGGAATTGGCCGAACGCCAGATCGCGGTTGCCGATACGGTGCAAGCCGCGCTCGTCGGCCGCCCCGTGGTGCTGACCAGCCTGCCCGATCCTGCCGCCGCAAAATCTGCCTGGCTCGCGCCTGGTGGCCTGGTGGATCAGGCAGCACCCGGCACGCTGATCATCGAGCTTTCAACCCTTGACCCAGACACGATGCGCGAAATCGCCGCCGCCGCTGCCGCAAAGGGTATCGCCGTACTGGATTGCCCTGTCAGCGGCGGGCCGATGGAATCACTTCGTGGTGAATTGGTGCTGATTGTGGGCGGCGATGCGGCCGATATCCGCCGCGCAGAACCCGTGCTGCAAAGCCTTGGGCAATCCTGGTCCCATACCGGGCCGGTCGGCACCGCGAAGGCGGTGAAGCTCGTCAATAACATGATGTCCATGGGCAATGTGCTGATTGCCTGCGAAGCCTTCGCGTTGGGCGAGGCGGCCGGTGTCGCGCCGGAAACACTTTATCAGGTGCTCTCCCAAAGCGGCGGGCGGTCTTTTCATTTCACCAAGCGCTTTCCGAAGGCGCTCAAGAATGATTTTGATCCCGGCTTCAAGATGGAACTGGGCGAAAAGGACTTGGCACTCGCCATTGATTTCGGGCGCGCCTTGCGCCAGCCAACGCCAGCCACCTCAGCGGTGCGCGAATTGATGGCGCAGGCACTGGCAAGTGGCCATCGCGGGCGCGATGTGGTGGCGCTGCTTGAGATGTTTCGCGGCTTTACCGCGAAGAAATAAGGGGCGCGTTACAGGCCCCTTTCCGCTTTCGTTGCGGCCAGATCATCCTCGATAAAACCTTGGATGATCTCCTCCATCGGTTCCTGTTCCTTGAAGCCAAGGCGGCGTGCACGCGTCGCGGCAAAGGCGCCGGGCCAGCCCTTCACAATGTCAAAGACTTCCTTGTCGAAGACGAAGCCCACCTTCTCCCGCGCGGCTTTGCCGGCCACCTGTTCCAGGGCACTCAGGATTTTCGCGACCGTCAGGCTGCGGCCGGGCGGGTTGATGCCGCGGTCCAAACCAAGCGGCGCGGTATCCATCGCGGCTGCGTACAGGAACCATTCAATCGTGGCGCGGGGGGAACAAATCCAGACAGCGAAATCATCCGGCACCGGACAATTCGTCTCAAGTCCTAGAAGGGGTTCGCGCACAATCGCGGAAACGAAGGATGATGCCGCCTTATTCGGCCGGCCGGGGCGCACCATCACGGTTGGCAGG
The DNA here is from genome assembly GCA_044236185.1 of Roseomonas sp. Lineage (GTDB taxonomy): Bacteria > Pseudomonadota > Alphaproteobacteria > Acetobacterales > Acetobacteraceae > Neoroseomonas. The sequence goes on along the minus strand of JBIIGZ010000044.1, from coordinate 1,667 downwards.
CGGAGGTTCACCGCATCCATAAAGCCGCGGCGTGATGCGTCATGCAGCAGCAATTCGCCAATCGCCTTTTGCGCGCCATAGGAATTGGTCGGGATTTGCCGCCCATCATCGGGCACCACCGCATCCTGCCCACCACCGAAAGACGCGACAGAGGAGGTGAAAATCACGCGCGGCCTGGTGCCAAGCGCGCGGCAGGCGGCCAGCACCGCCAAGGTGCCATGCAAATTGACCTTCATGCCGAGATCGAAATCGGCCTCAGCAGCAGCACTCACCACCGCAGCCAGGTGAAACACCACTTCGGTCCCCGCCGGGATGGCGGCGGCAACTGCAGCCGGGTCGGCCACATCGCCGCCAAGGCAGGTCACCGGGAAGGGTGCGGGAAGCGTGGCAGGGGCGGCAAGGTCGAATAGCGTCAGGCCGGTGATAGCCCGCCCGCCAAGCGCACCATCCTTGGCCAGCCGCGCCGCCAATTTCCGCCCCAAAAAGCCAGCCCCGCCCAGAATGGTGATCCGCATCGCCCTAGCCCCCCCGTTACAGTGCAAGGTTTGGCGCGCGGCGCGGAAGGGCGCAATATGGGGGCATGATCGAAAAGCGCCCTTTCCGTTATTTCATGAACCGCAACCATGGCGTGCCGGGGATCGCCGTGCTGCCCGAAGGCGGCTATGCCCGCGCCAAGGCGGAAATCAGGACCTGGCCGGGCTATGCACCAACCCCGCTGGTCGCACTCGATGCCATCGCCAAGGCCACCGGCGTCGCACGCCTGCATTACAAGGATGAGGCTGCGCGCTTTGGCCTGGCTTCCTTCAAGGCGCTGGGCGGCGCTTATGCGGTGATGCGGGTGCTGCAAGCGGAACTCGCCAAACGCGATGTGGCGCGGGAGGCAACCAGCGCCGATCTGATCGAAGGCCGCTACAAGGATGCAACCGCGAAGATCACCGTTTGTTGCGCCACCGATGGCAATCATGGCCGGTCTGTCGCCTGGGGCGCGCAACGTTTTGGCGCGGCTTGCGTGATTTTCGTGCATGAGACAGTCAGCCAAGGCCGGCGCGATGCCATTGCCAAGTATGGCGCGGCCATTCGCGTGGTGCCGGGCAATTATGATGACGCCGTGCGTGAAGCGCAGAAGCAGGCCGAGGCGAATGGCTGGTTTGTCGTCTCCGACACCTCCTACCCCGGCTATACGGAAGTGCCGCGCGATGTGATGCAGGGCTATCGGTTGATGGCGGATGAAGCCGCGGACCAAATCAGCGAAGCGCCGACGCATGTTTTCATCCAGGGCGGTGTTGGCGGCGTCGCAGCCGCGGTTTCGGTGCAAATGCGTGCGCGGTTTGGTGCGGGCGTGAAAGTAATTGTCGCCGAGCCCGACAAGGCGGATTGCCTGCTGGCGAGTGCAGAGGCTGGCGAGCCCGTCACCGTGCCGGGCGATCTTGATACCCTGATGGCCGGGCTTGCCTGTGGTGAGCCTTCCTTGCTCGCCTGGCAGGAATTGGAACGCGGCGCCTTTGCCTTCATGTCCGTGTCAGATGAAAGCGCCGTGGAATGCATGAAGCTGCTGGCGCATCAGACGCCGCCGATTGTGGCGGGCGAAAGCGCGGTGGCGGGCTTGGCGGCGCTATTGCTCGCGATGCAGGAACCCTATGCGCGCGGGGCACTTGGCCTTGGGCCTG